>CAWBBX010000001.1:0-14395 GCA_963787005.1 uncultured Bacteroidota bacterium
CTTATAAAAACTACCTTCATTTAAGAAGGGCTTCAAATTTACTGCCTCTCGGATATAAAGTCAAGAGACAATTTCAAAATTTTGGAAAATTTTTAGATTTTTTCTAACTTTTTCTCTTGTCAAACAAAATCTAAAACAGCCTACCAAATATATAGTTTTATTCTTCAATGTCAAGTTCTAGTATCTAAAAAAGTATCTTAATTCATTTGTTATGTACCTCGCTCTGATTCCTTTATTCGGTGATCCATGCTTCCGCTTGAAATTACTGCGTTTAAAACAATTAAGGCCGGCTGTTTAGACCGGCCTTTCGTCATGGATCCCCTATCCTATAGGCTTTTCAGCAAGAGGTAAATGGTTGCAACGCTAGCCACTATACTTAGATAATGGCCCGCCAAACCGACATAATAATTAAACGTATGTACTTGCGTTCTAGGCACCCAAATATAATCTCCGTTTTCTACTTTTACACCTTGCTTTTCTGCTTCGATCCAATGTCTGGATCGGGCTTTGATAACCATTATTGGAGTATCGGCATACTGTCCCAGACCCCCGGCTTTTTCTATATAGTATTTGTAGTCTTTCCCTGATACATACGGAACATGACCCGGATCGGAAACCTGACCGTAGACATAAACTGAATTTTCCTTTTGAGGTATTATTATTATGTCACCATCGTGCACAATATATTTTGAAGCCGCGGAAGAGGTATCATCCAACTTGCTGAAATCAACCGAACTTCCATCGTTTAATACACGCATCCGGTTCTCTAAATAAAAATATGCGCTGTCTACCTCTGTTATATTGGACATTCTAAGCATCATCGCGTCTTCTAATTTCAGTAAGGCATCGTTTAATTTTGTATCTAAGACGTAAGGATGGTCCTTTAACGTTATACCGTATTCTCTTTCCAAAAGAAGCTGAACCGAATTACCCGTATAGATCCTAGCTCTTCTCAATGAAGCCGATTCTTTAAATCCTCCGGCGCTTTTTATTGCCTCACTTAATGTAGTACCGTCGTTTGTTATAGGAATGTATCCGGGACTATTGACTTCTCCAGCCACTAGAACACTTCGTGCTTCTCTGCCCGATTCTTTTCCAAGCACTACAATTCTATCACCTTGCTTCAGTGGTATGTTATCGCTTATACCTACGGTATCGGACTCTATAGCACGGCCATCTTCGATTATACGATTAATCACTATTCCGTTAACATCATCGTACGATTTATTGATACCCCTCGCAAAGAGAAGCGCGTCGGAAAGATTGTCACCCTTCATAAAAGTGAAAGAACCGGGACTGTTAACCGCACCCGCAACCGAGAAAAAATTCTGTTTGATGTTGTAGGGAGGAAAAATTATTACGTCATCGTTCTTTAAATATGGATTATCCTTAAAATCGCCGGTTAATCTGAATTTCAATAGATCAATTTTCTGTTCGGTACCGTCTGCATGCTTCAATGTTATATTCCTGAGTGAAAACTGATTGAGTTTTTTTTCTATCTGTTGTACCACTATAGGGTCGGTTATGCTTCCTATCCCTCTCGAGAGAACCTGATTGTGCAGCTGTGTAATTAATTCATCTACTCTCTCACTAACAAAAGCAGGGAATGAACCGGTAACCAAGAAATCCCCGCCGACCGTCACACTTAATTTGCTCAGTTGCAGCATCGACGAGTTGCTGGTGTTTTGCTTTTCTTCCGTCTGTGAAAACGATGTTGAAATACCGAAGAAGACAATTAACACGATTAAGATTTTTTTCATATAAATGGACCCTGATTTTTTCAATTAAAAATTTTTAATTACTTCCATACTGTTTTTTATAGTATGCTTTATAGTCGCCGCTGATAATCCGCTCCCACCATGAGTTGTTTTCAAGGTACCAGTTTATGGTATCCGACAGAGCGCTCTCGAAAGAGAACGAAGGCCGCCATCCCAGCTGCGATTCTATTTTAGATGAATCTATTGCGTAGCGCCTGTCGTGGCCGGGACGATCCTTAACGTATTGTATAAGCTCGTCCGACTTATTCAAATGTTTAAGGATCAGCTTAATGATATCGATGTTCGTCATCTCGCTGTCGGCTCCGATGTTGTACACCTCACCTGGCTTACCTTTTTCCAGTACGGATTCTATTGCTTTGTTATGATCGATAACGTATATCCAGTCGCGTACGTTCAAACCGTCACCGTACACCGGAAGCTTTTTATCGTGTAAAGCGTTTACGATCATCAGCGGGATCAGCTTTTCGGGGAACTGGTAGGAGCCGTAATTGTTTGAGCATCTCGTTACGCATACGGGAAGTCCATAAGTACGCTGAAAAGATAAAGACATCAAATCCGCCGAAGCCTTGCTCGAGGAATAAGGACTGTTAGGAGAAAGCGGCGTTGTTTCTTTAAACTTCCCTTCTGCGCCGAGACTGCCGTATACTTCATCAGTCGATATTTGAATAAATTTTTCTATACCGAATTGCCGCGACGTTTCCAGAAGAACGTTTGTTCCGATGACGTTGGTTCTGAAGAAAACTTCGGATCCCAATATGCTTCTGTCAACGTGAGTTTCCGCGGCAAAATTTATTACAAATTTTATTTTGTATTTCTCGAAGATATACCGCACGAGCTGTGCGTTGGTTATATCTCCCTTAACAAATTTATAATTACTATTTCTCTCAGTAGGCTTAAGATTTTCGAGATTACCTGCGTAAGTTAGCTTATCAAGATTAACAATAAAATAATCGTCATGTTTATTTAAAACATGATTAATAAAATTACTGCCTATAAATCCGGCTCCGCCTGTTACTAAAATATTTTTCATATATCCCTAGAAAGAAAATAATCCTATAAAAACACCCGATTGAATGAAGAAGCAATTTCCGCTAACGCTGGACGGAACTTCCGTAAGATCAGCGCCGTCGTCGTGCGACCAGCTTCCTCCGAAAGTAAACTGGTAGCCCATCCCTAAACGCACAACAACCATCCTGTAGATTGGCACGTCTATATTCAACGTGGGCGAAAACATCCAAAAATTATTTTTGAGCGAAATGTGCTGATTCTGACCGCCGTTTCCGCCGGCGTCCGACCAAGTATTGTCCCAGCTCATACTTCCGGTATTTTTGTAAATATCGATTTGAAGACTCCCCATACCTATCATGGCGCCGGCCGATATCCCGAAAGTTCTTACGAAAGGCAAAGTATATTCAAAAGTTAATCCTCCGCCGCCTAAAGAATAAGTAATTTTTTTATGGAGATCATAGCCGGATAAAGTCTGTGAATCGATCGGATAATAATGCTCAACGGAAGAAGAGGAATACGAGCCGCCGAATCCCATCCCGCCTATTCTGCAGAATTTTAAAAATCCTAAATATATAAATCCTGCTCCACCCGAAGTATAAAAACCTCCGTTAGAAAGTTTCGGCACGCCAAACCCCTCCAGCTTAGAATTTACTGCGTCCACATTAGGCATATACCAGCCGGGCGTATAACCGCCGCCGCCGCCGAAAGGAGCATCGAAAAACTGGGACTGCTGCGGAAATGCAGATGCCGTAAAAATCACGAGAAAAATTATTGCCAATGAAGAATGACGCATAAATCCGGTAGAATGTTTTTAAATATCTTAATTATAATCAGCAAGAATATGAAACACGGAATTTTTCACCCGGTTATTTCTTGATATACTGCACGTCCATATGGTAATCCCACTTATCGAAATAAAGATTCCCGCCCTTCCACTCGACCTCTCCCCGCTGGAAATCGTTTGTCTCGCTGCGTGGATAAATCTTTGCCGGGAACAGCGGCTGACCGTAATCGTCGTTTACAATCATCCTATAAGAATCTATGCCGCCGATATAATAGTATTTAACTTTTGGATCGCTCGAATATTTTTGTATGCCGAAATTCTGGTCGAGCGGCACCCAGCCGTAGCCGTTCAAATAAATCTCTGCCCAATCATGCAGATTCACGCTTCCGGGGTGCATCATCCAGCCGCTCTGCCATTTGCAAGGTATCCCGCTACATCTTGCCAAAGTCATAAAAGTGAGACTCATTATTCCGCAGTCGCCGTGCATATTAGACAGACAGTAAGATGGGATATCATTTATTGTTGAATATTCTCTCGCGCTTGCCCACGGAATGTGATCGTTCATCCATGTGTAAATTCTCTTAACTTTTTCGTATGGATTTGTCGCGTCCCCTACAATCTCTTTAGCGAGTTTCTTTATTTTTTCAGTAAACACGATATGCGGCGGTCTTTCGGCAGTATACTTTTTGTATAATTCTGAATTCGTATCGTACGGCTTAACTTTAGCCGGATCGATATTATGAAACTCGGAGTAAGAGGTATACTCAAGCTGCATTTTGAAAACTGTAGGCTTCCCCTTCTCCGCTGTTTTTTCCAAGTATAAAGTACGCTGGGGATGAGAGTTGTCTGCGATCACATATTCGTCGGAGTTTACCGATAAAAGTTTAATATCGGTCTGCCTGGGCGCGTCTTCTCTTGGATACGGCAGCCAGCATCTTATTACTTGCCCCGCCGGAACTGCGTCCGGATCAACTGTAATTGTGTAGCCGATTTTCATGGTTACAGGGTTCCCGAAACCGTTTTTCGAAGCGTCACAATCTTTTACCGATACAGGCAGATGGGTCTTCAGAAGTTCTTGCAATTTATCAGGCTTTGCTCCGTCGACTTCCTCTTTGCGTTTCTTGGCTTCCTTATTTATCCTGAAGAGATTAGGTACTGCGTTATGAAAGAACATCTTCTTTCCGTCAATCATCCTCATTTCGAGAGATTTGCTCTTCTCCCAGGCCGACATCATTTTTTCATCGAGATTAGGATAATATTTCTTCAGCGCCTCTTTTACATCCGATTCCGACTTATTGAAGTCCAGGCGTATCCTGTGCATTACATCGATCTCAAATTTCAGATTGTACCGCTCGGTGTTGTCGAGGTCGTTTTTAGCAAGAACGTCGTTTATCATCGTTTCGGCTTTAGTAAAGTCTCCCTCTTCGATCTGCTTATTTATTTTGGGATATTTTGTCTGAGCTGATAAAACGGTAAATAAAAATAATGACAGCATGCCGGCAAGTATGTATTTCATGTTGAAATAGGAATTTAATTGTTAAAAATCGTCTCTAATATACAAATTTGAACTTATAATTATAATGCTTTTTTTAGAACTTTGGGTCATAAAATCCGGGCATAATTCCTTATTTTTCGGAAAAATGTGAATGAATGCGGCTCATTTAATATATTAAATATATGGATTTAAAGACTGTTGCCGCCTTGGCGGATAAAAAGAAGAAAAAAGTAATCGGACTTATGTCAGGCACTTCGCTAGACGGAGTTGACGCCGTACTCGCGGAAATTAAGAGAAACGGCAAATCGACGAAAATTAGGCAGCTGGAATTCATCACTTTTCCTTTTCCGAAGGATTTAAAAAAGAAACTTCTCGAAAACTCCGCGCCTAACGGCGGAAACGTTACCGAAATTTGCAGACTTAATTTTTTAATTTCGATGATATACACCGACGCAGTAAACGCGCTTTGCAAAAAAGCTAAGATACCGCTTTCAAAAATAGATCTAATCGGATCACACGGACAGACGATACATCATCTTCCTGCTCAAAAAAATTATTACGGATACAAATTCGGCTCCACGCTTCAGATAGGTGATCCGGGCGTCATCGCGAAAAAAACGAGCATATTAACTGTCGGCGATTTCAGAACAGGCGACATGGCGCTGGGCGGGCAAGGGGCGCCGCTCGTCCCCTACTTCGATTACATTATGTTCAGTTCGTCGAAGGTAAATAGGGCTCTTTTAAACATTGGAGGAATCTCCAATATCACTGTCCTAAATAAAAACGGGAAAGCCGATGGGGTAATAGCCTTCGATACCGGTCCCGGAAATATGATGATCGACATGCTTGCAAAAAAATTCTTCCGCCAAGAATATGATAAGAACGGCAGCATAGCCGCGGCTGGTAATTTAAATAATGATCTGCTGACTGCACTGAAAAAGCAGGATCAGTTTATTGAAAAAAAGCCTCCTAAATCTACCGGCAGGGAATATTACGGAATAGAATTTCTTGGGCCGTTGTTGAAAAAATTCGGCAGATTAAACAAGAATGACTGGATGACTACGATAACCGATTTTACGGCTTACGGAGTTTACCGCGGTTACGAGAATTTCATAAAAAAAGAGACGAAGATACAAGAGCTTTTCATCAGCGGCGGCGGAGCGCGAAATAAATATTTGATAAGATCGCTCAAGAAATATTTTGGTAAGGACGTGAAAGTTTTAAATGTGAAGAATATAGGCATCTCCCCCGATGCAAAAGAAGCTCTGTGCTTTGCCGTGCTCGCAAACGAAACGATATCCGGAAATCCATCGAACGTACCCGGGGTAACGGGAGCCTCCCGCGGAACAATTTTAGGAAAGGTGTGTCTACCATGAAAATACTTATTACCGGCGGAAGCGGATTCCTCGGTCAATATCTTAATTCGGAATTATCAAAATCAAACGAGATACTTACCCTTTTTCATAAACGCCGGGGCAACTGCGGAAATTATAATTCTGCCTCCGTCGATGTAAATGATTTTAATAAATTGGAAGGTATTTTCTCTTCATTTAAACCGGATTGTGTTGTTCATACCGCGGCGGTTACTTTACAGGAAGAGATATTTGCCTCCGGCTCAAAGTACGTTTACGCGACCAACGTAACATCCGCAAAAAAAGCGGCGGAGCTCTGCGATAAGCATAATTCTATGCTAATTTACACTTCAACCGATCTTGTTTACGCCGGTTACAGAGGCTCAATGCTGAAAGAAGAATCGAAGCTCATCCCGGTTTCTCTTTATGCGGAATCAAAGCTAATGGGGGAAATTAAGATTCAAGAGACATTCGATAATTACATAATCCTGCGCGCGGCCACGCTGTATGGCCTCGCTTTAAATGATTCAGTTAATCATTTCGATTCCGTTTACAAATCTTTAAAGAACGGGGAAAGAGTACAACTATTTATTGATCAGTTCCGGACACCGCTTTACGTTAAGGATGCGGCGCGGATGATCGGCGAGCTCTGCGGAAAAGATATCAAAGGCACTATAATAAATTTCGGCAGCAAAGAACGGTTAAGTCGCGCAGAGCTTGGTGAACGCCTCTGCGACGTTGCGGAATTCGATAAAACTTTAATAGATAAGATTTCTCTGGATGATAAGCCGGAATACCCGAAGGTCGAAGATGTTTCCATGAACACCGATAAGCTGCGTTCATTCGGCATCGAGCAGATGTCCGTTGAAGAAAGTCTAAGGGAAATAGTCGGCAGCAATAAATCATAGTTCTCTAATTATTTAGCTAACACAAAACGATCTTTAATTTTATTTCCCGGATTATATTGTACTATGTCATTTAGATTGGATCATACTTAGAGAATCCCGATGGGATGATATTGTTGTAGTAAACAGTATTCCCGAAATAGATTGAACACCGAAGGCTTGCCTGCAGCAGACAGGTGTAACATTATTATCATTCGAAGGAGCGTCTTTAAAATGACTATGTCACCCCCTCGGGGTTGTTAAAAATCAATCAATTTATTATGTGTGTCATTTCAAAAAAGTTCTATTTATTTATTAATAACCGTAAAAATTAAATTTGGATCATTTACTAGGAGCACATACTTCGATACAGGGCGGTGTGGCCGAGTCCGTCCCTTTAGCTGCAAAACTAAACTTCACCGCGATGCAGATCTTCACAAAGAACAATAACCGCTGGTATTCGAAACCGCTCACGAATAGCGATATCATAAAATTCAAAGATAGGCTCGCGTCATCTAATATAAAATTTGTAGTCTCGCACGATTCATATCTGATCAATCTCTGTTCAAAAGACAAAAACATACTGAAAAAATCCCGCGGCGCTTTTATCGATGAACTGAGAAGATGCGAGCAGCTCGGCATTCCTCATCTTAATTTTCATCCGGGCGCGCATGTTGGCCTCGGAGAAAAGGACGGCATTAAGCTGATCGCCGAATCGATAAATATAGCACACGAAAAGACAAATGGATTTAAAGTAACGAGCATGCTGGAAGCGACAGCGGGACAAGGGACAACCCTCGGCTACCGTTTCGAACAATTGAGAGATATAATCGATCTGGTTGAAGAGAAAGATAGAATGACCGTCTGCATAGATACGGCTCATATCTTCGCCGCGGGATACGATATAAAAAATCGGAGGAATTATCTAAAGGTTATTCGAGACTTCGATGAAATAATCGGACTCGGCAGGCTTCAATGCTTTCACATAAACGACAGTAAAAAAGAACTCGGCAGCCGAGTGGACAGGCACGAACATATAGGTAAAGGCTTCATCGGTAAAGAAGGATTTAGAAATATAATGAACGACAAAAGACTTGTACGCGTGCCTAAGATTCTTGAGACTCCCAAAAGGAAAGATTATAAAGAAGATATAAAAAATCTTAAACTATTAAGAAGCTTGATAAAATAATAATATATTTAATGTAGGTCGAAGCTCCGGCTTCGACCAGAGCAAGAACAAAATCAATTAGCACAAACATAGTTGCCTAAGTGGACGAAACTGGCGTTTCGTCCTACAAATAAAACAAATAGATTTTTAGTTTAAATATGAAACTCAACTCTTGTAGGTCGAAGCTCCGGCTTCGACCAGAGCAAGAACAAAATCAATTAGCACAAACATAGTTGCCTAAGTGGACGAAACTGGCGTTTCGTCCTACAAATAAAACAAATAGATTTTTAGTTTAAATATGAAACTCAACTCTTGTAGGTCGAAGCGCCGGCTTCGACCAGAGCAAGAACAAAATCAATTAGCACAAACATAGTTGCCTAAGTGGACGAAACTGGCGTTTCGTCCTACAAATAAAACAAATAGATTTTTAGTTTAAATATGAAACTCAACTCTTGTGGGTCGAAGCTCCGGCTTCGACCAGAACAAGAACAAAATCAATTAGCACAAACATAGTTGCCTAAGTGGACGAAACTGGCGTTTCGTCCTACAAATAAAACAAATAGATTTTTAGTTTAAATATGAAACTCAACTCTTGTAGGTCGAAGCTCCGGCTTCGACCAGAACAAGAACAAAATCAATTAGCACAAACATAGTTGCCTAAGTGGACGAAACTGGCGTTTCGTCCTACAAATAAAACAAATAGATTTTTAGTTTAAATATGAAACTCAACTCTTGTGGGTCGAAGCTCCGGCTTCGACCAGAACAAGAACAAAATCAATTAGCACAAACATAGTTGCCTAAGTGGACGAAACTGGCGTTTCGTCCTACAAATTCTATTTCGGTTCCTGCGCCCGCAGAACGATTATCCCAGTATCCTTTTTAACTCTCATCAAATAATCCGCCAGGGGCTCGTCTGTAATCTGTACTTTGTAACCGACGTTCGGAGCGTGCATAAAGTGAATGCGGCCGTCTTTCATTTTTACTGCGACACCCACATGATTTATATCCAAACCCTTTACGTTTGAGGTGATGGCGATTAGGTCGCCGTTGTGTATCCCCTTTTCAAGCTCGGCGACTTTCTTCTTGGGAAGGTAGTAATATTCTCTCTTGTTTATAGCTTCTTCCTGGCTTTTAATATCAGGAATAAATTTAGGATTGTTCTTCAGTTGAACATAAAGATCGGGGTGAGTTGACATAAAACCCACATCAAATTTTGTCGGCGAGCCGCCGATTTTTTCCGATATATTTTTTACTACACCTTTCTTCTGGTTATCGTATATCCAATCGGCGAAATAGTGAAGTCTAGAAGGATACTTATTTATTACCCCGTTTCTATAGCGGATCTTTTCTAACTCTTTTTCATAGTTTGCGAAGGTGGTATCTTTTTCTTTAATGCATCTTGCGAAAACAAGACAGTTTTCGAGAAACGTTGTACAGTCCAGTCCGGTTAAATTGATAACAAGTTGTTCGTACTTCCCTTTCTCCAAAGTATGCGCCACATAATCCGTTCCCAGAAAGCTCTTACCCACAGCGGCTATAACATCGCCTATCGGTTCACTCTCCAAATTTTTATTAAAAGCCATCTTAAACTTGGAGCTGCAGACTTCAACATCCTTCGGAGTAAAAATCTGAGCGTTCAAAAATCCGGACAATATTATCAGCAGGAAGATGCTTTTCTTAACCACCGTATTTTCCCTTTTCCTTAATCTTTAACTTAAATTTACTCTTAATCTTAATCTTACTCTTAATCTTAAACTAAAGATGTAAGTAATAAATCAAATTATATTAAAAAGTCTAGGTCTAAATTGTGCTTTCGACAAGTGGGTCAAACTTAGACTTAGACTCAAATTATATCCTCGTTCGTAGTAACGTTGCTGTACTCTTCTATCTGTCTGGCGTGGGCTAGGTTTTCGAATCGTGCGTACTCTTTTATGAAGGCCAGGCGCACGTCACCGGTGGGCCCGTTTCTCTGCTTACCGATAATAACTTCGGCTATACCGTCGGTGGGACTCCCGTCATCAGGGAAAGACTTAAATCCGTAATATTCCGGTCTATTCAGAAAAAGAACAACATCGGCATCCTGCTCAATGGAACCTGACTCACGAAGATCCGAGAGCTGCGGTCGCTTGTCGGTTCTCGCCTCGACCGCGCGGTTAAGCTGGGCAAGAGCAATGACGGGGATGTTCAGCTCCTTTGCCAGGGATTTGAGAGATCTTGAAATGTGCGAGATTTCTCTTTCACGACTTTCAGATCCAGCCGGGCCCTGCATAAGCTGAAGATAATCTATAATGATTACACCAATGTTGTGCTCTACCTTCAGCCTTCTGGCTTTCGCGCGAATCTCCAAAACAGTCTGCGCCGGCGTATCATCGACAAAGATAGGAGACTCAATAAGCTTGTGAGCATTCTTGCTGAGCTTAACGCCCTCTTCGTGCGGCAGCTTTCCCGTTCGAACTAAATGCGCGTTTAGCCTTCCTTCTGCACAAAGCAGACGTATTACAAGCTGCATGGTGGACATTTCTAGACTGAAAATACCTACCGGGACTTTATGATCTATTGCTGCGTTTCTTGCAAGTGAAAGTGCTAACGCCGTTTTACCCATGGAAGGCCTGGCCGCAATTATAATAAGATCTGACTTCTGAAATCCGCCAAGCATTTCATCAAGTTCGTAAAACCCGGTCGGAACGGAAAATTTTTGTTTTGTATTGGAGTGAATTGCTTCGATATACTCAAGAGCGTCCCTAACCGCCCTGTCCATTCCCGAAAAAGATTTTTTTAGATGGGTCTCCGTAATCTCAAATATTTTTCTCTCGGCTTCGTCCAATATATCGAAAGCGTCTTCCGTACCTTCGTAAGCGGCTCTCGCAATTTGGTGCGAACTGGAAATTAAGCCGCGAAGAATTTCTTTTTCTAAAATAATCTTAGCATGATATTCTACGTTTGCCGCGGAGGAGATGATCTGCGAAAGTTTACTTAAGTAAACCGCGCCTCCCACCTCTTCGATGTGTTCTCTCTTTTTAAGTTCTTCATAAAGCGTAACTGTATCTATCGGCTCACCCGCGTCGAATAAACCGAGCATTGCCTCGAAAATCAGGCGATGTTCTTTTAGATAAAAACTTTCGGGGGTAAGAAGTTCAATCGCCTTCGGGACGGCTTCCTGTTCTATCATCATCGCACCGAGAACCGATGCTTCAATTTCCGGGGCGGCGGGCGGCTTTACTTCGGCCGGGATTATATTATCGAGTACAATGTTTTGCTTTTTAATCTTGGACATGCCGTGTTTTCTGTAGTAAAATGTACTGCTTCATTAAGAAATTTATTATAACAATCAATTCCCTAATTGGCAAATTGTTTTGTGTAAAATATGAAAAAGAAAGATCAAATTTGAGCGATAATTTTGATTAACCCGAGAAAAATTTTTGCCCCGTTTAAAAAATCAGATTATTCCCTAAAAAACCCGGTAATCAAAATTAAGGGACCGGGCGAGTTTTATTTCATTTCGTCGTAAAGCTTTCTGAATTTCTGTACGTCCTCCCAGCAGCCGCGCTTCCAGTTGGGATTGCGGAGCAGAGCGGCCGGATGATAAGTTACCATAGTCTTAATAGATTTAACCTCGAATATTTTTCCGCGCATGCTGGTAAGAGAGTCGCGCTTGTTCAAGAGTCCCTGCGCCGCGGTTCTGCCCAGACAAAGTATCAGTTTCGGCTTAATTATCTCAATCTGTTTAGCTAGGTAAGGAAGACATGTTTCCATCTCCGTCGAAAGGGGTGTTCGATTACCGGGAGGGCGGCATTTAACGACGTTCGCAATGTAAACCTCATCCCGCTCAAAGTTTATAGCTTTAAGAATATCGGTTAGGAGCTTTCCGGCTCTTCCCACAAATGGCAGGCCCTGGGCGTCCTCGTCGGCCCCCGGACCTTCGCCTACCACTAATACATCGGCATTAGGGTTTCCCGAGCCGAAGACGAATTTGTTGCGTGTAGCTCCGAGCGGACACTTCCGGCATTCGCAGATAAGCTTGTTGAGCTCCTCCAAATCACCCGTTTTTTCCCACTCTTCTTTGGGCCCTTCGAATAAATTTTCTTCCTCGATATCGTCCTCCTTCAAATGTATTTTTTCAGCCGTCGGCTGCGGCTCTTTAACGGTATTGGCTCCGGCGCGTTTCACTACAACAGTCTTTCTTCTTACTATTTCCGGCTCATAAAGATTGTCGCCGAAAATAGCTTTCTGATCGATCAATGATTGAATTAATAGTTCTTTGGCTGATTTTTCCATGCTGATATTATTTGCGGTCACGGGACGGCCGGTCAGGTTCTTACTTAGAAATTTTAATTAACTCGGATAAAATCTTATTCGCGGTTTGAAACTTGGTCAATAGCGGAAAATTATCCTTTTTACCCGATCTGTGAATTACGGTGATTTTGTTAGTATCTACCTCGAATCCTGATTTTTTATCCTTTAAAGAATTAAGCACAATCATATCGAGATTTTTGCTCTTAAGCTTTTTAATGGCGTTGCTCTTTTCGTTGTCTGTTTCGAGGGCAAAGCCGATAACTATCTTATTATTTTTTTTCAAAGACGCAAGTATATCTTCCGTTAAGCTTAATTGAATAGAAGTAAGTTTATCTTCTTTCTTAATTTTTTTCAGAGCAGCGCTTTTCGGCTTGTAATCGGCAACGGCGGCCGACATAATAAGAACATCGTTCTTCTTAATTTCGGCGTCAACGGCTTTCTTCATTTCCGCCGCCGACCTGATTTTCTTCAAAACAAATTCCTGGTACGAAATTTCCGTCGACGGTCCGGAAATAAGAGTTACCTCCGCACCTCTCAGGTACGCAGCTTTCGCGATCTCGTATCCCATCTTGCCCGATGATCTGTTGCCGATAAATCTTACAGGATCAATATCTTCATAAGTAGGGCCGGCGGTAACTAAAATTTTTCTGCCTGCCAAATCTTTTACGTAACCCGAAAGAACAAGTTCCGCCGCGTCGATTATCTTTTCAATTTCGGGAAGACGTCCTCTACCTGTAAGTCCGCTAGCGAGTTCGCCTGCTTCCGCCGGCAGAACATAATAGCCGGCCTCTTCCAGCTTGCGCAGATTTCCCTGAGTTATTTTATTTTCGTACATGTCGGTATCTGCCGCAGGCGAGATTAGAAGGGAAGATCTTAAAGCAGTAACCAAGGTAGTCAAGGCGTTGTCGGCGAAGCCGTGCGCAATCTTTGCCGCGGTATTAATTGTTGCGGGAGCGATGATCATCAAATCGGCCCAAAGCGCGTAATCGATATGCCATGTGCCCGTACCGGTGCTACTGTGAGAATCAGGAGGAAATGTATTTACAATAACTTGATTTTTAGACAGAGCCGCGAGAGTAAGAGGCGAAATGAACTCCGTCGCGGAGTTAGTCATAACAACTTTAACTTCGGCGCCTCTTTTTATTAATTCACGTATAAGAAGAGCGGATTTGTATGCGGCGATGCACCCGGTTACGCCGAGGATGATTTTTTTACGGTAAAAGATATCATCGTGCATAGCTTTTTTGAAGATAAAGCCGGATCGGGGATTCGGGGAGCCGGCATGGGTGAAATAAAAATTCCGAAACCACCCGGAAGGGACATTCCGGCTGCCGGATAATTTCGGAATAAAATTTAGAATTTCAAATCGATCAACGGCAGCTTTGCCGCAGCGGTTTCTATTTCTTGTACTTATATTCTATCTTGCCTTCAAGAAGTTCATCCAGAGCCTGGAGGTGAGCCTTAGGCTTTTTTTCGAAATCGAGGGAGATCTTAAGCTGTGCGGGGTTCTCAATATCCTCGCTTTCGTCGTCGCTTCCGGAAGAAGGAATAGTGCTAAGCAGCGCGTTGTACTCAATCTTATTCTCGTCGTTAATCTGGCGGGCTCTCTTTGACGCAACTATAGCAATACATT
>CAWBBX010000002.1:0-22322 GCA_963787005.1 uncultured Bacteroidota bacterium
TTAAATAGTACTCAAGTTGACTGTTTGAGATTTAAAAACTGTTGAAACAGATAAATATCGAATCTTTCGTTCACATTAACACCGGGATTAATCCCGGTGTTATTAACAAGAGTTGATTATTTATAACCGTTTTAACGGTTTAAAAGAATTGGCGGTCAACTTGAGTAAATTTAAACTTTGTGAAACATTCGTGATCTCAAAGGAAAATTTTAATATTTCAATAATTTGAAGTGGCGGTTATGAAAAAATTCTTATTACTGTTTTTAATATCATTAAATGTAGCGGCCTTCGGTCAATTCGAATCACCCAAGCACGAGCTCAGAGGCGTGTGGATAGCTTCACTCGGAATTGACTGGCCTACGACAACAGGTACGAGTGCTGCAGTAATCAGCAGTCAGAAATCCCAGCTCATCAGCATTTTCGATACGGATAAAGATATCGGATTGAATGCCGTATTTTTTCACGTGCGCCCTGTGTGCGATGCGATTTATAAAAGCAGTTACGAACCGTGGTCGGCTTACCTAACCGGAACACAGGGCGTAGCTCCTTCCGATCCGAATTACGATCCTCTTGAATTTGCAATACAGGAGGCGCACAAGCGTGGGATGGAGCTTCACGCGTGGCTGAATCCATACCGGGCGGAGCTGCAGAACGGCAGCCAGGTTTCGGCAAATAATGTAATCAATGAACATCCCGACTGGATTATTAAGTGCAGCAGCAGCCAGTACCGTTTTCTGAATCCCGGACTTCCTGAAGTTAGGCAGTATGTTCTGCGTATTGTAATGGATATTGTTGAACGATACGACGTAGACGGTATTCACTTCGACGATTATTTCTATCCTTACTCCGATTACGGATCGTTTAACGATGACGCGACTTTTGCGAAGTATTCCAACGGATTTACCGATAAAGCAGCGTGGAGAAAGAATAACGTCGATCTACTTCTGAAGATGATAGCCGACAGTATTAACGCGGTTAAACCGTGGATAAAATTCGGCGTAAGTCCGTCCGGAAATCCTTCCGTAAATAATTCTATCTATGTCGATCCGGCCGCGTGGCTTGCCGGAAACTACACCGATACAACGGGCACTGCTATGCAGGGCGATCCTTATATCGATTATATTATGCCACAGCTTTACTGGGAGAGTTACGGAGGATATCAGGGCGTTTGGACTTCACCCTCTTTTCTTAACGGAAGACACACCTATATCGGGCAGGCGGCTTACCGTTATACCCAATTCGCAAAAGGCGAGTGTGCCTGGGAAATTAATACAAACAGAAATACGGCTACGATTGAAGGCGGGGTGTTTTTCAGCTCGAGAAGCTTAATATACAATTACGGCAAATGCCTTGATACTTTGAAATATCATTATTTCGCGCACCCGGCATTAACTCCTAAAATGGATTGGAAAAGCGGAGGAGGCGCGCCCAATGCGCCAGCCAACCTGAGATTCGAAGTGAATTCATCCTCCGGGAAATACGAATTGCACTGGGATAAGCCGGCGGCCACCGCGGGCGGGGACACGGCTTTTGTTTATATGGTATACAGATCGGAAAACAATCCGCCCGACGTACAAAATCCGGCTAACATATTCGGAAAAACCGGGGAAACATATTTATCTTCTGACGACGCGAAGTATTCGGTTACAAAAGGTAATTATTATATCGTTACAGCAGTCGACAGGTATTCTAATGAATCCGTGGTAAGCAACGCGGCAACTCTTGACCTTGCTTCTTTGATACCCTCCAAGCCGGTATTGAACTCGCCCGCGGACGACAGTCACGATCTTAGCATGTCTACTACATTAAAGTGGACCGGTGATTCCAACACTGAAAGATACATAGCCGAAGTTTCCGAAGACTCTACGTTTAATTCTAATATTGTACTGCTTGTCGGTGAATATAGAAACAGTCAAGTCAGCTTTTCCGGTGTCGTTCCGGGTAAAGAATATTACTGGAGGGTAAAGGCATTCGGACAGGTAGGTGAGAGCGGTTATTCGGACGTTTACAGCTTTAAGTCGGGTATTCCGCTTCCGCCGGTATTGTACGATCCGGCGCACGCTACTACCGGAGTTTCACTAACGCCGCAATTTACATGGTCCTCTTCAGAGGACGCGACGAAATACAGGATACAAGTTTCTACTTCGGTCCAGTTCCACGACGGTACTTTTGTTATCGATACCACGTTAGCCGATACAATTTATACTTCAAGTATTGCGTTGACCCCGAACAAAATATATTACTGGCGGACGAATGCTCAGAATCAGTACGGAACAAGTTATTGGACGAGCGGCTTCGGATTCAAAACTACACCGACGACGGATGTAATATCTAAAAGCGTTCCAACTTTATTCGCACTGTATCAGAATTACCCGAACCCGTTTAATCCCTCGACGAGGATAAGCTTCGAACTGCCGGTTTCCGGATACGCTTCATTGAAAGTATATGACGTATTAGGCCGCGAGGTAGCCGAATTGATAGACGGTTTCATACCGGCCGGCTTCCATTCGATTTCCTTTGACGGATCAAAACTTTCCTCCGGTATGTATATATATACTTTGAAAAGCGGAGGAAACATGACGAACAGGAAGATGATTCTTACAAAGTAGGATAAAATCAGATATCCGGGGTCATAAAGGCCCCGGATGCTATATACAATCTAAAGCGTTATAAAACAATAGCTTAAGCCTAGCGCGACTGAATGATATTTTATCTTACCCCAGCCCGTCATATTTACCGCCTTTATTCTTCACCATCTTTTAATTATTTTAATATTTTAAATAATTTATAATAACTTTTAAATTGAGACGTTAAACCCGCTTGTCTGAATCGGAAGAAGTATTTTAAATTTCAATTAGGAGTGAAGAAAGTGATATTACCGATAACGCTGCTCGGCGATAAAATATTGAGAAAGAAAGTTAGTCGTGTGGAAGACGTGGACTTTAAGACAGTCGAGCTTATTAAAAATATGTTTGAAACAATGCGCAACGCGAGCGGTATAGGACTTGCCGCTAATCAGGTGGGAGCGGATAGATCTATCTTCATACTTGATATCTCAAAGGTGGAGGGTTATGAAGAAATTAAGCCGATGGTTCTGATCAATCCTAAAATTATCGAGCGCTCCGAAGAGACAAGGATTTTTGAAGAAGGCTGTCTGAGCATACCTGATATAAAAGCAGATGTTGAAAGACCGGAATCAATAGTTATATCGTACCAGGATACTGATATGAAGCCGCATAAAGTAAGAGCGGGAGAACTTCTCGCAAGAGTTATGCAGCACGAGTTCGATCATCTACGGGGTATTTTATTTACCGATCTTATTGACGATGCGGAGAAGAAAAGATTAAAGAAAGATCTCATTATGATAAAGAATCGTAAGATAGATATAGACTATCCGGTTACAGAAGACGCAGATTATTTGATAAAATGACGAGAACGGATTGAAATGAACATTATTTTTATGGGCACTCCGGATTTCGCGATCCCTTCGCTGAAAAAAATTCATGATAGCAAGCATACAATTTCCGCCGTTGTGACTGCGCCGGATAAAGAGCGCGGCCGCGGACAGATAGTAACCTATACTCCCGTAAAGGAGTACGCGCTTGAAAATGCTCTGCATGTGCTGCAGCCGGTTTCCATGAAAGATCCCGGATTTATAGAAGAACTTAAAAATTATAACGCAGATCTTTTTGTAATTGTCGCGTTTAGAATTCTCCCGAAGGAAGTATTTACCTTACCTGCGAAAGGTTCCTTCAATCTACACGCGTCCCTTCTTCCAAGGTTCAGGGGCGCTGCGCCCATACAATGGGCTCTGATAAAAGGAGAGAAGGAAACCGGAGTGACTACTTTCGCTCTGGAAGAAAAGGTTGATACGGGAAATATTTATATGCAGAAAAAAATATCGATAGAAGAGTCCGATAATTTCGGAAGCCTTCACTATAAATTAAGTCAGCTCGGTGCGCAGGCTGTAATCGAAACGATCGATATAATTGAAGCCGGCAATTATGAACTAATGCCGCAGGACGGCAGCCTTGCCAGTCCCGCTCCTAAAATCACCAAGACGACCGCAGAGATAAACTGGAGGCAGTCGGCCGAGATAGTACACAATCTTATCCGCGGCATGTCGCCCTATCCCGGCGCTTACTTCGTGCATAACGATAAACAGATAAAAATTTACAGAACAGCACCGGTATCTGTCCCTAAGTTAAATGCCGGACAAATTCTGGCCGATAAGACCAGGCTTTTTATCGGCTGCGCCGAAGGCTCCCTGGAAGTTTTCGAGCTTCAGCTTCAGGGGAAAAAGAAGATGGGGGCGGCGGAGTTCCTGCGCGGGTACAAGTTTTAATTGCGGTGACCGGGCTAATTGTACTTCTCTCGGAAATTGCGGATAATTAAAAATAAAAAATTATATTTTTCATTCACCGAATTATCAAAAATTGCGGCAGTTTATATTTTTGCAATCGCGAATATCATCAGAATAAAAAAGGAAGTTTAATGATCTATAAGAACAACATTTTGGACGCGGTGGGGAACACCCCTCTGATTAAACTGAATAAGGTCAACAAGGGACTGAAGCCGCAGATCTTCGCGAAGCTCGAATCGGCTAACCCCGGCGGGAGCGTAAAAGACAGGATAGGCATCGCCATGCTGGAAGAAGCCGAGAGAAGCGGGAAGATTTTGCCGGGCGGTACGGTTATAGAAGCCACAAGCGGAAACACCGGCATCGGGCTTGCGCTAGCATGCGCGGTGAAAGGCTATAAATCCATTTTCGTAGTAACCGATAAGGTCAGCTCCGAAAAAATTAATTATCTGAAGGCTCTGGGCGGTGACGTTATAGTCGTATCAAACGCGGTTAATCACGACCATCCGGACTATTATATAACCGTCGCGAAAAAAATAAACAAAGAAACGCCGAACTCTATATTCATGTACCAGTACTCTAATCCCGCGAATCCTGAAATTCACTACAAAACAACGGGCCCGGAAATATGGGAGCAGACGGACGGAAAGATAACACATTTTGTTACGGGCATCGGCACCGGCGGAACTATAAGCGGTGTGGGAAGATTCCTGAAAGAGAAGAATAAAAATATTCAAGTGATAGGCGCCGATCCTTACGGCTCGATTTTTAAGAAATACAAAGAAGAAAAAGAATTAATAGAAAGTACTCCATACCTGGTCGAGGGAATCGGGCAGGACTGCCTTCCCAACAATGTTCATTTCCAGTACATAGATGATATCTATAATATAAGCGACAAGGATTCGTTCCAGTTTGCAAGGCTGCTCTCGAAAGAGGAAGGAATATTCTGCGGCGGCAGCACCGGTACGATACTGGGAATTACGCTGGAAGTGGCTAAGGATCTTACGGAGGATGACGTTGTTGTATTCATAGTCTGCGATACCGGCGAAAGATACCTCACCAAGTTCCACAGCGAGGAATGGTTGAGAGAAAAAAGACTGCTGCCTACGGAGATCAGGTCGCTTAAGGATATTTCAAAAGCGAAGACCAACGGTCATCAGAAAGAATTGGTTTATCTCCGCGCGCAGGATAAAATTAAAACGGCAGTTGAAGTACTTAACAGTAAGGGATTCTCTCAGCTTCCGGTTATTGATAACGGCGAGTCGGTAGGCAGCGTAAGAGAGGCAAAGCTTATGGCAAGCCTAGTGGAGAATCCGGCTATGCTGGATTCTAAAGTCGAAGACATAATGGGGCCGAGCTTTCCGACTCTAGACGAAAGAACGGAACTCTCCCTGGTTAAAAAATACCTAAGCGATTCTCCCGCTGTGCTGGTTACAGAGTACGGGAGGATTAAGGATATTGTTACCAGGTATGATATAATAGAGTATTCGGAGATTGTGTAAGAGGCTGAGACTAAGTCTAAGAAAAAGTTTAATTGTAAGATTAAAAAAATTAAAAAGGGTTTAAAATGGGATTTTCTACGGATGCAATTCATGCGGGGCAGACGCCGGATCCGGTTACCGGAGCCGTAATAACACCGCTCTACCAAACTTCTACGTATGCGCAGGAAGAGCTCGGTAAGCATAAGGGCTTTGAATACGGCCGCACTCACAATCTAACGCGCCAATCGATGGAAGCTAATATAGCAGCGCTAGAAAAAGGGAAGTACGGAATTGCTTTCGGCTCCGGGCTGGCGGCAACCAATGCTTTGATGAGCCTTGTGAAAGCCGGCGATCATGTTATCGTATCCGACAACGTCTACGGCGGAACGTACAGACTTTTCGAATTAGTGCTGAAAGATTACGGTATAGAATTTTCGTGGGTTAATACCAGTGACGTTTCAAATATCGAAAAAGCGATTAAGAGCAACACAAAGATCGTCTACATGGAAACTCCAACCAATCCCATGCTCAACCTGACCGATCTAAAAGCGGCTTCCGAGATATGCAAAAGAAACAATCTGATAAGCGTGGTTGACAATACTTTTATGAGTCCGTATTTTCAGAACCCGCTTACTCTCGGCTGCGATATCGTTCTGCATAGTACCACTAAATATATTAATGGGCACAGCGATGTTATCGGCGGAATAATAGTGACGAACAGCGATAAGATACACGAGAGACTAAGATATATACAAAACGCCGCGGGAGCGATACCCGCTCCGTTCGACTGCTGGCTTGTTCTCCGCGCTACAAAAACGCTTGCCGTAAGAATGGAAAGGCACAATAAAAACGCGGTTGAGCTGGCAGCCTGGCTTGAGAATTCTAAGATCGCAAAAAAAGTTTATTATCCCGGACTTCCGTCTCACCCGCATTACGAGCTTGCGAAAAAGCAAATGAGAGGATTCGGGGGAATGATATCCGCTGATTTCGGAGACGTAGAAGTCGCGAAGAAGATTTTAAAGAATGTTAAGATTTTTACATTGGGCGAAAGCCTGGGCGGAGTGGAAAGTCTAATTAGTCATCCTGCAAGCATGACCCATGCATCGGTTCCAAAAGCCGACAGGGAGAAAATGGGACTTACGGATAGCCTTGTTCGATTCTCAGTTGGTATTGAAGATATTGAAGATCTTATCGCAGATATTGAGAATGCGCTTAAGTAATTAGAAGTAGATCATTTTAATGCTGTTATTAAGCGGGATAAAATTTCCCGCTTTTTTGTTTTCAAAATCACAACAGTTTTTATGTACTATGTCTTCTGCAGTAAAGTTTAAGTCTAATTCTAAGTTTAAGTATTTGTGATCCCTTAAACCGCAGCCCATCTCTAACCTCCAATTAATCGATTCGCCTATCAATTCAGAGCAATTCTCCTTAAATTTAATCAACAAATTTCTTAAATTATTTTTAAGGGGATTTTAAAAATGGATACAGAAGTTAAAGCTCAGCAGGACAAAAATTCTGTTGACGACACGAAGTATTCCATGGATACACACCTCATCTATGGGAAAAACGTTTCAAAAAAATGGGACTATTCACACCATGTAATTCCGCCTATATCCTCATCCGTTATATTTAGACTCGACAGCGTTGAAAGAGGCGCGGAAGGATTCCTCGAATTCGCTAACTCACCCGTGGCGGGAGAAGATCCGATGCCGATCTATATATACGACAGACTCGGTGAGCCCAACAAGGATATGCTCGAGGAGAATCTCGCATACGTTGAAAAGGGTGATATGGCCGTTACGTTTGCCACCGGAATGGGAGCTATTTCCGGGATATTAGGCATGCTTACAAAATCCGGCGAAGAGATACTGGCGCATCATACTCTTTACGGCTGCACTTACTCTCTCTTCAACAATTGGTATCCAAGGTATAACATCAAAACTATCGCAACCGATCTTACGGACGTGAACAATATTTATCAGAACGTTACTCCGAAAACAAGAGTAATTTATTTCGAATCGCCCGCTAATCCTAATCTGGATATTATCGACATTGCGGAAATTAGAAAAGTAGTCGATCAGGTTAACAACGACCGGCCGGAAGCGGAAAAAATAAAAATAGTGGTTGACAATACTTTTGCCACCCCGTTCTGCCAAAGGCCTATTGAACTCGGCGCTAATTTTTCCGTCAGTTCACTTACCAAAGGTATCGGCGGCTTCGGAACGGACATGGGCGGAGTTGTAGTAGGGAAGAAGAAATACCGCAATATGCTTCTTCTTTACAGGAAGGATTTCGGCGCTGTACTTAACAACAGATCTGCATGGACTGTAATGACTTACGGTCTGCCGACTCTTCCGCTTAGGATCAAGCAGCAGATGAAATCCGCAATGAGGATAGCCGAATTTCTGAACGGTCATCCGAAAGTAGAGTTCGTTAATTATCCCGGACTACCGGGGTACAAACATTATTCTACCGCAAAGAAACAGATGACTGATTTCGACGGCAACTTTGCACCTGGCAGCTTGATCTACTTCGTACTGAAGGGAAAGGACGCGCAGGAAAGCAAGGAACTTGGAAAGAAATTCATGAACTACGCGGCGAAGAACGCTTATACGATGACACTTGCCGTTAGTCTCGGACATACAAGAACTTTGATAGAGCACCCTGCCTCGATGACGCATTCTATGGTGCCGGTGGAGAAGCTTCTCGGTTCCGCCATCGATCCCGGAGGCATAAGGATAGCGGCGGGACTCGAATCCGTTGAGGATATATTAATGGATCTAGACGAATGCTTGAAGGTTATATAGTTATTTAGCGGAATGAGTCATTAGCGCTTTCAATTAAAAAGGCAAAGGGAATTTATCTTCCTTTTGCCTTTATTTATTTTAACGCGGTAATTCGATACCAAATTCGTGTCAATATTATTTGCTGAAATATTATTAACTTACAGTAACGTAATTTCAATAACAGCGTCAGGAAAACGATGAGGAATTTCATCATTTTAAGTTTATCAGCTCTTTTGATCTCCGCTTCCGTCGTCCGGGCTCAGAATGATTCCGCCGCGGCCGATTCCGTTGATATTGAAATTATAGATTCATATGTTACACCGGAAACACCGCATAAATTTATGCTGTCTTTCTACACCGACCGCGACGTTACTTCTAAAATCTCAATAGCGGGTAAATATGATTATACTATTTCAGATAAACCCTTAGGCTTTCACAAGTTCAGCCTGGATATCTCTAACCTAGATTTTAAGCAGCGGGAAGTTACATACGTTATCGTAGTAAAAGATTCGACGGGCAAAGAATACAAAAGCCAGAAATTTGATTTTTACCTGCCGCAGGAAGTAAAGGTTAAAAGCGAATCCAACTTCCTGCTGTTCTGTCTTTTCGGGGGAACGGTATTCGCGCTGCCGTCACCGACATACGTTTCGTGGCCAGGCGGAAATTATTTCAGCCTGACTAAAGAAATACCCGTAATTTCTTTCAGGTCTCAGAATTTTAATTACCCTTTCGGATATATTTCGCTTGAGTATTCGCACATTTTTAAAGCTCCCGTTAAAAACTTTATAAGAGTCGGCTACAAACAGATTATTCAGGTCCCAGGTATAGAATACGTTTCTCCCGGCATTAACTGGTTTACAAATTTAAAAGGATTCAACGGGGTCAGTCCGGAACTAACGATCGGCTGGTTCAGGCTTTTCGGTGCGTTCACAGTATACAGCCGTTATCGTTATAACTTTCAGCTGGATAAAACCGGAAACGAGTTTCACGAAATATCGATTGGACTATATTCCAGCTTCTTCTCGGTATATTTTTAAGAGGAATTAAATGAGGGTTGAAAAATTTTCGGAGGACCTACTTCGTCCCATAGCAAAGCTCTGCAGACGCAGTATGGAACTGGATAAAATGCCCGACTTCCTGCTTAAAGAAAAAACAATCGGCGATCCGGATTATGATGAAAACATTACCTTAGCTGCTTTTCTCGATGATGAAGAATCTCCGATCGGTTTTATTCAAGGCTTGATTCGGGAAAGAAAAGATGAAAAAACCGGGTACATAAAGCTGCTTTGTGTAGCGCCCGAATATAGGAGGCGGGGAGTCGCGTCTGAGTTGTTAAGGAAAGTTGAAGGTAGTTTGTCGGGACTAAAAGTTGACAAGATACGTATATACGAATCGTACCCAAATTATTTTATGCCCGGCGTGGATCCCTTTTACACGGAAGCGGTGTGCTTCTTCGAAAGAAACGGGTATAAAAAATTTGCGGACACTTCAAACCTTTTGGCTGATCTAACTCGTAATGATTTCAGCACGAATGCTGAAGAGAAAAAACTTGAGAGAGAAAATATTATCTGCAGAAGGGCGGCTCAGTCCGATAAAGAAAAAACATTAATATGGGTAGGTAAAAAATTCGAAGGATGGATCCCTGAAGTTACCGAATCATTCAACGCCGATCCGGTTAATTTATTTATAACCGAAGTGAACGGGGAGGTGAAGGCTTTCTCCGCGCATGAAGTGAACAATAAAGGAACCGGCTGGTTCGGTCCCATGGGTACAGACGATTCTCTTCGCGGAAAGGGTATAGGCGGCATTCTTCTTAGAAAGTGTTTGGCCGATATGAAGCGGATGGGATTTCAGAATGCGGTTATACCCTGGGTCGGACCGATACCGTTCTATATGCATTATTCCGGCGCGAAAGTCAGCAGAGTTTTCTGGAGATACGAGAAGATTTTGGGCTGAAGCGGCAAACAAATCTTTTAGACTTAGACATAAACTTAGACTTATTCAGGTAATATTTAATATAATCTGATCGACATTTATTTTTCTTGACTCTTTTGAGCGGAACCACGGTTATTCGTATTTTTTAATTCATCTCAAACAATTAGTGAAATCTTTAATATGGCGGACCGGAAAAAGTCGGTGATCGACCTCGGTGAGCGGGGTAAATACAACTTAAAAAATAAACTGAACAACCTAACCGGAAAAGAATGGATCAAGTTCACGAAATCGTGGTTCATTCACAGGCCCGTCAGAAGAAGCAGCAGCGAGATCCTTCATCCCGCCAAGTTCCCGGAATCTTTGGTTGGAGAATTCATCGCCTTCTTTACAAAAGAGAACGGCTGGGTGCTTGATCCGTTTATGGGTACCGGCAGTACATTGATAGCGGCCGGTATTCAAAAAAGGAATGCGGTAGGGATTGAATTATCAACACGGTATCACAAGATCGCTAAGGAAAGAGTCGCAAAATCGGGCTTTAAATCTTCTTTGCATCCTCTCCGCGGATCATCGGATAAATTAAATGACCTTTTAAAGAAATCGGATCTGAAGAAAAGAAAATTCGATTTTGCGATAACCTCTCCTCCTTACTGGAATCAGCTCGAGAGAAACTCGCTTAGACAGAAATTAAGATCCGAAAAGGGGCTCGCCACAAAATATTCACGAAGCAGGAACGACCTCGGTAACGTAAAAGACTACGATGAGTTCTTAGAAAAACAGGCGGCTATTTTCGATAACGTCTTCGATGCTCTAAAGCCGAACGCGTATCTTACGGTGATAACCAATAACGTCTACTATAACGGCAGACTCTTCCCGCTCGCTTACGATACGGCCACGTCGCTTACGAACCGGGGTAAGAAAAGCTGGGTGCTTAAGGATGAAAAGATCTGGCTTCAGGACGATAAGCCGCTCATCGCTTTAGGTGTGAACAGCGCATGGGTCTCGAACAGGCATCATCAGTATTGCTTGATATTCAGGAAGGAAGATAAAGGGGGCTAAGTCTATGCTTTATAGGGGAGCGGGCGGCCACATTTATCGACTTAATCTTAAACTTATATTTAGACTTAAACTTAGACAATTATTAAAGTGTAAGTCTAAGATCAAGTATAAATAATTAATTTGACTTGATCTTTGATCTCGATTAAATAAACTTTATTAATATGATTTTATCTGTCGGCGAATTAACAAAACAGATCAAGCAGTCGCTTGAAGGAGGATTCTCCCAGGTTTCCGTAGAGGGAGAAATATCCAACTTTAAGGCGCACGTATCAGGTCACTGGTATTTCAATCTTAAAGATTCCGATGCCGTAATTTCCTGCACAATGTGGAAGGGCTTCAACAATTACGTTTTCTTCACGCCCCAGGACGGAATGAAGGTAATTGTAAACGGCCGGATTACGGTTTACCCTCCGCGCGGAAATTACCAGCTCGACGCACGATCGATGAAGCCATCCGGTGTAGGCGAGCTTCAGGCCGCGTTTGAAAAACTCAAGGCAAAATTAGCCGCCGAGGGTCTATTCGACGAAGAGCGGAAAAGGCCGATACCAAGGATACCCGAAAGGATTGGCGTTGTTACTGCGATAGACGGAGCCGCATTCAGGGATATGATAAGCGTGGCGAAAAGACGTTTCCCTTTGGCGGAACTTGTAATCGCGCCGGCGCGTGTCCAGGGAAACGGAGCCGCGGAAGAGATAGCGGCCGGCATTCGTAAGCTAAATAAGCAGAAAGATATTGACCTAATAATCATAGGAAGAGGCGGCGGATCTATAGAAGATTTGTGGGCCTTCAACGAGGAGATAGTAGCGCGTGCGATATATAATTCCGCCGTTCCAATTATTTCCGGAGTCGGGCATGAGATCGATTTTACTATAGCCGATTTCGTAGCAGATCTCAGGGCCCCCACACCGTCGGCGGCAATGGAGCTAGCAACCCCCGGCAAAGACGATGTTTTTGCCTTTATTAACGATTTTTCCTATACTTCAACTCAAAATTTGAATGATCTATGCGCTCTGAACAGGGATAAAATCCGCAATCTACTGAATTCCTACGGCTTCAGAATGCCGCTCGATCTGGTGAGAAGGAGGGCTCAACAGGTTGATAACTCTTCTTACCGGCTTATGCAGAATATCGAGAAGATACTGATTATCAAAAGAAATAAACTATCGCTTCTTGCTCAGACCGTCGAATCCCACGACATACAAAAAACTCTTAAAAAAGGTTTTGCGCTTGTCATGCAGGATAATGATTATGTTAAAAGAGCGGCCGGGTTAGTCGGTGACAAGCCGGCTACGCTGAAATTTTACGACGGCGAGGTAGAGGTGCAGAGAGAAAAATAATATTGAGGAATTAAGAATTTTTACCTCATAATATTTTGAAATTATTGATAAATTTGGACAATAATTAATATTGAATAACCCCATGGGAAAAAAAGCAAATAAAGAAACTTTTGAGAAAAAAATTACCCGGCTCGAAGAAATCTCATCACTCCTCGAAAGCGAAGATATCGGATTGGAGAAAGCCATTTCTCTTTACGAAGAGGGGATCGAGCTGTCTAAATCATGTACAACGAGTCTGAAGCAAGCCGAGCTGAAGATAACTGAACTTAAAAATAAACTCGATGATATTTCCTCCGTCGACGAAGGGTTATTCGAAGATTAAAAAGGTGGAGTTAAATTATAATGTCCGATTCCGATAAATACGAAATTTTGTCGAAGGTAAATTCACCCGACGACATTAAGAAATTAGACCTTCCGCAGTTAAAAATACTTTGTTCCGATCTTCGTGAATATCTTATCGATACGATCTCCGAGATAGGCGGACACTTCGGGGGCGGACTCGGAGCTGTGGAACTTACCGTTGCAATTCATAAAGTCTTCAACACGCCGAATGATCAGATCGTGTGGGATACAGGACACCAGGCTTATCCTCATAAGATATTGACGGGAAGGAAAGAAGACCTTAAGCACATCAGGAAGCTCCACGGTATCAGCGGATTCCTTAAAAGATCGGAAAGCGAATACGATACATTCGGTGCGGGACACGCATCGACATCCATTTCGGCCGCTCTGGGTATGGCCGCAGCAAGGGATCTTAAAGGCGACGATAAAAAAGTTGTTGCAATTATGGGCGACGGCGCGATGACCGGCGGTATGGCTTACGAGGCGATGAACAATTCCGGTATATTAAAATCCGATATCATCGTTGTCTTAAACGATAACAAGATGTCGATCGCTCCAAATGTTTGGCAGATCTCAAATTACTTCACGGAAATGATCGCCCACCCGGATTACAATAAATTTAAGGGACAAATATGGGACCTTACCGGGAAGCTCGACCAGTTCGGCGACAGGCTTAGAAAAATTGCTGTCCGCCTTGAGAACGGCATAAAAGCGGTTGTAACGCCCGGGATGCTTTTCGAAGCGCTCGGCTTCAGGTATTTCGGACCGGTGAACGGTCATAATCTTCATCAGCTGATTAAGATTTTTGAACAGGTAAAAGATTTAAATGGTCCGATTCTTGTCCACGTCCTTACAGAAAAAGGCAAAGGCTATAAGCCCGCCGAAGGAGACGATCAGAAGCTTCACGCATCGACGCCGTTCGATAAATTGACCGGAAAAGCGCTCAAGAAAAAAAGCGGCAATGCGTCTTATACTTCTATTTTCGGGAAGGCGCTGGTTCAGATTGTGGAACAAAATCCGGACGTTGTGGGGATTACCGCGGCAATGCCGGACGGAACCGGCCTTAAGTATTTACAGGAAAAATATCCCGATAAGTATTTTGACGTCGGTATCGCAGAAGAACACGCGGTAACATTCTCGGCGGGTTTGGCTACACAGGGTGTCATACCTGTCGTCGCAATTTATTCAACTTTTCTTCAAAGAGCGTTCGATCAGATCATTCATGACGTATGCATACAAAACCTGCACGTCGTATTTGTTCTTGATAGGGCGGGTTTGGTCGGCGCCGACGGCCCTACGCACCACGGAGCTTTTGATATCAGCTATCTCAGAATGATTCCAGGAATGGTGGTGATGGCCCCTAAGGATGAGTCGGAGTTAAGAGATATGCTTTTTACCGCCGTTAATCATAAGGCCGGACCTGTTGCCATCCGATATCCCAGGGGAACCGGCCTCGGGATAGAATTGAAAGAAGGCTTTGACGAAATAGAGATTGGAAAGAGCGAGCGGCTGAAGGAGGGCAAAGACATTGCGCTTCTTGCGCTCGGGTCGATGGTAAACTATTCACTTAAAGCGGCAGAACTGCTTGAGGCGGAAGGCATAGGCTGCGAAATTGTTAATATGAGATTTGCCAAGCCCATCGATACCGAAATGCTGGATGAGATGGTGAAGCGTCGTAAAAAAATAGTGGTACTGGAGGAAAACGCGCTCCCCGGCGGATTCGGCGCGGCTGTTGCCGAGTACTTTGCAGAGAAAAATTACAAGAACGATTTGATGAGAATAGGACTTCCGGATCATTTTGTCGAGCACGGTACTCAGGCCGAGCTCCATAGAATACTCGAGATCGATCCGGAAGGCATAGCGGAAAAAGTAAGGAAATTTTTAGCTAATAAATCAGTAGACCATGAGGTCAGCTATTAATGGATAAGACGAAGGTCGCGGTAATAGGATTGGGAAGTATCGCCCAGCTTGTTCATCTTCCGAACCTTGCGAAGCTGAATAACGCCGTAGTCTCGGCCGTAGCGGAACTCAACAAGAGCCGTCTGAATACCATCGCGGATAAGTTCAATATTCATGAAAGATATAGGGACTACAAAGAGCTGCTGGAAAAGAGCGATGCGAACGCGGTAATAGTAGCTACCCCAACCAACACGCACAAAGAATTGGCGATTGCCTGCTTGAAAGCCGATAAAGATGTTCTGGTAGAAAAACCGCTTGCGCGTTCATCCGACGATGCTAAGCCGATAATTGCCGCCGCAGCGAAATCCAAAGGACGGATTATGGTGGGAATGAACCTGCGCTTTCGCCCGGACGCTATGATGCTTAAGAGTCTTATAAGCTCGGGTGAGATAGGCACCCCGTTTTACGTTAAATGCAACTGGATAAGAAGACAGAGCAGTGCCGGTAAATGGTTCACAAAAAAAGAAGAATCCGGCGGTGGAGTAATAATCGATCTCGGAATTTTGCTTTTGGATCTTTCGCTCTGGCTTTTAAACTATCCCCCTGTTGAGACGGTAAGTACACAGAATTTTTATCTTAACACACACAATGTAGAAGATACCTCTAAAAGTTTTTTAAGGTGCAAGGGCGGAAAGCTGATAGACCTGGAAGCAAGCTGGTCGCTGCCCCAGGAGAAGGACGCTTTCTCTCTTACGGTTTACGGCAGCAAAGGTTACGCGGCGATGAATCCTTTTAAGATCCAGCAGAAGATAGGCGACCAGTTTATAGACCTTACTCCTTCTCATTCGGACAGCGCCGCGGCGCTGTTTAAAAATCTTATTTGAACGAGCTTAAAAGCTTTATAGGAGCGGTCAGAGGACTGAACCCGGTATTCTCATCGGGAGAGGAAACGCTTTTAAGAATGAAAGTAATCGACGCAATGTATAAATCATCATCCAGAAAATCCGAAATAAAAATTTAAAGACCCGCTGATATGAATACTAAAATTTTGCTTGTTGACGATGAAAAGGATATTGTCGAATTCCTTCAATATAATTTAAAAAAGGAAGGGTTCGACGTAATTACTGCTTACAACGGTAAGGAAGCGCTTGCCAAGATATCGGAAAATCCCGACTTGATAATTCTGGACATCATGATGCCCGAGCTTGACGGCTACGAAGTATGCAGCCGCATAAGAGTTACCCCGGGATTCGAATACACTCCGATTATATTTCTAACCGCAAAGTCGGGTGAGATAAACGAGATAAAGGGGCTCGAGCTGGGTGCGAGCGACTATATACAGAAGCCGATCTCTCCAAGCAAGCTTATAGCGCGGGTCAAATCGAACCTGAGAAAAAACAAACAGAAAATCGACGGCACCGACAAACCTACTATTTCGATCGGGCCGTTAAAGATCGACCGGGAAAAATTTATCGTTCACATAAACGGCGAGGAGAAGGTTTTCCCGAGAAAAGAGTTTGAAGTTTTGTATTACCTTGCAGGCAACCCCGGCAGGGTTTACAGCCGCGATTCTTTGCTTAAAGATATTTGGGGCTCCGATGTTTTCGTAGTAGACCGTACTGTAGATGTGCACATACGAAAGATACGCGAAAAGCTCGGAGCTTATTCCGATCTAATAGAAACCGTGAAAGGCGTAGGTTATAGATTTAAAAGTGTGGAATGAAATAAAATCAAATTTATTGTCGTCCCGCGTTTACCTGAAGGAAATCTTAATACTGGATGCCGCGGTTATCCTTCTGTTTTATTTTTTCATACCGGACATTGCCGTCCATACTACAACTTTGATCTACCTCCTTATACTCAACCTTCTATTCCTGAATTTGATAGGTCAAAAGAGGAACCGCGAACTGGACGAGATCAAATTAATCATCAACAATATCCGAAGAAACCTGTACGATGAAGCCGGGGAGATAAAGCTTACGAATAACCTGCGCGGGCTGCAGGAGGACATAAAGCAGATGTTCGAAAAGACGAAAAGCGATATTGAGAATATGCGGCGGCTCCAGAGAGTCCGTACCGAATTCCTCGCCAACGTTTCCCACGAGCTGCGCACGCCTATCTTCGCTATTCAGGGTTATCTGGAGACGTTGTTAAACGGCGCTTTAAATGATGAAGAAGTCAATAAAAGCTTTCTCGAAAAAGCCAATCACCACACATTGAATTTAAACAGCCTGCTCAACGATCTTATCGATATATCGATGATTGAATCGGGTGAAATGCGCATGAGCTTTCGCTATTTCAATATAGATGAGTTCCTGAAGGCAGTGGTGAACGAGATGAAGCCGATGGCCGCCGAGAAAGAAATTGAGCTCGTCTATATTCCGGCGAGAGACAAGCTTCAACTTCTCGGTGATAAAAGCAAGATAAGACAGGTGCTGATTAACCTGATACAAAACGCCGTTAAGTATACGGAGAAGGGCAGCGTCCGCGTAAGCGTGGAGGAGGAAAAGAATACCGGCAGGATCGTAGTAAAAGATACCGGCATAGGAATTTCAGAAGAGGATATGAACAGGATATTCGAGAGGTTTTACAGAGTGGACAAAGCCAGGTCGAGGGACGTGGGGGGGACCGGCCTAGGACTAGCGATTGTAAAGCATATAGTTGAGGCGCATGGATCAAAAATTGAAGTGAAAAGCGCGCCGGATGAGGGGGCGGAGTTCTCTTTTAAGCTGAAGAAATAAAAAATCCCCCGGAAACCGCTTAAATCGTCTTTATTCCCAATAAAAATTTTTATCCTATCTAATTGACATGAGAAGGGGATTTTCTTAACTTTATTGTCTAAATTTTAGAAAATGAGGTCAAAATGTTTGCGGTCGTCGATATATTAGGAGATCAATTAAAAGTAACAGAAAATGCAACTTATGTTGTCCCGAGGCTTGAAGGTGAACCGAAAAAGAGCGTGACTTTTAAGAACGTTCTCATGCTTAGTGACGAAAGCGGAACTAAGATCGGTAGCCCTTACGTAGAAGGCGTTAAGGTAAAAGCGAAGGTTCTAGAGCATTTAAAAGACGATACGGTAATCGTGTTCAAGAAAAAGAGAAGAACCGGATACAAGAAGAAAAACGGACACAGGCAGCCTTTAACGAAAATTGAAATTACAAAGATCGGATAATAAAGGAGATTAAGTAATGGCTCATAAAAAAGGTCAAGGATCTTCCAGGAACGGCAGAGACAGTAATGCGCAAAGACTCGGTGTAAAGAGATTCGGCGGCGAGAAAGTAATTGCCGGAAATATCCTGGTTAGACAAAGAGGAACAAAATTCCACCCTGGAGTAAACGTTAAGAAGGGCGGAGACGATACTTTGTTCGCCGTTGCCGACGGTAAGGTAAAGTTCGAAACAAAAAGAGGCGACAGGAAAGTGGTAAGCGTTCTTGTTTCTTAACGAACAAAAAATATTAAGAAATACCCTAACATCATTTACTCAATTTGGCGATACTTTGACTAACGGGGCTTTTGACATTGGCAGTAATAATACACCAAGTGCAATACTAGGCCCTTTGACGGCCGGAGGAACATATTACATCAGAATAGGAAATAAGTTTTTCGAAATACAATATTCCGGATTTGGCGCATATGGTGATATGAAATTCCAGTATCAGGTTCAAAGCGGGACCGAAAACATGTCTTTATTATATAATAATAGCGGATATGATGTTGATGGTCCATTTACGTGGACGGATTATACAATTACAATGAAAAACGATTTCGGTGGAGACAGAGCGTCCGTTTCTGGAACGATTTATTTGAATTCTGAAGTTCATAATAATGTTGGCTACACTGGTATTCAATTAACACGTGAGGCCAGAACGTTTCCACATACGGCCTCCGGCGTAGATAATCAATATATAAGCAGTTATTATAGGAAATGGAGACACTGGCAAGATCTTTCAACTAATATAAATTATACTATGAGCAGCGCATCTAACTATACTCTGACCGCGACTTATGCTCGTAAATACAATGTAACTTATCAAAACTATTTTAATCCCTCGGATAACGGCGGCACAATTAAATTAAATGGCAATAGCGGAAGCAGTCCATCATCACTTGATATTTATGAAGATTTGACATATTCATTAGAAGCAATAAACCAAACACGTAATTCTGTTTCATATACTTTTGATCACTGGGAGTTTGGAGGATCGAGCATAGGCTCTTCCAATCCGTACAGCAGCTATTCTCCAACCGGCAGCGGAACTCTGCAAGCAAGGTTCAACGGAAAGCCGGTTAACACATATAGAAACATGAGCTTCAATGATACACACTACGGAGATGCGGTACAAATATCATGGGATAAACATCCTCTGGATGATTCATTCGTTACTCAATATGCCGTGTGGCGAAAAGTAAAACATAACGGAGTTATGGGTTCTGCTACCCAGATAGGCACTGTTACCGCTAACGGATCCTCATCTTATACTTATACGGATAATGAGTATTTGATAACAAACGGCTATACGGACGATCTTCTATATTATGACGTGAGAGCATATTATTCACCTAGTTCCGCTTATTCCGACGCTGATTTTGTTTCAGTATACGGTAAAGAAAGTTCCATAAAAATGTCAACTTTGAGTAATCAGAATAATTCTGTTGCTAAAGAGAAGCCGACTGAATTTAGCTTTGAAAGTTACCCCAATCCGTTCAATCCCTCTACTGTAATACAGTATAATTTGCCAAGCCAAGGCTTTGTTACTATTAAAATTTATGATATGCTCGGCCGGGAGATAACAACTCTTGTCAGCGGATTTAAAAATGCGGGCTCATATAACACTGAATTTTCTGCGGATAAGTTTAATCTATCAAGTGGAATATATTTGTATACCTTAAAAGCCGGTGCAAAACAAATTGTTAAAAAAATGATATTTGCAAAATAAATTTTATTATGGTAAAAGATTCAAGACATATAAAAAATTATTTCAGCGGGGTCACAAACCTCGCTGAAGTAATTTTGAAGTATGTTAACATATACTCTAATGTGTTAGCCCCAATATTGATCATGATATTATTCCTAGGGGGTTGTAAGGATTCGTCTACTAATTCAAAATCCGATTTTAAAAATCCGAATGAAATGATCTGGACAGCCGATACCCTTCCAGTTCCTGAAGGAGCTATTCAAGTTTTGCCGGAAGATCTTCTTGTAAATTCACCAACTGATATCTGGCTTGCTACCTGGGTAGGTCATGGACAAGTAATGCACTATGACGGAAGTACCTGGCAGATGGTAAAAGAGATCGGCGGAGGAATCGATTGCCTTGTAAACGCTAACGCAAATGGTTTGTGGGCTGGAGGATATATTGGACGTGAGGTTAATGGTCAATTCTCACCGGATATTTTAACAGCTAATTTTAGTCTTTCATACTGGTATGATAATAGTCTTAGCTTAAAGGGTGAAATTCTGGATATGTGTACAGATCCTAACGAAAATATTTGGGCATGCGGCAGGAATGGAATCATACTTAAGTATTCCAATAAAAAATGGAATACAGACACGCTAAAAGTACCCCATTACAATGAAGGAGAATATTTCTTGAATAGTATCGCCTATTATAAAGATAAAATTTTTGTCCTTGCCAGAGTAATAGATTCAAATAAGAAAATTGATTTATATTATTATGCTACCGGCGATATAGGTAATTGGAAAATTGAGGATTCGGTTATTGTAGACCAGCCATTCGTTCCTTTCAAATGGGGGCAATGGAAATTATATTCGAGCGGTTTCGGAAATTTGTATTCGATTGGTTTGAACGGAATATGGAAATATAACGGTGAAAGCTGGAATAAAATTTATTCTGATCACACTTATTTGTACGGAATTTATGGTGCCAATGAGAATTATTTGGTTGCCGTTGGGGATTATGGGGATGTACTATATTATGATGGCAACAATTGGCAGAATATATTGAATCTTCTTAAAGTGGGCAGTACCGATTTTATATTCACAAATGTATGGACAAACGGGAGTGAAACTTTTATTGCAGGGTATGGTGCAATAGATGGCGTGGAGAAGACAATTATTTGGCATGGTAAATAATAAATAACTTATTGGTATCATATAGAAAATACGATACCAATCATTCAATATAGGAGACACATACAATTCAAAATATGCCTACACTAAATTTTTTATACGGCAGAAATATTTGATTTTTTAAAGAAAAACCCCCTTCTCAGGAGGTTTTTTTGTGTCCTAAATTTTAGAGATATCTTAGAAGCCGAGTTTCGCCATATCTTCAACCAGACCTTTTACTGCGCTGATAGATTTATCCAAAGCGGCTTGCTCTTCTTCATTCAGTGAAAGCTCCACAATTCTCTCGACACCGCCCGCACCCAGCACTGCGGGAACGCCAACGTAATATCCTTTTACGCCGAACTCGCCGTCGAGATAAGCGCAGGTAGGCAGAACCCTTTTCTCATCTTTCAGTATTGCTTCCGCCATAGTGATAGCGGACGAAGCCGGAGAATAGAAAGCCGAGCCTGTCTTGAGGAGTTTTACCACTTCCCCGCCGGCCATCTTGGTTCTCTGAACCATCGCGTCAACAACTTCCTTCGCCTTGGCTTTGTCTTTGTATTTACGTTCGAGCATTTCCATAACCGGGATGCCGTTTACATTCGCGTATCTAACAAGAGGAACCATTGTGTCGCCGTGTCCGCCCAGAACCATAGCGTTAACATCCTTAACCGAAACGCCGAGTTCCCACGCTATGAAAGTTGAGAATCTGGAGGAATCGAGTATGCCGGCCTGCCCCAATACCCTATTGGCCGGGAATCCGCTGACTTTCTTGAACAAAGTAACCATAGCGTCGAGCGGATTTGAAATAATAATAACCGTAGCTTTAGGAGCGTTATCTCTAACGCCTTCGGCTACTGATTTCATAATTTTAGCGTTGGTTGTAAGGAGGTCGTCGCGGCTCATGCCGGGCTTGCGGGGAAGGCCTGCCGTAATAATTACGAGATCCGAACCTGCTATATCCTTATACGTATTTGTACCCGTTACAGAGACGTCGAAACCGTCTACTCTCGAAGCTTCCGCTATATCGAGGCATTTACCCTGAGGCATATCTT
>CAWBBX010000003.1:0-7262 GCA_963787005.1 uncultured Bacteroidota bacterium
TGTATTGCGCCGAGCGTAGTTGCTATCTCAAGGAACATTCCTATTCTGATATTAGAATAACCTTCTTTTACGTATGCCGATGCGGCGCCCGAGGAAGTGGCGATTACAGAAATTAAAGAGGCGCCCGCAGCATAGTGAATATCCACCCCGAAGAGGAGAGTCAGCATAGGGACAATTATGACCCCGCCACCGAGCCCTGTAAGGGAACCTAAAAATCCGGCTCCCAACGATCCTAAATAAATAAGGAGTGTAAAGAGTACGTTGTTCAAAAGATAATTCTATCCCAAAAATAAAATTCGTCAAACATGCTATAGGATGATCGTATCGTGTACCGGTTTCACCGATATTTCGAATTACGACTTAAACATTTGCACGTCATAAGAATTCCGGCGTTACATTTATCAAAAATATTATTGCGAAAAATATGCAAAAAAAGTGATATATGCGGCTTTTGTTATTCCCAATAATAAGAAAATGCGCGCCTGACCCATACTCCTTTTACCTTTTTTGATAATAAAAGAGCTTAAATAGTCCTTATTTAAGTCTTCCATCCCTGGTATAATATTTGGGATTGTTAACACACTAAAGAAGTTTAATCTCATTTATTTATAAAATACCGGTAAGAAAATGGAAAGAAAAAAAGTAACAATCGATGGAAATGAAGCGGCTGCATATGTAGCGTATAATATAAACGAAGTTATTGCAATATATCCTATTACCCCGTCATCTAACATGGGAGAATGGTGCGATGCATGGGCGGCTAAAGGAATGAAAAACCTCTGGGATTACGTCCCTTCTGTTAGCGAACTCCAGAGCGAGGGCGGCGCATCGGGCAGTGTTCACGGCGCACTTCAGACCGGCGCGCTTACTACAACATTTACCGCATCGCAGGGACTTCTGCTGATGATACCCAACATGTTTAAAATAGCCGGGGAATTAACTCCCACCGTATTTCATGTTTCCGCCAGATCGATAGCCGCGCAGGCTTTGTCGATCTTCGGCGACCACAGCGACGTAATGGCCACGCGCTCAACCGGATTTGCGATGCTTTCTTCCGGATCGGTTCAGGAAGTAATGGACTTTGCGTTAATAGCTCAGGCGGCTTCTCTGGAATCGAGGGTTCCGTTCCTGCATTTCTTCGACGGTTTCAGAACATCGCACGAAGTTATGAAGATAGAACAGCTTACAAAAGAAGATATGCAAGCGATGATTGATGATGAGCTGGTGATTGCGCACAGAAAAAGAGCTTTGACACCGGATAACCCGGTATTGCGCGGCACCTCCCAGAATCCCGATGTTTATTTTCAGGGAAGGGAAACCGTTAATAAATATTATTTAAACTGCCCCGATATTGTACAGAAGCAGATGGATAAATTCGCGCAGCTTACCGGAAGGCAGTACCGCTTATTCGAATATGTGGGTGCCCCTGACGCCGAAAGAGTAGTAATTCTTATGAGCTCCGCTACAAAGGCAGTTGAAGAAACAGTTGATTATCTAGTAAGTAAGGAAGAAAAGGTCGGAGTACTTAAAGTTAGACTTTACCGCCCGTTTTCTATTGAGCATTTTATAAACGCTCTTCCCAAGACGGTTAAATCTCTGGCGGTTCTCGACAGGACAAAAGAACCCGGAGCCTCGGGCGAGCCGCTTTATCTGGACTTAGTTAACGCGATCTCGGAGCAATATAATGAAGGTACCCTGCCTTTCGCTTATCCGAAGATTATCGGCGGAAGGTACGGACTTTCTTCCAAGGAATTTACACCCGCTATGGTGAAAGCCGTTTTCGACGAGTTGAAGAAAGATAAACCTAAAAATCATTTTACCATTGGAATAGTTGACGATGTTACAAATACCAGCCTCGAGTTCGATCCTTCGTTTTCGGTCGAGGACGAGGAAACTTTCAGAGGTATGTTCTTCGGGCTTGGTGCCGACGGAACCGTAGGTGCTAATAAAAACTCGATTAAGATTATAGGCGAAGGAACGGATTATTACGCGCAGGGCTACTTTGTTTACGATTCCAAAAAATCCGGTTCTACGACTACTTCGCATCTTAGATTCGGGCCGAAAGAGATTAAATCAACCTATCTTATTAATAAAGCCAATTTTGTAGCATGTCACCAGCTGGTATTCCTGGAAAAGATGGACATGCTGAAAAACGCCGGCGAAGGAGCAACATTCCTGCTGAATTCAAAAGTATCAAAAGATGAAGTGTGGGATTCGCTGCCGGAGAAAGTTCAGAAAGATTTAATCGACAAAAAGATGAAATTTTTCGTGATCGATGCATATAAGGTAGCGGGTGAAACCGGAATGGGTGTCAGGATCAATACTATCATGCAGACATGTTTCTTCGCCATCTCGAAGATCTTCCCGAAAGAAAAGGCTATTGAGATGATTAAAGCTTCTATCAAAAAAACCTACGGAGCAAAAGGCGATAAGATAGTTGAGATGAATTTCAACGCCGTCGATCAGACGCTGGCGAACCTTTTTGAGGTTCCGGTTCCCGAAAAAGTTACGAGCAAGCTGCAGATGCAAGAAACCGTATCCGCAAAGGCTCCCGATTTCGTGAAAAATGTTACGGCCAAAATAATTTCCGGTGACGGAGATCTTCTGCCTGTAAGCATGATGCCTGCCGACGGTACCTTTCCAACCGGTACGGCAATGTGGGAAAAAAGAAATATCGCGCTTGAAGTTCCGGTTTGGGACGACGAGGTTTGTATTCAATGCAACAAATGCGTAATAGTTTGTCCTCACGCTTCTATCAGAGCAAAGGTATTCGACGAAAACGAATTGAAGAACGCTCCGGAAACATTTAAAGCTACTAAGTTCCGCGGCAAGGATTTCGGCGAAGGGATATTGTACTCTCTGCAGGTTGCGGTTGAAGACTGTACCGGCTGCGGACTTTGCGTTGATGTATGTCCGGCCAAGAACAAGAAAGAAACAAGGCTGAAAGCCATAAACATGAAAGAGCAGCTTCCGCTGCGCGAGACGGAAAGAGCAAACTGGGATTACTTCCTGTCGCTGCCCGAGTACGACAGAAGAAAACTTAACGTTACTAACATCAAACAGTCGCAATTCCTCGAGCCCCTTTTCGAGTTCTCCGGAGCGTGCTCAGGCTGCGGCGAAACACCTTACGTTAAGCTGGTCAGCCAGCTGTTCGGCGACCGCTCGGTGGTTGCCAACGCTACCGGCTGCTCTTCCATTTACGGCGGAAACCTGCCGACTACACCTTGGACCACAAACAAGGACGGCAGAGGCCCGGCTTGGTCGAACTCGCTGTTTGAGGACAACGCGGAGTTCGGACTCGGATTCAGGCTCGCAATCGACAAACATCACGACCAGGCGAAGATTTTTCTGAAGAAACTCAGCGCCGATATAGGCGAGAAGCTCGTTGAGGATCTGCTGAATGCAGATCAGAAAGATGAAGTCGGTATATTCGAGCAGCGCGAAAGAGTTGCCGCACTCAAAGAAAAGTTGAACGGTTTATTAGCCGGTTCTAACGGAAAAACTGGCGACATCAACCATCTTCTCAGCTTGGCCGATTATCTCGTTAAGAAATCCGTTTGGATAATGGGCGGCGACGGCTGGGCTTACGATATAGGCTACGGCGGATTGGATCACGTTCTGGCTTCCGGCAAGAACGTTAACGTTCTTGTCCTCGATACCGAGGTTTATTCGAACACCGGCGGTCAGATGTCGAAGGCTACTCCCCGCGCAGCTGTTGCAAAGTTTGCGGCAGCGGGCAAGCCGCTGGCAAAGAAGGATCTCGGTTTAATGGCAATGTCATACGGCAATGTATACGTAGCTAAAGTTGCTATGGGCGCAAACGACGCGCAGACGGTAAGAGCCATCATAGAAGCTGAGGCATACGACGGTCCTTCCTTGATCATAGCGTACAGCCATTGTATTGCTCACGGAATAGACATGGCCAAGGGAATGCAGAACCAGAAAGCCGCGGTTGATTCGGGCTACTGGCAGCTTTACAGATTCAATCCCGAACTTTCGAAAGAAGGAAAGAATCCTTTCAAACTCGAGTCGAAGGGACTTAAGATCCCTCTTAAAGATTACGCTTATTTGGAAACACGCTACAAGATGCTCACAAAATCTCATCCGGAAGCCGCCGCGAAGCTCATGGAGCAGGCGCAGCAGGATGTAGTTGATAAATGGAAAGTGTACGAGCAGCTTGCCGCGGAAAAAGATGCGGACAAGAAATAAATCCGCTTTCTTCCGAGAATAAAAACGTGTGCCTGCTTTTACGGCAGGCACACAAGAGTTCTTAAAGTTCGATTACCGGGAAAATGAATTATGGAAGAAAAAGTGACGACAGAAATACCGAGACTCGGTGACAAATTTCCTGAAATGGATGTTCACACCACAAAAGGTCCGATAAGTATTCCCAAAGATACCCTCGGAAAATGGATGGTATTCTTCAGTCATCCGGCTGATTTTACCCCGGTATGCACCACCGAGCTCGTTGCTTTCGCAAAGCTGTACGATGAGTTTCAAAAGCTGAACGCAGAACTTATCGGGCTTTCGATCGACCAGATTTTTTCTCATATCAATTGGGTCGAATGGATAAAAAGTGATCTTGGTGTTGAGATACCCTTTCCTATAGTTGCGGACGACAGAGGACTCGCCGCGGAAAAGCTGGGTATGATTCATCCCAAGAAAGGACTCAATACGGTAAGAGCCGTGTTTATAGTAGATCCCGATTCCAATATAAGATTGATCCTAAGTTATCCGCCGGAAATCGGAAGACATGTAAAAGAAATTTTAAGAGCGCTCAGAGCTCTGCAGGTGGCCGACGAACATTCGGTCTCTACGCCCGAAAGCTGGCCGCACAACGAATTGATAGGATGCAAGGTATTGAATCCTCCGCCAAAGGATATTAAGAGCGCGGAGAAAAGCATCAATAATAAGGACGGCTACGACTGGTGGTTTACTTATAAAAAATTGAATTTAAAATGACAATGATTAATAAAACTTAGCAGGGATTATCATGGATATATCAACAAATTATTTAGGATTGAAACTTAAAAGCCCCATCGTTCCCTCGGCAGGACCGATATCGCAGGACATAGCGAACATAAAAGCGATGGAAGAAGCCGGCGCGGGAGCCGTTGTTCTTTATTCGTTGTTCGAAGAACAGATAGAGCACGAAGCATTGGAGTTTTATCATCACACAACGCAGCACACCGAAAGCTACGCCGAGGCACTTTCGTACTTCCCACCTCCGGTTGATTTCAGGCTCGGCCCCGAAGAGTACCTGGAGCACATAAGAAAAGCTAAAGAAGCTGTTGATATGCCGGTAATAGCAAGCATAAACGGAAAATCTCTCGGCGGCTGGATAGAGTACGCTAAGAAGATGGAACTTGCCGGTGCAGATGCTATCGAGCTTAACGTTTATCGTCTGGCTACGGATATCCAGAAAACAAGTCAGGATGTAGAAAAAGAATACCTGGATATAGTTAAAGAAGTTAAAGCGGCCGTTAACATTCCGATCGCAATAAAGCTCGGTCCGTTCTTCACCTCGACGGCATGGCTTGCCAACCAGCTGGACAAAGCAGGCGCAAACGGTCTGGTGATGTTCAACAGATTCTACCAGCCCGATATAGATCTGGAACAGCTTGAGGTAGTTCCCAACGTTCTTCTCAGCACGCCGATGGATATGCGTCTGCCCTTGAGATGGATCGCAATTTTATTCGGTCGTCTTAACGCCGATCTTGCGGCTACGAGCGGCATCTATACTGAGAAAGACGTCATCAAAATGGTAATGGCCGGTGCTAAGGTTACACAGATGCTCTCTTGCCTGCTTAAATTCGGGATCAGTCACATATCGGACGTAATAAATCAGATGATTTTCTGGATGGAGACAAACGAATACGAATCGCTCGATCAGATGAGGGGCAGCATGAGCTATATGAACACTGCCGATCCTGCCCAGTTTGAAAGAGCGAACTATATGAAAGTTCTTCACTCATATAAATAAGATTTACGTAAAGAGAAAAAAACTTCTTTTCATGTTCTCTCCTAACCATTGCGGGCACCAGAAACCAGAGGAGATAATCCGGTCACATCGATTGGGTTAAACCGGGTTACACGGAAGGTGTCTGCGATGGTTTTTTGTTTACCAGAATCGCAAGCATATGTTGTAGGGGAGGGTCTCAGACCCTCCCCTACGGTTGAATTTTGGCACTAGTAATGAATTATCAATTATAATAATACCGTGGAAGTGATTGGGCATAATAATAAATTCATCAAGCTCACAATTTTTATAATGCTCAGGCAAGTCTATCCGGCAATCTCTAACTATCTCGCCAAATTTATTTAGGTACATCTTTTCGTTGCCGACTTTTCCCAGCCATCTTCCCATCTTATGAGTACAGATCGTAACAAAATAATACCCGCCGTTTAAATAGTCATACTCTTTTAAACGAGGAGATTTTCTTTCTTTTCGTTTTGACATGACTAGTAATTTAATTGTAATCGCAGCTGAAACTTTAAAAATGAGTGTAGAACAAGTGGTATGGTTTTTATAATAATTATTATTTTTATTAATGGCCACGGCATTTTTAGTTTATTGAACAAATATTTATCGTTGTAGCGAGAGGGTCTCAGCCCCTCCCCTACGAAAGGTTTGTTTGAAAAAGAGGATATTTTTTAACTAAGTATTAATTATCATCGATTTAAAATGAAAAAGGAAATTAAAATCAAAAGAATCTACGACGGCTTCGATAAAACCGACGGCGCTAGAATTTTGGTTGACCGACTCTGGCCGAGAGGCATAAAGAAAGAAAACGCCAGGCTTACCGCGTGGATGAAGGAGATTGCCCCGAGCAGCGGGCTGCGTAAATGGTACTGTCACGATCCCGGAAAATGGGATGAGTTCGTTCCGAGATATATGGAAGAACTGGAAACAAAAAAAGACTTATGCAAAGAGCTTCTTAATTCCGGAGAAAAAATTATTACACTGCTTTATGCTTCAAAGGATACGAAGCTTAACCAGGCTGTTGTTCTCAAAGATTATCTGGACAAGTTTTACAACAAATAAGGAGAAGGAATTGGAATCGACTGGTGAAGAATATCTCGATACGATTAAAGAGGATTTTAAAAAGTATAAAAAAACGGCGGAAGATACTTTAGCTCAATTAAATGAAGATGAAATTCATTACCGGAGCGGCGAAGATTCAAATTCGATTTCAATTCTTATACAGCACATCAGCGGAAACCTTGCGTCTAGGTTCACGGATTTTCTTTCAGCAGACGGG
>CAWBBX010000004.1:0-49024 GCA_963787005.1 uncultured Bacteroidota bacterium
TTGGAGCGGATCGATGAGGCTGAATTGGCCAGCCTGGATCGACTGTGGGATTAAGCTAGACGCCCAAGAAACACGGCGGAGGACCAGTGGATGCGGCCGTCATCCGACGGTTTCTGGCGGCGGACCTTGGACTCCACCCGTCCTCCTGGACATGCCCTTGCTATGTTTCTTCTCATACTACTCTTCAGTTACATGTATTGCTTTTTTGAAATCCATATTGCTAAAAATGGATACATGGTGAATATTTCCATCATTATTGGTATCGAAGTAAATTAAATATCCTTTTCGTAATTGTCTGATATTGTTAATTTTTAAAACGCTCTACCTATATAATATACTGGCTGTTACATCACTAACTTAATGAAGTGCTATCTTTGAACCATTTACAACCTAATTGACTATAAGGTATACGATAAGACGGGCAATCTAATCCATCTTTTAGATGGCTTTCTCCCTTCTTATACTTTGTCCCAGCCACCAGTTTTAATTGTAGGAACATTTTATTGACTTCACAATTATTGATTTTCTCTTGAATATAATCACCTGACTTTTTAAATACATTGGTTCCGTTCAAGTATTTGTTAATATGTATTATTCGAGTATAATTTATATTTCCCAGCAGGATAGTCAATAAATAAAAATAATCACACTATTAGCATTTTTACTAAACATATTTTGCTTATTATATTTGTACAATTTATTTGGTCATATCTCAATCTTCGCATTATATTCGCGCAATGTAATTGGGTATTTATTGCATCCTTAATTCATTTACTATATGTTCTACTTCTTCTTTCATTTCGTCAACGGCTTGTGATTTCACTTTAACTTTCATTGTTAATAATTTATTTGCCAACACTTTAAGTTTACCGTATTTGTGAGTTTTATAATATAACTTTATGAGCATATAGTGGGGATAAAATAAGTTTGGTATTTGATTCATCGCAAAGGTGTATTGCTCTTCTGCTTTATCATAATCACCAAGTTGCTCATAGTTTTGCCCAAGCAATATATACAAATGCGGGTCGGAAGAATTCTTTGACGCTTTGGTTAAATAATTTAAAGCCTTTTTATTTCCATTTAAGTATGTGAGGACTCCACCATAATTTTGCAGGTATATCGGAGGACTTTAAATCTTTATATATATTTTTGTATGCTCTACCGCTAATTTATAATTCCCATTAATATGGTATTATATGCTTTTTTCCAGGCTATGTTAGCTGAATAATTTGCATATATTTTTTTTAAGTTTATCACTAATAATATCAAGACTATACTAATTAATTTATTGGCCATTTGATTAATCTTTATATAAGATTTGATTACTTTTTCATGATGATTTAAAATTGATAAAAAAAGAAAAGACATAACAAGTATGGGAAGTATATGAAGAGGGAAAGAAAAAACAGCCATTATAATTACTGATAAGAGTGAATATCCAGAGCATAATTTTGTAAATGATGCACCCCTATTATTATATTTATTAGTAATAATATTTTTGATTACGCTATAGAGAACTAATATAAATATAGTTATGCCGATCAAACCGAGCTCTGCAAATATCTGGAGATATTCATTATGCGCTTGGTGTACGACCCCTGCTATAATTTTTTCAATTGGAGTACCATTCCCATTCGAAAAATATTTAGCCTGATATATACCATACTCATATGCAAATCTATTATATCCTATACCAAATATAAAATGACTCAAAATAATTCTTGATGTTATTTTCCAAATCAATATCCGTCCTAATACAGAATTTGGTTTAATAATATATAGATAGATAATTACAAATATCACTACGGTAAGGTATAGTAATGATTTCGTCTTCTTTTTTTTATTAAGATATGTTGCAATTTTTGTATATTTTTTTGAAACTACCATTATAGTAATTATGATACATGCCACCCACGCATTTCTACAATATGTAGAAGGCAATACGAGCAAACATATTATTAAAGATGTGAGGCTAATTCTCTTTATAAATTTCGGGATATATTTTTTTGAGGTTATAGTTATGGGGATTGTAAAAGAGTATATCATAGTTATATACTGTCCGTATGAGTTCGTATTGCCTAATGAGCCGACAGTTTTTGTTACAGTTAAATAATAACCAGGGAGGATCCCATAAATTTGTAGAAGTCCCCAGATTGCCTCTATCATACCAATGGATATAACTATACCGATTATATTATTATATAAAGATTGAGATTTTAATAAATATTTTTGAAGCGCGTATTTATTGATAAAAAACAGAATGATTGTGAAAGACAATATTTGCAAAGCGTTGGCTTGAGTTTCATTGAATTTACCAATTAGGGTTCTTATTAGTACATACAAGTAATAAATTAGCAATAATATATCAATCTTCGTTAAGATCTATTGGAACTTCTTTATTTTTTATAATGCTGAACACCAATACAGTAATGATTACTAAGCTGCTCAGAAAGCAAAAATAATTATTTTTTGCTGCATTTAGCTCTCCTTTCATTTCGGTGGATATGATAAATACAGTTGATAAAAATAGTATCAATACTATTTCATATATATAGCTCGATATTTTTTTGTTAGTTCGAAGCACATAGTTTCGTTCATTTTAAATTATCAAATAACATGAATTGTAATGCCAGTTTAACTTTCGGCCTAGCAACATGATATAAACAAATCAGAATAAATATTATATTTTACGGATCAATATTTACAAACTAGATCTCAAAGGCTATTTTTTGATTTAGAAATTTTCTTTGCAAGAAAGGAGAAAATGACAATTGCAATAAACGAAAAGAGTAGAGCACAGTTCTTGGTGGTATGGATAAGAGATTCAAAACGATGAGATAAAACACCTCCAAGAAGTAGAGCTATATAATAAATGGCAACGATAATATTGCCGCTTTTATTAATCTTATTGATTTTATTGATTTTAAAACTATAAGTTCTAAATTTTATAATTTGCTTGTTGACATAAAGCCGAAAGATAAGATAGAATATCATTGGCAATTCAATTAACATTGACTGGGCAGTATTGCCATGGAACAATTCAAATGAATATATCATATCGGCAATCATCAATAATATTAGAGCTGCCAAGAAGTAATTATTGTACTTCTCATTGCTTTCCATTTTTTATGTCCCTCTAATAGTTATAATTTCCTTGCACACTCATAATGATCACTTTTGTTGCTTTTCATATTTAATCGAGTTTACTATATAATCAATATCAGAAATTTTTAATGGAAAATAATATAATAATTGGCTCTGTCCTTTTTTAATTATAACACAATTCTTAATTAAGCCACTTAGTTTTTTCGTATCAATTACTTTACATTTTTTTAAATAATATTTTTTTATCGAATACAACTTGGCGCGCTTGAAATTATTGTCTGTATCAATATTTATCAGTATGAATACAGTTTGTTTAATTATCTTATTTTGTGTCAGTTCATTGATAAAATATGATAGCCTATCTAAACATAATGGGCAATTCAGATAATCAATGTTTAGAAAACAAATCAGTCTATATTTCTCAAAATTTATCGTTAGCTCTTTTTTATTTATGAATCTTTCTATTTTTGAGAGAGTAATGTCTTTATTATCAATTGGTTGATTATTGCGTGTTTCTCTTGAGTAATTTTTGATGTTTTTGAGATTTAACGTAGTCAGCGAGATAGTGATAATAATGGCAGATAGTATTAATATTTGCCTTTTATTTGGGAAGTACATATTTCGTTATTGACATATTATGATGATCTAGAGCTAGTAAATGATTATGATTGTCAATCGTGATATAATTACTATTATTTAAAAGTGATTCCATCCTAATTAAATTGCCATCTATTGAGACTTCTAGGACTTTCCTAATATATTTAGGATTAATATTGCCCAATAACAGGTATATATTTCCATTGTTATCTGAAGCCATGTCTTTAAATATACTATTAGATGGTATTTCAATATCCGAGGATAAAGATGCAGTACCCAAATTCATTTTCATAGATGCCGATTTTTCAGGAAGCCCTTTTATTGAATATTCAGCAACCATATTTCCATTTACTTTATAGACCTGAATTAAATTGCGAAATCGAAATGCTATTACAATTTTATTGTAATAGCGATTATAATTCAGTAAAAATGCGTTATAGTAAAAATTATTCAATAATTTTTTAGGGTTAAAAGATTGAATTTGTTCACCACTAGTTTTATATATCACTATAGAGTTACTTAATCCAATTATGGGGATCATGGCAACAATGAGATTCCCTTTTGAATCATAATCCAAATCACTAACCGGCCTTTGAGCAAGGATTGAATTGATATAAGTTAACTTCTGATTAAAGATAGACACTTTCGAAGTCATAATATCCGCTACAGCAGTAAAATGGTTAAATTTGTCATAGCAAACAAAACTTGGTCCATTTTTATATTCTCCCGGTCCATTACCTTTATCACCGGTAGCAAAAAGTAATTCACCATTTTTATCGAAATATTTTAATTTAAAATCGAACTTATCGCTAACAATAATATTATCCATTTCGGTTGTTTCTATTCCGATTCCTCCGATAATAATTTTTTTCCCATTTTCTAAAGTAGAAAATTTACTTTTCAAATAGACGTTCGGAATTTTATCAATATTGTTATTATCGTTCGAACATCCCCAAAATGAAAGAAGGCAACAAAGGATTATTATATAAGATGTTTTAATTATTTTTAACAAATTAACTACTAATTTTATGATTTTATTGTCGGTTAATTATTAATTGTAATTTATCCGCAATTCATGAATCCTATATAACAGCCTGCCTCACATCCGAGCAGGAATGTAGTAACACCCTGCATACAATATTCATAGACAGGTGGATTCCACACGAATAATGCACAGCCGGCAGTCTGACCAGCGGCAAACTCGAGACAAGAGTTCCGACAATTATACAGGGCAACATAACAGTATGAAGGTTTTCCACCGCCTCCACCACTACTTGATTCACTAGCAGCATATGCCGTTGAGAACAATGATAATTTTACTCCCATTAAGTCAATATTGCCATGACTTTTCGGGTTCAAGGATATTTGTAAATTGACCAGCATTAGGATTAAAAAAAAGATAATACCGAAAAATTTGGTCGCTTTTGAATGGTATTTCTTTATGAATAGACCCATCTCACACCTCCATTTTTATTTTCTCAATTTTATTACGATCAGTGATAGAAGAAGGAGAACTGAATTTCTGATGATTATTTCGATTCCCATATCATCTTTAAAGATATTCCCAAAGCACCCACAATCATTATCCACACCTGAGACATAGCCATAAATACTATAACAAAGGAAAAGAATAAATAATGAAATGGTGCTTATTAAAATTGTTTTCCTTTTTTTCTTTAGTTTATCATAATAAAGTGATAAAACTAAAAATAGACCGAGCCATATCTCAATAATAGGAAGAATTGTCACTATAAGAATTATTTCTTTACGAGGTAAAAAGTTTAATGCTGAAGAAATATTATCAAACAGTAGAATAGGGTCTACAATCTTTGTAATACCGGAGAACAAAAGTATTGTTGAAAGTAGGTATGTTAAAGGTTGATAAAGAAAAGAAAGTGTAGTAATCTTTTCCCGCCAACTAAAACCAAAATCAATATTATCACCACGCAATTTCAACCTCGCAAATCTTAATCGATATTAAGAATAGAGTCTTGCTAAGTCAATAAGTAAAACACCTATTTTTAGAAGGATTTTTTGGCCAGAATATTGATGTGTTATTGAGGGATTAGAACAAAAAATGAAGTAATAATTTTTATAGTAAGAATTTACTCAATTATCCCAAACGCCCTAACCGGAAAAGAACCGAAAGATTTGATCTTTACCGGTGCCGCGAAAAATTTGAAATCGGATTTTGGAAGTGAAGATATATTGCACATGTGCTCAATTATTGGGACGCCGGCTTTTAACAGAAGCGAGTGCGCCGGCCTGGTACCGTCGGCCGTATCATCAATATTATATGAATCTATACCGACAATCTTTACTCCCGCTTTACTAAGATATTCCGCAGCGCTTCTTGTTAAAAAGGGATGATCCAAAAAATATTGATCTGTACGCCAGTTTTTATCCCACCCCGTGTTGATGAGAATTGCTTTATCCTTCAGCTCAAGGTTTTCAAAATACTTTTCGTTTATCGCTCTTACATTATCGGGGATATCAACTACTATTCCGTCAAGGTTTACAAGTGAAGCTAAGGGTAAATCCGAAAGATCGCCCCCGTCTTTGTAACGATGAAACGGCGAGTCTATATACGTTCCTGTGTTAGCCACCATCTCAATTCTGCCGATGTGAAAAGAGGTACCTTCATCGTAATGACTTTGTGATTCTTCCCTCGACATGAAATTGCTTATCACCGGCGCGGGCAGTCCCTTGTACGTTATCATTCCGTCTTCAATCGTATGACTTAAATCTATGATTTTCATATTCATCAAATTTAATATTACTCTCCGTGTCTCAGTGCCTCTGTGGTTAAAAATTTTTCACCACGGAGACACAGAGGCACAGAGAAATTTTATATTACGATTTTTGAGGATATAGAACCACCTTAACATAATTCTTTTCGTTAAAGTATTTCCTCGCTGCGTTCATTACCGCTTTCTTTGAGAAGTTATTGATACGATCGAGAGATTTGAATATTTGCGATAGATCCATATCGTAAAAATAGTACCTATACAATGTATTCAACCAGAAATCGTTCTTCTTTTTGTCCACCTCCCAGCTTCTCAATTGCGTTTCTTTAACCTTGGTAATATATATATCATCGACCGGTATTGTCTTCAAACTATCGATTACCTGGAATACCGCATTAGTAAGCTCGTCAACCCTTTCCGGAGAGCAGCCGAAAACAATAGATATATTATACTCCTGATCCGGGTAGCGCTGCCCGCTAGAGCTTACTCTAACACCATACGTACCGCTTTTATCTTCGCGCAGAATTTCACGCAACTTGATGTCGAGAACCATTCTCATCGAATAAAGATCGTAATTGTTCTGATAGTTCCAGTCATATGGACCGGTGAACGTTAGCGTAACGTAGCTCTTCGGCGCTATCCCTTTTCTAACTTCTTTCGATATTACTCCCTTAGGCGGATCAATGTGAAGGTTCTTCCAGTTTTCTTTCCTGTTGATCGACGGTAGTCCGCCTACGTAAGTTTCCACAAGAGGTTTAATTTTATCTAAATCGAAATTGCCGACAAACACAACTGTAAAATCCGAGGCATCCGCGAAACGGTCTTTATAAAACGAAAGCGATTTATCCAGATTCATATTATCCAATATCTTTTCGGTCCACGGCATCCTGCGCGAATTGTACTGGGCCAGTGTTACTTCTAGAGTGTCACTAAGCGCCGCTTCGGGACTAAGACTACGATTTGCCAGTACGCTGCGAATCCGGCTTTGATAAGATAAATAGGCGGAGCTGTCGAGACGGGGATGAGTGAAATATAAATAGATAAGCTGGAACATCGTCTCTATATCTTTTGGCGAAGCCGATCCTCTTACGCCTTCGGAAAGCTCTCCGATATAAGGATTAACCGAAACTACTTTTCCGGCGAGCATTTTTTTAAGCTCCACTTCGGTAAAATTACCTACTCCGCTCTGATTTATTATTTGCGATGCTGTCGATGCGGGAACGTAATCGCTGTCTTTAACTAACGAAGTTCCTCCCGGACTGAATGCCTGAAAAAGTATCTCATCATTCTTAAAATCAGTCGGTTTTAAGATAACTTTTACTCCGTTGGCAAGCTTCCATTCAACCGCTTTTATATCCGGGAGATCTGTTTCGCTAACCACTTTTGAACCGGCCGGTATCTTTTCGACAAGCGGAAGATTGGAAACTTTATCTTCGTAAGGTGTGATCTTTTCATTCTTCACTTTTGTAAAAACCGCCGCCAGTTCCGCTTGTGTCGGCACGGGTGTTCCCTTTTTTTCAGGAGCACCGACCATAACAACGTTGTTCTTGTCTTTAATCCAATTTTTCCCCAGTGAATTAACTTCATCCAGAGTTATTCCGGGAAGAAGTTTTTTATAAGCGTCGAATTCGTAGGCGATGCCGGGTATGGGTTCATCATCTAAATAATTTCTTATGTACTCCGCCGCGAACCTGTTGGATTCTGTTTTGTCTCTCTCCTTGAACGCTTTCTCCATTGAACGCAGCATTGTTTCTTTTTCCCTTGCAAGCTCGGTTGCTGTGAAGCCGAACTCCTTCACTCTTTGAGCTTCGGTAAGCATCGCCTCCAGTCCCTTATCTATGCCGCCGTCCTTTACCATCCCCCCTATATAATAGACGTCTTTACTTCTAATAAATCTTCCGCTGCCCGAGTAAGCGTAAACAAACGGCGGATCGGCTTTCTGTGTAAGCTCGGTCAGCCTGTTATTCATCATTCCGTTATACAGATTTTTCACGATCGATTTTCTGTAATCCTTTAAAGTGGTTTCCGGCTGAAGGTCCATCTTATAATAAATTCCCACTGTGTTGTAGGCCATTTCAGGATCGGTGGCGATGGCATATAAAGTCGAATCTATATCGGGCACAGGATATACAATTCTTTTTCGCTCTGCTGACGGATCAGGTATTTTAGAAAAATGTTCCTTTATTAATTTTTCCATCCATACGGGATCAAAATCGCCCACGGCTACCACGGCCATCAGATCGGGCCTGTACCAGTCCTTGTAAAATCTCTTCAAAGTTTCGTAGGAACAGTTCTTTACTATATCCATGTCTCCAATAGTCAGTCTATCTGCGTAGCGAGAATTTTAAAGAGTATAGGAAACTGTTTATCTCTTATCCTCGCGTTGGCTCCGCGACCGAGACGCCATTCCTCTACAATGACCCCTCTCTCCTTGTCGATCTCATCATTCTCAAAACTTACATTGTGTGCCCACTCCTCTAATATCTGTACACCCTTCTCCACCATTTCCGCGCTGTCTGTAGGAACATCAAGCATGTATACGGTTTGGTCAAAGCTTGTATAGGCGTTAACCTCCGGACCGAATTTCATACCGATCGATTCCAGATAATCAATTAGCTCGTGCTTTTTAAAATTCTTCGTCCCGTTGAATCCCATGTGCTCTACAAAGTGAGCAAGACCGAGCTGATCTTTATCCTCCAGTATCGAACCGGCGTTTACCACAAGTCGAAGGACGGCCCGGTCTTCCGGCTTCTTATTAACGCGGATATAATAAGTCAGACCGTTATCGAGCTTCCCTATTTTTATATTAGGATCAACCGGAATTTTTTGATCGAGTTGGTTTGACTGCTGAGGATACGCTGCAAAGAACGTCGACGCAATCAAGAATAAGGTAAGCAAAAGTTTTTTATAAGCCATTTTACACCCCATATTTTTTAGGACAGAGCGAAATAATGCGGTAAGTGTCCCCCATTGCTAAATAAATTAATTATGAATTAAATATTAACAAAATTCGAGAAAGAATGCATGGAAATTATTATTTCTCCGTGCCTCCGTGTCTCCGTGGTTAAAGGGTCTATTCACCACAGAGGCACTGAGACACAGAGGTTATTATAAAGATAGATCGACGACCGTTCTGCCGGTAATTTTTCCTTCCAGAATATCGTCTATTTTTGAGCTCAAATCCTTGAGACCGCAGGTAAAGCAAATATCGTTTAACAAATCCGGTTTCCATTTCCCGGCGAGATTATCCCACATCAATTTTCTTACATCCATCGGGCAGTGAGCGGAATCGATACCCAACAAACTAACACCGCGCAGAATGAACGGGTAAACCGTCATGTTTAAGTCGGGTGACTGCGTTAATCCGCACGCGGCCACACCGCCGCCGTATTTCGTGGACTTCATTGCGGCGGAAAGTATGTTGCCACCTACGGTATCCACAACCCCCGCCCATCTTGTGGGAAGAAGCGGCTTGCCGGATAAATCATCAACAAATTCCCGGGTGATGACCGACGACGCGCCGACTTTCTTCAGATATTCTTCTTTATCGGATTTTCCCGTAGCCGCGGTTACCTTGTAACCTGCATGCGCCAATATCGCGACAGCCAGCGATCCCACTCCGCCCGTAGCACCGGTGACTAAAATATCACCGTCAGATTTTTTTAATCCCGTATGCTCCAGATGATGTAAAGATAACGCTGCGGTAAATCCGGCTGTCCCGAAAATCATACTTTCTTTGAGAGTAAGGTTATCCGGAAGTTTAACAATCCATTCGGCAGGAACTCTTATAAATTCGCCGAATCCGCCGGTTGTGTTCATACCAAGATCGAAACCGGTAACGACAACTTTATCGCCCGATTTAAATTCCGGGCTGCGCGATTCTTCTACGATTCCGGCGGCATCTATTCCCGGCGTATGCGGATATCTGCGGGTCACTCCTTTATTACCGGTTGCAGAAAGCGCGTCTTTATAATTAAGCGATGAGTATTTCACATTAATTAAAACATCACCGTCCGGAAGATCATCTATTTGATCGTTTACCGATTTCACGAATGTATTTTCCGTTCTCTTCTTTATATTATTAATGCTTTGAATTCTTTAGACGACATTTGTTATCCTGAATTTTTATGTAACCTCTTTAGGGTAAGATTATTTTTTATGTTTCTTCCCCGGAGATTCTCCCCGGGCTTAGTTATTTTTCCCTTTTAGGGAAAAGGAAATTAAATTAAAATATATTATTCTATTTAATTACTAATTGCCGTCGGTTTTAACCGACGGAGAGGTTAAGCACACCAAAAACATTTCCGGCTTTAGCCGCATTGAAAAAATTTGACAATTAAAGCAGATTTTTAGAAACACTATCTTATTATTTTCTAATAACACCGCTCTTCAATATATCATAATCGTTAAAGACAAACTTATTGGCCATATATATTGTTAGGATCACGGTGATGACCGACGCGGCGAGAATCGTTATCATCAGCATTATTTGATACTTAATCGCAATCATCGGACTATTGCCGCCGAGTATCTGTCCCGTCATCATGCCGGGAAGTGAAATCAATCCTACAACCGCCATCGTTGCGATAGTCGGGTTAAAAGAAATTTTTATCGCGTCTCTTATATACGGCATTAAAGCTTCGCCTCTCGACGCGCCGCTTGCAAGCGAGTATCTGTAAAGAAGCGGCTCTTTATGCAGTCTGCTGTAATAAGAATTTATTGCGATTATATTGCCTCTTATACAGTTGCCGAGCAGCATGCCTGTAATGGGAATAAAGTACATAGCCTTAAATATGTTATTAAGCTTGATGACCACGGCAAAGAAATAAATATCGACCAGAAGAATGCTTATGGTTGAGGCGATGAAAACGGGTATCAGAAAAATTCGGTAGTTGAGTTCGCTTCTCTGCACCGTTGTGTATGCGGCGACAAGTACCATAACAAAAACCCAGGCAAGATTTATTAATGTACTGTCTCTCGCGAAGATGAATTCGAGGTATAGCCCGACGAGTATTAATTGAATTGTCATCCTGCCCGTCGCGAACAGAGTATCTTTTACGAGTCCCGTCTTATAATACCAGAAAACAGCGGCCGGAATTAGTAACAAAATATATCCGAGAGCCAGATCGAGCCATTTTATATCGACAGCCGAATTCATCTCAGCCTCCGCCTTCGTTTTTAGATATCTCTATCACACGTCCGGCGCTGGCAAGCCATTCGTCATCGTGAGAAACGGACAGTACCGTAAATTCATTATTCTTCTGGAATCTCTCAATCACCTTTCTTTTTGATTCCTTATCCAGCGCAGAAGTAGGCTCGTCAAGAAAGACCAGCTTTCTTTTCAGCAGAATACCCGAAGCCAGTAAAATTCTCTGTTTCTCTCCTCCCGAAATCTCGTTCAAAGATTTTTTTAATATCGATTCATTTAGACCTAATCTGCGAAATTCTTCGAGCAGCGATTCGTGCGAAGGACGAATTTCCCTGTTCCGCTTGAACGAAAAAGGAAGAAGCGCCAGCTCGTCTGCGTTTATACCCGGCGCTACGTTCATCTCCTGCGGCACCCATGCTATTTCCGATCTTATATTTGAAAGGTTTTCTTTATTTAAAACCATTTTCATTATCTCAATTTCACCGGAGTCGGGCATGATAAATCCCATTAACACGTTCAACAGCGAGGTCTTTCCGGAACCGGATTCTCCCTTTACGGCTACTTTTTCACCTTTTTCAACATTTAATGAAAAATTGTTGAAGATCAGCTGCCCATTAAAATTTAGATGAAGATTATTTACTAAGATCATATTAATTATTTAAGGATGTAGGTACTTCATTTATGAAGTCCTAAGAAATATATTTTATTAGATAATATGTTTTTTAATGTTCTTCTAGTTTAATTCTTATAATCTCGCAATTGCGGAAACCCCGGCCGTCACCTTAATAGAAAATACTAAAATATTACCAAAAAGAATTTTCTGCATAAAATGAAATTATTTAAACCTCCGGGTTAAAAAAACTGAAATTTCTTTCCATTTTATCAGACTATCTTTAAATTTGCGGTAACAATTGCCATCCCATAAAAATCCGGTGTAATGAAATTATCTTTAGATAAAAATTCCGACATTGTATTAATTGTCGCTGCCGTTTCAATAGTATTTTTAATTCTTCTTCTCACTCTTTCTTCGGGAAATCCGGGGGACGAAGTATTGAGCGATTCGATTAACTCTCCTCTTAAGAAATTAAACGAGTTCGGATTTAACTCGGATTCTTTAGCAGTGAAAGAGTTGAAGATCAAAAGAAACGATACTTTCTCAACAATTCTATCGGGATATAATATTTCATACGACTATATCCTTAATCTTGCGGAGAGATCCAAACCGGTATTCAACGTAAGAGATCTTAAATTCGGAAACAGATATTATACTTATAGTTCAAAGACTAAAAGCGACAGCCTTCTATACCTTGTATATGAAAAAGACATGATAGATTTTGTTGTTTACGATTTGAGAGATTCGATAAAAGTCTACGAAGGCTCGCATAAATTAGAGCTTAGAAGAAAGTCGATCTCTACTATAATAAACAACTCTTTGTACGAAGCGATCGACGGAAAAGGCGGGGATCCGGAACTGGCGATGAAGCTTTCCGAGATTTACGCGTGGCAGATTGATTTTTTCAAGCTGCAGAAAGGCGATTCAATAAAAGTAATTTATAATGAAAGTTACGTGAAAGATAATCCGGTTGGAATAAACAAAGTTGTGGGAGCTGAATTTAGGCACGGCGGAAATACGTTTTATGCGTTCCGGTTCAAAGAGGGCGGCAAGCCGGGCTTCTTCGACGAGAACGGCAGGAGCCTGCGCAAGGCGTTCTTGAAAGCCCCGCTTAAATTCACAAGGATAAGTTCACATTTCACTAAAAGAAGATTTCATCCGGTACTTCACCGTTACAAAGCTCATCTGGGAACCGATTATGCGGCCGACGTAGGAACGCCGATCCACACGGTTGGCGACGGTGTTGTAATAGCCGCAAGATATTCTAAATATAACGGCCGGTACGTCAAGGTAAAACACAATAGCGTATACACAACTCAGTATTTGCACATGTCCAGAATTGCGAAAGGAATTAAGCCCGGAGCAAGAGTAAAACAGGGACAGATTATAGGCTACGTGGGAAGTACGGGATTAGCGACCGGTCCGCACCTCTGTTTCAGGTTCTGGATGAACGGAAAGCAGGTCGATCCCTTTAAAGTCAAGATTCCTCCGTCCCGCCCGGTACAGAAAGAATATGTGGATCAGTTCAACCAAAAGAAAAATGAGGTTCTGGCTGAACTGATGAGAATTGAAAATGATGATGACGGCGACGGGGAAAAATCATTATAAAATCAAGGTAAGCAGTTCAATCCCTAAAGGGATTGATTTTTTTTGTTAGCATAAGACTGTTACAAACATTTATTCCCTAACGGGAATAAAATCTCTTTTAGTTTTATTACAAACTTTACATCTTCCTTAGCTCGATTACAGATTTTACATCTTCCTTTGAATAGCCCATACCTTCATAGTTGGGATGAATAATTTTCTCAAATTATAGTTAGAGGATTTGTCGATCTTTTCAAAAGGTTCAATCTTTACATGGACTGATTAATTTTTTGTCGACATCACGCTGTTACAAACATTTATTCCCTGACGGGAATAAAATCTCTTTTAGTTTTATTACAAACTTTACATCTTCCTTAGCTCGATTACAGATTTTACATCTTCCTTTGAATAGACCATACCTTCAAAGTTGGGATGAATAATTTTCTCAAATTATAGTTAGAGGATTTGTCGATCTTTTCAAAAGGTTCAATCTTTACATGGACTGATTAATTTTTTGTCGACATCACGCTGTTACAAACATTTATTCCCTAACGGGAATAAAATCTCTTTTAGTTTTATTACAAACTTTACATCTTCCTTAGCTCGATTACAGATTTTACATCTTCCTTTGAATAGAACATACTTTCAAAGTTGGGATGAATAATTTTCTCAAATTATAGTTAGAGGATTTGTCGATCTTTTTAAAAGGTTCAATCTTTACATGGACTGATTAATTTTTTGTCGACATCACGCTGTTACAAACATTTATTCCCTAACGGGAATAAAATCTCTTTTAGTTTTATTACAAACTTTACATCTTCCTTAGCTCGATTACAAATTTTACATCTTCCTTGAATAGCCCATACCTTCAAAGTTGGGATAAATAATTTTCTCAAATTATAGTTAGAGGATTTGTCGATCTTTTTAATAGGTTCAATCTTTACAGGGACTGATTAATTTTTTGTCGACATCACGCTGTTACAAACATTTATTCCCTGACGGGAATAAAATCTCTATTAGTTCGAACACAAATTTTACATCTTTCTTTAGATAGCCCGTGTCTTCATGTATAGGGTAAATGAATTTCTAAAATTATTTTTAGAGGATTTGTCGAACTTTTTAAAAGGTTCAATTCCTTTAAGGATTGATTAAAGTTTATTGCTGTATCTCTCTAAAAACATTCATTCCCTGACAGGAATGGAACCACTGTTAACGATATAATTAACTATTATAAACGGCACTGCTCAATCCCGTAGGGATTGAATATTTGTAACCGAATGCCTAAAATAGTTCAAGACAACTCCGTCAGGAGTTGAACCATATCTTAAATTAACTAATTATTAACCACCCCTGAGTTACCCAAGTGTTATTTTATCATTCAAATTATTTACAGCCTCGTATTTTATTCGTATGAGGTTCATCATTTTAACACCGGAACCGGGATTGGACTTTCTATATGTACTATTTCTTTCATATATTTAGGACTTAAAAATCAACATCTGGATATGAACGAAAAATACGAAGCCGTAATAGGCCTTGAAGTACATGCGCAGCTCTTAACAGAATCGAAAGCTTTCTGCGGATGCTCCACTAAATTCGGAAATTCACCGAATACGAATGTTTGTCCCGTCTGCCTGGGCCACCCGGGAGTTCTTCCCGTGCTAAACAAGAAAGTTGTTGAGTTTACGGTTCTTATGGGACTCGCGACGAACTGCACGATCAACGAAAAATCTATCTTCGCGAGGAAGAATTACTTTTATCCCGACCTCCCAAAAGGATACCAGATTTCCCAGTACGAGGAACCGATCTGTGAGCACGGGCATATTGATGTTGTACGTTCCGACAACACTGAGAAGAGAATAGGAATTACAAGAATTCACATGGAAGAAGACGCGGGCAAGTCTATTCACGACCAGGCATACGAAACATTGGTCGATGTAAACCGCTGCGGAGTTCCGTTGATAGAGATAGTGAGCGAGCCGGACATCAGATCCGCTGAGGAAGCGTACCTTTATCTCACCAAGATAAAACAGATCGTTCAATACCTAGGCGTATGCGACGGCAATATGGAGGAAGGATCGCTGAGGTGCGACGCAAACATCTCAGTAAGACTCAAAGGCCGGAAGGAATTCGGGACGAAGACCGAAGTAAAAAACATGAACTCCTTCCACAACGTGGAGAAAGCCATAAATTTTGAAATCGAGCGCCAGATAGATATTATAGAAGACGGCGGGAAGATTGTTCAGCAGACACTGCTTTGGAACGCAGACCTTAACGAGGCTTTACCGATGAGAAGCAAGGAAGAGGCGCACGATTACCGCTACTTCCCCGATCCCGATCTCGTCCCGGTAATCGTTGATGAGAAATGGAAAAAAGATATCGCGGAAAATCTTCCCGAACTGCCCGACGTTAGATTTGACAGATTTGTGGAACAGTACGCCCTGCCTAAATACGATGCAGAACTGCTTACCCAATCGAAAGGAACGGCGGATTATTACGAGAACGTTGTAAAAATTACGGACGATTATAAGTCAGCCAGCAACTGGGTGATGACAGACGTTCTGAAAATTATTAACGAAAACAAGATCGATATAAAAGATTTTTCGGTTCCGCCCGACAACCTAGGCGAGATGATAAATCTGATAAAAGACGGCACGATCAGCGGGAAAATAGCTAAAGATGTTTTTGCCGAGATGCTGAAAGGAAACAAAAAACCCTCGGCAATCGTCAAAGAGAAAAATCTTGTGCAGATCTCGGACACGTCCGAAATCGAGAAGATCGTAGATACTGTCATATCTCAAAGCCCCAAAGAAGTGCAAGATTATGTTGAGGGGAAGGACAAGGTAATCGGTTTCTTCGTCGGCCGGATAATGCGGGAGACGAAAGGCAAGGCGAATCCCAAGATTCGTGAACGAAATCCTCAGGGAAAAGCTCGATAAATTTAAAGCATAAATTGATCACCATTTATCAACCGGAGAAATAATTTGTCATTTAAAAGCAGCTTCAAAAGATTCGCCGGGATTCAAACGGAAGAAGAGAAGAACACTCCCAAAACCAAGAAGCAGAAAACAAAAGAATTTTTCGAATCCCTGATATTCGCCGCAATAGCGGCGTTCTTCATAATTACGTTTATCATTCAGAATACCAGAATTCCTACCGGATCGATGGAAGATACTATTCTGGTCGGCGATTTTGTACTTGTGAATAAATTTATTTACGGCTCCGAATCTCCCAGATACATTCCGTTAACGCAGATTCCTATTCCCCATTTTCGCCTTCCCGCATTGAGAGATCCCCACAGAAAAGACATTGTTGTTTTCGAATTTCCGGGTATGAGGGACAGGGTTAAAGCGAAGGAACTGGGAGTCAATTACGTTAAAAGATGCATAGGTACACCCGGCGATACAATTCAAATAATCAACAAAGTAGTTTATGTGAATCATAAACAGTTGTGGATTCCGTCGCACATCAAATACCTGGAAGCGTTCCCAAAACCGGCGGGTTACGTAACTCCGGGGATCTTCCCGAAAGGTATGCCCTGGAACGAGGATAATTACGGTCCGCTTATTGTTCCGAAGAAAGGTTACACCATTCATCTGGATTCGGTGAACGCGGAGCAGTGGAGAATCACAATCGACAGGGAATACGGCAAAAACGTTGTGGCGATAAAAGACGGAGTAGTTACAATAGAAGGAAAGCCGGTCACGTCTTATACATTTAAGGATAATTATTATTTTATGATGGGCGATAACAGGGACGACAGTCTCGACAGCCGTTTCTGGGGCTTCGTACCGCGCAGAAATGTTGAAGGCGAGGCATTCATTACTTTGTTTTCCTGGGATAGAAATATTCCGTTCACGCAGATATTTAAGCTTCTCGGTTCGATTAGGCCCGACAGAATATTGAAGCTTTTGAATTAATCCGATAATTTTTATTTTGATTTTGACCGGGCGGGTAATTTCATACCGCCCTTTTTATTTTTAATTAGATTTATAAAATTATCAATCCTCTACGAGGATTGGATTTTTTGCTGTTAATATTTTTTTCTACCATAATGTTTCCTCTACGAGGAAAGGATATGGTGCTTATATTATCTTTGATAGAAATAAAAATGAATTATTGATTTCCCGACCATCGTAGATGGTCATTTTTGGTAGAAACTACCATAATGTTTCCTCTACGAGGAAAGGATATGGTGCTTATATTATCTTTGATAGAAATAAAAATGAATTATTGATCTTCCGACCATCGTAGATGGTCATTTTTGGTAGAAATGATTGACAAAAAGGATATTGATCCTCGTAGAGGATCGATAAAAAATAATTACGGATTCTAATTACATATTCATCACGAAAAATTATTTAAATGGATCTTCTAAATATTAACTGCGAACGGTACAAACTAAAAAACGGCCTTGACGTTATACTATACAAGGATAACAGCCTTCCCGTCGTTTCCTCTAATATCTGGTACAGAACCGGCTCAGCGAACGAACATAAGGGCAAAACCGGCATCGCTCATCTTTTTGAAAACTACCATAATGTTTCCTCTACGAGGAAAGGATATGGTGCTTATATTATCTTTGATAGAAATAAAAATGAATTATTGATCTTCCGACCATCGTAGATGGTCATTTTTGGTAGAAATGATTGACAAAAAGGATATTGATCCTCGTAGAGGATCGATAAAAAATAATTACGGATTCTAATTACATATTCATCACGAAAAATTATTTAAATGGATCTTCTAAATATTAACTGCGAACGGTACAAACTAAAAAACGGCCTTGACGTTATACTATACAAGGATAACAGCCTTCCCGTCGTTTCCTCTAATATCTGGTACAGAACCGGCTCAGCGAACGAACATAAGGGCAAAACCGGCATCGCTCATCTTTTTGAGCATATGATGTTCCAGGGTTCGCAGAACGTTCAGAAAGAAATGCACTTCAGGTTTATACAGGAAGCAGGCGGCACACTCAACGGATCAACCAGCTTCGACAGAACGAACTATTACGAAAAGGTTCCTTCAAATTTTCTTGAGCTTATCCTCTGGCTCGAGTCCGACAGGATGGGGTATCTACTCCCCGCTATGACGCAGGAAAAACTTGATAACCAGAAAAACGTTGTGAGCAACGAAAGACTCGAGCGGTACGATAATCAGCCGTACGGACTAGCATGGGAGCTCGTCATCTCAAACTTGTATCCCGAGGGCCATCCTTACAGCTGGCCTACAATCGGATCGCTGGAAGATATTTCAAACTTTACCTTGGACGACGTTCATTCGTTCTTCACAAAGCATTACTCACCCGCCAACTCGTCGCTCGTACTCGCGGGAGATTTAGAGTCTTCAAAAGTAAAAGATCTGATCGAAAAATATTACGGCGTTCTCGAGTCCCCCGCTGTTCCGGACCCGGTCTTCGTTCCGAAGACGGAGCTTGTTTCAGATAAAGTCTTGGTGCACGAGGACAACGTTCAGCTCGAAAGGATTTACCTGGCGTGGCCGACCGTACCCGCATACACTGACGGCGACAATGTTCTCGACGTTCTATCCGATATCCTTTCCGGGTCAAAGAATTCGCGTCTTTATAGGAGTCTTGTATTCGATAAGGAGATCGCTCAGGACGTGTCCGCGTTCCAGTTTTCCGGAAAATACGCAGGCCACTTTATGATAATAGCTACCGCGAAACCGGGCGTATCGCTGGATTCATTGAAGAAAGAGATCTTCGGCGAGCTGGATAAATTAAAAAAAGACGGAATTACCGGGAAAGAGCTGACAAAATCGAAAAACGGCATCAAATCCGGCTTCATTTATTCTCTTCAGAATATAGATTCTCTTGCCGATCAGCTTAATCACTACAGCTATTACCTCGGTGAACCGAACTCATTCGCTGTTGATCTGGAAAGATACCAGACTGTCGACGCAGATTCGGTAAAAACTCACGTTGAAAAATATTTCGCGGGACCGCACGTTGAACTTCACGTGGTTCCGAAAAAAGGAAAAGCTCAAAAGTTATGAATATAGACAGAAGCGTAAAACCTGCTCCCGATTCGGAAATTTCTTTCACCCTTCCCGGAATGAAAAGCTTCGAGCTCAACAACGGGCTCAAAGTTATCTTTGTGAAGAAGGACAAGCTCCCGATACTTCAATTAAATCTCGTAATAAGCGCAGGCAGCAAATTTGATCCGGAAGACAAAAAAGGTCTCTCTAATCTCTGCTGCATGGCCATAGACGAAGGGGCCGGCAAATTCAGTGCGCTTGAACTCAGCGAGGAGTTCGATACGCTCGGTACTTACTTCGGTGTTTACGGCGACCAGGATTCGTCGTACATGTATCTTCAGGCTCTAAGCGAATTCACTGACAGGTCGCTCGAGCTTTTTTCTTCCGTAGTAACGCAGCCTAGATTTGCCGACGATGATTTCGACCGGGAAAAAAGAAAGATTACCGTAAGACTGATGCAGCTGCTGGATGAAGCCGATGAGATAGCCGACGAAGTGAGCGAGAATTTGATATTCGGAAGCACGTCTGCATACTCGTATCCCAATCTCGGGTATCCCGGCACCGTAGATAAGATTACGGTGCAGGACGCAAAGAACTTTTACAAGAAATATTTCAGTCCGCACAATTCGGTCTTAGTAGTAGTGGGAGATGCCGATTTAACCGGACTAAAAGAAAAATTAAATAACTATTTAGGTGGATGGAAAGGCGGTTCAAGCAAAACCGGTACCGTCAAAATTCCTTCCTCAAGAAGCAAAGGCATTCACATAGTAGATAAAGCCTCTGCGGTGCAAAGTGAGATACGTGTCGGCTATCTTTCCACAAAGCGGTCGGAAGGCGATTATTTTCCGAAGATGCTGTTAAATACTATACTCGGCGGACAATTTACGAGCAGGCTGAATTTGAATTTGCGTGAGAATAAGGGATACACTTACGGAATTAATTCGCGTTTCAATTACTTTAAAGAGGCAGGATATTTTTATATATCAACTTCTGTAGGATCCGAGAATACCGGCAATGCAGTGTACGAGATAATGAAAGAGCTTCGCGGTATTAAAAACGGCGTTACTCCCGAAGAACTGGATTTTGCCAAGTCATCGCTTATAAGAAAATTCCCGTCTAACTTCGAGACTTACAGGCAGATCGCGACAAACATTACCGGGAAGATAATACATAACCTGCCGGAAAATTATTTTGATACTTATCTTGAAAACGTTATCTCAATTTCTTTGGAAGAAGTCAACGCCGCGGCAGATAAGTACATTCATCCGGAACAAGCTGTTATAACCGTAGTTGGAAATAAAGCCGATATTTTACCGCAGTTGGAAAAACTGGACCATGGCAAAATTATAGAAGTGGATATTAAAGGCAGGCCGGTTTAATCTTCAAATTGAAGAATTTATTTAACTCCTTTTATGTATAAATCGCTCTTGTTCTTCAATACAACCGAAGGATTGATGAATTTATACCCCACTTTTATCAAGCCTAAAATTTCCGGCCTAATGATTTTAAAATCATCTACGTTAACATTTATTAATTTCTGCTGACCGTCTTTAAGAGTTATTATCAATTTACGGAAGTCTTTATTTATCTGCGCTGCATCCGCGCCTCCAAGCTTTACAACCGAACTTTCCTTTAACAACGATATATTTCTTTTCTTAAATTCATCGCGAATAAAAGGAAAAACAGGCGATGTATAAAGTGATGACCGGTTGTCTATCATAAAAAACACCGCTTTGGGAAAAGCGGCTATTATGGCTCTTATAGAATTTCTAAGGCGCCCGGAAGAATAGCCGGGGCTCATTTTAAAGTTGAGATCTGAAATATCGTCATTTAAAAGAACGGCAAATTCTTTTCGGCCATTGGTAAACTCCTTTGAGAGTTTTACCGACTGTTTGGACGGGACAAGCAGCGCGGCGAACATTTGGGGACCGGAAGCCAGTTCATCCCTTATTTCTGTACCCGCGTCTCCGAACCCCGATACTATAATTCCCGCGCTTCCGGCGTCTCTTTCGATTTTATCGTCATAATTAAATTCGGAAGTTAGAATAACCTCATCGTCAAAAGATATTTTCAAAAATGTTTTTCCGCCGATTACCAGTTCTTTTGTGCTGAGATTTATTCCCTTTCCGTAAAATGTCCCGTATATCTCCTGCAGTATTACGGTGATCGGAAGATCTTTCGGGACATCGACCCGGTAATTGTACTTCCCGGAGAAATTTCTTCTCTTTTTTACAGGCTCAATCCACTCCTTCTTCAAGCCGAAATCTTTCAGGTTATCAAGAAAACTCATATTAACCGCATCGGGCGGCATTTTAATCAAGTGGGGCGTAGTCTCTTTTTTCGACATCTTAACTTGAACGAGGTTCGCGATTAAAAATAAAACCGACAATCCGAATAAATAATATATAATTTGTTTTTTATCGAAAGACTTTTTCATAATTAAATATTTAGGTGAAATAAAAGGACGGGATACTTACTTGTGCTATTTTATGAATACCCTGTCCCCTCCTTAAAAATGAGAGGGATCAAAGGGGAGACCGAATCAACAAATAAACTAAAATAAATTCTCAAAGAAATAGGTTTCTACTTATTCTTAAACTCAGGCTTTCTTTTTTCAAGGAACGCGGACGTTCCTTCTTTAAAGTCCTCGGTACCGCAGCACAGAGCGAACAAAGTAGCTTCGTAATTTTGTCCTTCTCTTGTCGAAACCTCATCGGAAATGTTCACGGCTTTAACCGCCAGCCTAACCGCGTTACCGGCTTTAGACGCGATCTTTTCCGCCATCTCTAAAGCTTTCCCCATTAATTCGGAATGGGGGAATACTTTGCTTACCAGCCCTATCCTCAGAGCTTCTGCTGAATCGATCATATCACCGGTTAAAATATATTCCATCGCGCGGCCGGAATTTATGAGTCTGGTTAATCTCTGCGTTCCGCCGTAGCCGGGTATGATCCCCAGGTTAACCTCCGGCTGCCCGAACTTCGCATTCTCTGAAGCCAGTCTTATATGACAGCAGAGAGAGAGCTCGCAGCCTCCGCCCAGCGCATATCCGTTTACCGCGGCAATAACCGGCTTGGAAAGATTCTCGATGATATTAAAAGTTTCCTGTCCCTTTTCGGCAAATTCCTTTCCGGAGATCATTTCGAGCTGATTAAGCTCCTTAATATCAGCCCCTGCAACAAAAGCCTTCTCCCCGCTTCCCGTTAAGATTACAACCGAAACGTTTTCATTTCCGTTGAGCTCCGTAAATACGCTTCTAAGCTCATCCATCGTCTGAGCGTTGAGTGCGTTCAGTTTATCGGGACGATTAACCGTAACAACCGCGGTACGCCCCTTATGTTCTACTGTTAAATTTTGAAGTGACATAGTTCCTCTCTATCATAAATTTATATACAGCGGCAACCTGACTTTCAGGTCGAGGCCGAGATACTGATTCGATTGATAATAATTGTAAGTCGCCAGGATTTCCATCATGAACATAGACATACCAGCGCCGACGGATAATCCCATTTTCGAAGTATCTTCGGTGTAGTTGCTCTTGCCGGTAAAAAGCTTGAACTGATGAAGGCGCTGCATGTAAAGGTAATCGGCCGAGATCTCAACAATGGGCATAAACAGTACGACGTTCTCTACGAGCGGCGGAAAATAATATCTGATGCCTACGCTGACCGGAAGTAAGTTAGTGGACAAATTTGAGTAATCGGATATCTGGTAGAATTGCTGTGCCCCGGGGAACTGATCGAACCCGACTTTCGCGAAAATGAAAAACGGGATATATTCGTTATCCGTATATGCAACCTCAACGTTAAACGCGTATCCTACATCGGTCGAGTTTGAAAAATATCCCACCGGGAGTCTGGGTCCTACCGCAAAGGCCACGAACAGTCCCCTCGCTTTATCGATGGGCCCCCTTTGCGCCAATGTGCTTCCCGCGCATAGTATTAATACCAATGTAAGAAGAATTTTTTTCATTCAAGATCAGATTTCTTAAAATCAAAATACAAAAATTACTCATTATCTAAAATGTAATGGTTAATTTCCGTTTTCTAAAGTACGCCGACAACGAAATCAGTATCGCGGTCAAAGCGAGCTGAAGCTGTACAATGTAATTCGCCGCAAAACCTTTGAGTTCAAAAAATCCGTCCCAGCTTTGATAGCGCGCGGCAAAAAGCATATGAATTAACGGTGTTGATGAGCTGCCGAAAGCAAGTACGCAGCTCCAGAATACTGTGAAAAAAATGATGCCGAACCAGTATATATTCTGAAAATATTTAAGTAGAAAGGCGGCTATTACACCGAATAGAATCAAAACCGTTAAACCGGAATAATCGAACTTGTCGCCTTCGAGAGGAACGAATTCGTAGGCGAACAATAAGATGGAAGTTAATACGACGGTTAGGAAAGGCATTCTTTCGGAAGATAAGCCGGTTTGTATCAGAAAGACCCCCATCAATAAAAGCATAGGGAAATTCCAAACCAGGTATATCGGGTAGTCTATTATTGAAGACATCCCGAACTCGTAAAAATAGTCGGGGTCGCCGACCGACAGCATTTTTGTTAAATAAAGGGCGCCTATAATAAGAAGCGGCGGAAGAAATATCCATCCCACAAAACCGAAATTATTCCGGTAATCCGGAGAGGTAAATATTTTTTTTATTGAATACCTGCCGGCTGCCGGAAGAATGACCAGCGCGGGCAGGATAAAAGAAAGCTGGAATCTGAAACCTAATAAGATGAGATAGGTATCCAGTCCAAAATACCTTAACAGTATTCCGGCCGCATTAACCAGCGCCACCGCGGCCGCAATCCGGGCGATTCCTATGCCTTTGTTCATTGAGTTTATTTGGTGATTTCCGTTTTAATAATGTCTGTACCGGCGCCGTAACCGTATACCAGTTTTCCTCCGTAATATCCTGTTTGATATATAAAATACACTCCGGCGAATGCCAGTATAAGAACAACATACTTCAAACTTCCGGTAAATTTTTTCTTAAGGACGAGATACGTCCTTAGGACCAGAAGTCCCGTAAAAAACCAGAGAGTCGTATTCGCAAAATCCTCGTGATTTTCAATTGCATTAAGCGGGATATGCGCGCCGGCTTTAATCCACTGCCTGGCAACGTTTTCCGCGGAATTGCCGGTCAGTACCGCCGCAACTAATCCGAGCACGCCCAGCAGAAGGAACAGGTGCGCCGTCTTGGAGAAAAAATCTTTGTTGAAGATAATCCCGATAGTCTCGAGAAGAACGTACGCCAATAAAAGCGCTATCGGGAAATGAATAACCAGCGGGTGCAGTCGAGCGAGAAAATCCATTCTGATTCCTTGTAGAAAATTAATAACCTTTTTTGAAATTTAAATTTGCAAATTACACCCGGCGCACGCGGGATCAGCCGCACAGCACAGAGCCGCCGTTAACGTTTAGAATCTCTCCGTTAATATGATCGGCCAGCTCCGATGCGAGAAAAAGCACCGGTCCGGCTATATCCTCCGGCTCCGCGATCTTTTGAACCGGTATTCCCCGCCTTATCTTTTCTTTATAGTCTGTATCCGAAAAAGCGCCCTTCGTCATATCGGTAACTACCCAGCCGGGAGCTACACTGTTAGTATTTATATTGTATTCACCCAGCTCGGCGGCGAGAGACTTGGTAAAAGAAATTATTCCGCCCTTCGAAGCGGCGTAATGAGAGTAGAACGGCTCGCCTCTTTGTCCCGCCGTAGATGTAATACTAATAATCCTTCCGAAATTATTTTTCTTCATCGATGGAATAACCGCTTTTGTAAATAGGAATGTGCCCGTTAAATTTATACGGATTGTTTCTTCCCACTGTTCGGGCATCATCTCGTCGATCTTGCCGTACTTCCAGACTCCGGCGTTGTTCACAAGTATATCTACTTTGCCGAAATCGGCAATTACGGCAGCCACGGTTTTTTCAATCTCCCCGGCCGAAAGAATGTCGGTCTTATAAGATTTAATTTTTGTTGATGAGGAAAATTCACCGACAATTTCTGCGGCTTCACTTTCGGCGCTGTTATAAGTAAAAGCAACATCCGCGCCTGCGCCTGCGAATAATTTTACGCATGCTCTGCCTATACCGCGCGAGCCGCCGGTAATTAATACAATTTTAGATTTCAGATCCATCATAATTAATATCTCACTTTAAAGAGAAATAATCCTTGCGCCGGTGCGGCTTCTCCCGCGGCTTCTCTATCCTTCGCTCCTAAAATATCAAGCAAATATTCTTCATCATAACCGCATTTAACCGCATTGAGGAGCGTTCCCGTAATTGTTCTTACCATACCATGAAGGAATCGGTCGGCCTCTATACGGAAAACTACGAATCCGCCGGTTTCTTTCCAACGTGCGCTGTTCACGGTACATGTCTTATTCTTGGTCTCCGAATTTTTACGCGAGAACGAAGTGAAATCGTGGCGCCCGGTTAACACATCGGACAAACGGTTAAGTTTGTTAATATCAATTTCGTTGTGATAGTAATATGAGTAAGGATAATAGAACGGAGATTTTTTTATCCCGATTAAATATAAATAACATCTTTTCTTGGCATCGAACCTGGCATGAAAACCTTCTTTTACCTTTTCCATAGAAACGACGGATATATCTTTCGGAAGTATGGAATTCATAGAATGAAGGAATTTCCTTATTTCCGGTGCTGATTCTGTCTTAAAGTTAGCGGCCTGCCCTAAAGCATGCACCCCGGCGTCCGTTCTGCCAGATCCTATAAGGTTTACTTTTTCTTTTAAAATAATAAATATAGTGTCTGTAATTGACTGCTGCACGCTCGGAGCGTTATTCTGTATCTGCCACCCCGCGTAGTTTGTTCCGTCGTATTGTATGGTAAGCTTATAATTATTCAAATTGATTCTTAATGTTTTAAAAGAGCGTACTAATAATTTAGAGATTGAAATTGATTAATTAAAGGAAATGAAATTATTGCGGAAAGATTTTCCTTCGCCCGTATCCGACGCCTTCGCATAATAATAAATTCCTTACTTCTCTGGATTTTTTTAATTATTTTAAGCGATTAAGTTTTGTTAAACATTGGCATATAATCGAGTTATAGTTAATATTAAACCTCTCAGGGCTAAAACAATCAGGAAAATAATCGATTATTAATTGATCTAAAATCTTCATACTGGCTTCCGGAATTTAAATGGACGACAGAAAAAAAACAAAAGCCCAGCTGATAGAAGAGCTAAATGCGTTAAAGCAAGAATTAGCCGAATTTAAAAGCAATGCCAAGAACGATTTACAAACGGGGTCTGCCGGCCCCGGTGATGAACTGCAAAAATTATTCAAAGCGATGCCGCTTATTCTTCTAGTTTTGGATGAGAACGGAAAATATTTATCCGTTCCGGAAACCAATCCCCCCGAACTTCTGATAAAACCGAATAACGAACTTATAGGAAAGACCGTATACGATGTTTTTCCTAAGGATAAAGCCGATTTTTTCATCGAGCATATCCGCGAAGCGCTCTCATTTAACGCTATAGTAAACATAGAATATAATCTGGAAATTAACGGAAGTGTTATTTGGTTTTCCGCCTTGATCTCGAAAATCACGGATGAAAAAGTAATTTTTATAGCCCGCGACATAACTTCGGAAAAGCTTCATCATGAACACATACTTCAGTCCGAAACCAGGTTCAGGTTAATCTGGGAAAACTCCGCGGACGGAATGCGCCTGACCGACTCACAAGGTAAAACCGTTCTCGTTAACCAGGCATTTTGCCGAATGGTTAAAAAGAATAAGAAAGAGCTGGAAGGAAAGCCGATGTCGGAGATCTATATAGAAGACCGGCGCGAACATGTCTTATTAAAGCATATCGAAAGATTCAGCCAAAAGAATATCATCCCTTACGCCGAGAACGAACTTATTCTTTGGAACGGGGAAAAAGCATGGTTCGGTGTATCCAATTCATTTTTCACATTTGAAAACGAAGAGCCGTTCCTTCTCGCGATTTTCCGCGACATTACATACAAGAAAAATACTGAGGTCCGGATCAATATGCTCGCACAGGCCCTTAGGAGTATCAGCGAGTCGATTACAGTCACCGATATGGAAAATAAGATAATCTTCGCCAACTCCGCCTTCGAAAAAATATACGGGTACAGAAGTGAAGAAGTAATCGGGAAAAATGTTTCAATATTACGTGCCCCGGATAATGCCGACGGTAGACTCAACACAATTCTTAATTCCACCATATCGGGAGGATGGCAGGGCGAGCTGCTCAATAAGAAGAAAGACGGAACGATCTTCCCGATCTATCTCTCCACTTCAATTGTGACGGATGATTATAACAATCCCATCGCTCTCATCGGCGTCGCTTCGGACATTACCGAAAGAAAGGCCGGAGAAAATAAGTTGAAGGAAGCCCTTTCTCTCCTAAATGCCACTTTGGAATCTACAGCGGACGGAATACTGGTAATCAGCAAATCCGAAAAGATTACTGGCTCGAACGAAAAGTTTCAAAAGATGTGGGGCATTCCCGATTCATTGATTAATGAGAGGGAAGACGAAAAACTTCTTTCTTTCGTGCTGCATAAGATAAAAAATCCGAATGCGTTTATTTCTAAGATTAGGGCCCTGTACGCGGATATTAGCACCGAAAGCTTCGATTTTATAGAACTGAAAGACGGCAGAATATTCGAAAGATTTTCGCAGCCGCAACTATTAAACGGCCAGCCTGTTGGCAGAGTTTGGAGCTTCAGAGACGTAACCGAAAGAATAAATTCGGCGAAAACCGAAAAAGCTCTCTTCAAAATATCTGAGGCGGTTAATTCTACGGAAGATATACAGACACTGTATAAAAATATTCACGACGTAATAAAAGAGCTCATGCCGGTTAACAATTTCTATATAGCCCTATACGACCAGAAGAATGAGATGATAAGCTTCCCGTATTTTGTGGATGAAAAGGATCCGCAGCCCGCCCCCAAAAAACTGGGCAAAGGATTAACCGAATACGTTTTGAGACACGGCGTAAACATACTGGTAGACAAGAAACTGGAAAAAGAGCTTTGGATACGCGGCGAGATCGAACTTATAGGCGAACCCGCGGCGATATGGCTGGGAATAGCGCTAAAGCATGAGAAAAAGACAGAAGGCGTTATGGTTATCCAGGATTATTATAACGAAAACGCTTTCGGCGAGAATGAAAAACAAATACTTAACTTTGTCTCCGAGCAGATAGCACTCGCGATAAATAGGAAGCGTGCAACCGATGAGTTGAAAGCTTACAACAAAGAACTGCGGACCAGTAAAACACTTCTGGAAGACCGGGCGGAGGAATTATTTAAGCTTAACGAACAGCTGGCAGAGTCGGAACGCGAACTCATGGAAATGAACGCAAGCAAAGACAAGTTCTTTTCCATAATAGCTCACGATCTGAGAAGCCCTTTCTCCGGATTACTGGGATTCTCGGAATTTCTAGCCACAGAGCTTGAGAAGCTTTCTAAAAAGGAAATTAAAGATTACTCAACGAGCATTTACGGAATGATACGAAACCTTTACAACCTCCTGGAAAATCTGCTCGAATGGTCAAGGATGCAAACCGGCAAAACCGTTTTCATGCCGGAAAGGACCAACATACGCTTCATAATCGAAAATGTTGTGGACCTCCTGAAAATTAACGCCGTAAAAAAAGGAATCACCCTGGTCTATGATCAGGAGGAAGATATTTTTATTCAAGCCGACCCCAATATGTTCAACTCCATAATTCAGAACCTGGTATCTAACGCAATCAAGTTTACCCGCCCACGGGGAGAAGTTAAACTGCGAACCGAAATAAAGGAAAACGGCATAGAGGTTTATGTTTCTGATAACGGTGTAGGAATACCGAAGGAAGCTTTATCGAAGATATTCAGAATAGATAAACAGATTACTACTTTGGGCACTTCCAACGAAAAAGGTTCCGGACTCGGATTGTTGGTTTGCAAAGAAATGATAGAAAAACACGGCGGGAATATATGGGTGGAAAGTACTCCCGGCGAAGGCACAACGTTTTCTTTCTCCATACCGATGAATATAGAGACTTCCGAGTTCTCGAGCGTTAATTCAAACTAACCTAAACACCCTGACGTTAATTTCCCCTATTTTATATAAACAGTTTTTATGTTTACGAATTCTTTCATTCCGAAAACGGAAAGTTCTCTGCCGTAACCAGATTCCTTTATGCCGCCGAAAGGAAGCCGCGGATCGGACTTGACGAAATCGTTTATAAAGCAGCTTCCCGCATTCAATTTTTCTCTCGCGATCTTTTCCCCCTTTCCGGTATCGGCAGTAAATACCGCCGCGCCCAATCCGTAACTAGAATCGTTCGCAATCTTTACAGCGTCGTCTTCATCCTTCACCCTTATTAATGCGGCAGCGGGCCCGAAAACTTCTTCCTCGTACACCGGCATCCCGGGCGTCACGTTCGATAAAACCGTAACCGGGTAAAACGCGCCTTTCGTTTCCGGAATTACGCCTCCGAGGAGCAGCTTGGCGCCTTTAGATATACTGCCGTTAACCTGTGCGTTTAGGCCTTCTCTTAAATCTAATCTTGCCTGAGGTCCGATGTCGGTTTTCTCGTCCAAAGGATCGCCCATGATTTTTTTTCTCATACCTTCGACGAACATCTCTTCGAATTTTTTATAAATTTTATCGACCACTATAAATCTCTTCGCGGCGATGCAGCTCTGTCCGCTGTTAAGCAGCCGGGACGTAATGCATGTCTCCACTGTTTTTTCAAGATCGGCATCCTCAAGAATAACGTAAGGATCGCTGCCGCCCAGCTCGAGCACTGTCTTCTTCAATACTTTTCCCGCTTCTGCCGCAACATTTTTACCCGCTCTAACGCTTCCGGTAAGTGTTACCGCGCTAATGTTATCATTGTAGATTATTCCTTCCACATCTTTAACCGGCACCACAATAGTTCTGAAAAGATTCTCCGGGAATCCAGCATCTTTAAAAAGATTCTCAATTGCCAGCGCTATTCCCGTAACGTTGTCGGAATGTTTTAATATCCCGCCGTTGCCGGCCATCAAATTAGGGGCCGCGTATCTGAACACCTGCCAAAACGGAAAGTTCCACGGCATAATTGCAAGGACCACACCCATCGGCCGGAACGTGACATAACTTTTCGATGCGTCTGTTTGAATGATCTCGTCCTTTAGAAATGCTTCGGCGTTTTCGGCGAAATACTCGCAGACCCAGGCGCATTTTTCAATCTCCCCGGCCGATTGCAGTATCGGTTTGCCCATCTCCGCCGTCATAAGTGCGGCATAATCTTTTTTCCGCTCGCGCAGCAGAGCGGCTGTCCGTATCATTTTTTCCGCTCGCTCCTTGTATGTTACTTCCTTCCAGTCTTCAAACGCATTGTTTGCCGAGGACAGAATCCGGTCGACCTCTTCCTTCATCATTTTGGGATATGAATTCAGCACTTCACCTGTAGCCGGATTAATAGTCTTGATCATAAATTTCCTCTGTCAAAATTTTATTAAACCGCTCTTTATATAAGCAATAATTCTTGCGCGGCAAATTTGGTCGCAATAAGATTACTTTAGATATGATAATAAATTTCACCCACTTTTTCATTAGAAACAGCGGGAATGTGACACCAGGGACAAGGTTTCTATTTAATTCTCTTAATAACTACCAATGTCGTGTCGTCCGAGTATTTCCCGTTCTTCGAGAAATGAATCACTTCATCGAGAATCGAGTACACTATTTCTCTCGATGAAAGATGCTTTGATCTTTGCAGTACCTCGAAAAGTCTTTCTTCCCCGTAATTGTTGAAGTCGAAATCTGCGGCATCGGTAACACCGTCGGTATAAATCAAAAGCACGTCGCCGATTGTGAAACTGATACTTTCTATATCGTATTTAGCGTTGGGAGTAGGTCCGAAAACAGGCCCGGTTGGATTTAGCAACTTAATTTCTTCGGAGTCTTTCTTTACGAACATCGGCGGATTGTGTCCCGCGTTCGCGTAAAGAAAGAGTCCCCCCGAATCATTTGAGAGCTCTCCGTAAAAAAGTGATGCGAATTTATCGTCGCTAAATATTTTATTTACCAGAGCGTTCATTCTCTTCATAAGCGGAGCGATCTTGATCTCGAAATTGCTCGCCATTCTGAGCGCACCGGAAATATACATAGCCTCGGCCGAGGCGCTTACGCCTTTGCTGGCTGCGTCGCCCACGGTTACCCCCAGAATATCCTTGTGATCGCCGATCTCGAGGTAATCGAAAAAGTCGCCGCCCACAATCTCGGCCGGGCGCGTAACTCCGAACAGTTCGTAATTATTGAACCTGTATTCGTGTTCGGGGAGAATGCTTTTTTGAAGCTCTCTTGCTTTATCGATATCGGCTATTAAATTCTTTGCGCGCCGGGAATATCTTCTCTGTTTGATCTGCGAAGTAAGAGCCGTAGCGATGATATTAAGGTTAACTCTCAGTTCCTCATCTATTGTATCGCTGTTTAGAGCGAGAAGGTATTCGTAATAGAGCTTATTGTTCCATTTTAACTTCGATCCTACGCCGGAAGCGGAATATTTAAATATTCCTTTCTTACGCAGAACCTCGTTCGTCTCGTTTCCGAGTATGGTCCTTTCCTTCGCGATAAAATCGAATACAGGGTACTCTGCGATCTTAACCTTGAAGCCGGGCTTAATCTTATCATGGTTCCCGGTTTGGAAAAGAAGGCTGTACTCTCCGCTCTCTTCGTCGAGCTTCCATATCCTTCCGCCGGTTATGTTTATATCTTCGATTTGAACGATCTGATTCAGCACCGAAACCAGCATATCGGTTTCGTCGTCGAATCTTTGAGACGCAATTGATTCGACGGTTTTATATAATTTTCTCTGGTTCATTAATTTTTTAATCGGTTAATATTTATCGAATGCCGTTTTTATATTGCCGGCATATCATCATTATTAATAAATTGGATGGTTAAAGATAATATAATTTTCCCTCTTTGCTTTTATATTTAACGAATTGTCTCGAATTCGTTAATTCGCAAATTCTTTAGATCTTCCTGGAACCCGGCTTTACCGCTGGAATATTTTCTCCGCACAGCGGGCAATCTGCCGGATCGTAAGATTCCGCGTTCATCTTCATGGCGCTTACCTGCCTGAATCCGAAATCGACCTTGCCGTTGCTCCGGTCTACAATGAAGCCGACGCCCACTACCTGCCCTTTATTCTGCTTGACTATATCGATCACTTCGAATACCGAACCTCCCGTTGTAACAACGTCCTCGCATACGAGAACTCTCTCGCCTTCTTTGATGGAGAATCCCCGTCTTAAAGTAAGGGCTTTATCCTCCCTCTCTGCGAAGATCGATCTTTTGTTCAACTGGCGAGCGACTTCCTGTCCGACTACAATTCCGCCGATAGCGGGAGCGATGACGGTATCAATCTCGAAATCTTTAAAGTAATCCGTGATCTTCCGGCAGACAGCCTCTGTGTACCGCGGATGCTGCAGAACTTTAGCGCACTGGAAATAAACGTTACTGTGCCTTCCAGACGTTAGAAGAAAATGTCCCTCTAGCAGAGCCCCTGTTTCTTTGAAGATGTCGTATATTTGTTCTTCATTCAAGTTCATCTAAGAAGTCCTCCATTTCTTTAACCGGGTGTTTGTCGCCGGTCTTGTTTGCCGCAAAAATGCCTCTGTTAAAAAAGCGCCCCAGCTTCATCAACACCGCCGAGCGTTGAAGCGAACCGGCCGTACTGCATGTAGGCGGAACATAATGGGGATTCTCTCTCAAAAGAAGGTTAAAATACTCTTGCGCTTTGTTGTATTCTTTTTTCGAAACGAGTTCGAGAGCTATCCCGTAGATTGTAAAAGTATCGCGCGAATCTTTCTCAAAGAAATTCAGCAGGGTTTCCAGGTGATCGCTCATCCGGCGATCTTCTCGATTTTTCCGGCAAGCTCTATGTCTTTCTCCGTAACGCTGCCGGCGCTGTGAGTCGATACCGTTATTCTCACCTTGTTCCACGAATGGATCAGTATGTCGGGATGATGATCCATGTTCTCGGCCTGCTCACCGACTTTATTAACGAAATCAAGCGCCCCTTTGAAGTCCTTCAGCTGAAACTCTTTGCCAATATGATCGTCGTTGTAATTCCAGCCGCTGAAACCGCTTAACTTATCAAGAACTTGCTTTTCGCTTAATAGGTTCATTTCAGCCTCCATGGAATATTTTTATTATCCGCTTTTAAAATTAAACAAAAAAAAGCGTATTAAAAATAATACGCCGTAATAGTACCCCGTAGCACAGATTAGTAATCTGTGCTACGTGAATTAATTTATATTATTGAGCTTCGCCCGAATCGCTCTTCTCCTTTGCTTCAGATGACGATTCGTTTTCGCCTGTTGTTCCGTTGTCGATAAACACAAGCTCTTCGCCGTTCTCAAAGTGCTTGGCCAGAATATTAGAAGATTCCTTAAATGAGCCTCTTAAGATTTCTTCCGCGAGCGGATCTTCCACAAATTTCTGAATGGCTCTCCTCAAAGGTCTCGCCCCGTACTTCTGGTCGAAGCCTTTATCGACCAAAAAATTCTTCGCCGATAATTCAAGAGTAAGCTCCATCTTGTTCTCGTGAATATTCGTATAAAGATCCTCGAGTTCTATGTCGATGATCTTAAGAATGTCTTCTTTATCCAGACTTCTGAACACTATCATCTCATCAACCCTGTTCAGGAACTCCGGATTGAAAAGTTTCTTCATCGCATCTTCGACAGTGTTCTTTAGCGAGGCGTATTTATCTTCGGCTTTATCGCTGCCGAAACCGAACGAGCCGATATCCTTAATATCCCGTGCGCCGACGTTCGTCGTCATTATAATAATCGTGTTCCTGAAATCGACCTTCCTTCCGAGACTGTCGGTGAGAACGCCGTCATCAAGAACCTGAAGCAGTATGCTGAAGATATCCGGATGCGCTTTTTCAATCTCATCGAACAGAACAACGGAATACGGTCTTCTTCTGACTTTCTCCGTAAGCTGACCGCCTTCTTCGTAGCCGACATATCCAGGAGGCGCTCCGACAAGTCTGGAGAGCGAGAATTTTTCCATGTATTCGCTCATGTCTATCCTTATGAGAGCATTGTCGGAATCGAACAAGTAATTAGCAAGCACCTTGCAGAGCTCGGTTTTACCCACGCCCGTAGGTCCTAAGAAAATGAAGCTGCCGATCGGGCGATTGATACGTTTGAGACCGGCTCTCGTTCTTCTTATAGCCTTCGTCAGTTTCGATACCGCTTCATCCTGTCCCACGATGTGTTTCTTCAAAGCGTCTTCCATCTTAAGAAGCTTCTGCGACTCGGTCTGCGCCACCCTGTTTACGGGTATGCCGGTCATCATCGCTACAACAGTCGCGATATCCTCGTCGCTTACGTCGTGAACGATGTCCTTCGTTTTCGCTTCCCATTCACGTTTAGCTGTCTCGAGATCCGACTGCAGGTTGCGTTCTTTATCTCTCAGGCGCGCGGCTTCTTCGTAATCCTGTTTCTTAACTACGGCCGCTTTCTCCAGCCGGACTTTCTCGATGTTGCCTTCCAGCTCCAGTATTTCCTGGGGAACTTCGAAGTTGCCCATGTGAACCCTCGAACCTGCTTCATCGATAACGTCGATTGCTTTATCAGGCAAGTGGCGGTCTGTTATGTAGCGGTTACTCAGTTTTACGGCCGAGTCTACTGCAGCTTTGCTGTACTTTACGTGATGATGTTCTTCGTACTTGAATTTAATGTTGTTCAAAATCTGAATCGTTTCCTCGTAACTCGGCGGTTCAACCATAACTTTCTGGAAACGTCTGTCGAGCGCGCCGTCGGTTTCGATATACTTTCTGTACTCATCAAGAGTTGTAGCACCTATGCACTGTATATCGCCTCTGGCAAGCGCCGGCTTGAACATATTTGAAGCGTCGAGCGATCCCGATGCTCCGCCCGCGCCGACTATAGTATGCAACTCGTCGATGAAGAGAATCACTTCTTTTGCCTTTTCAATCTCGTTCATTAAGGCTTTCATTCTCTCTTCGAACTGGCCGCGATACTTTGTACCGGCCACGAGTCCGGCAAGATCGAGAGTAACGACTCTCTTATCCTGCAGAATCCTCGGCACTTTTTTCTGAACGATCCTAAGAGCCAGTCCTTCGGCTATAGCGGTCTTGCCCACACCCGGTTCACCAATGAGCACAGGATTATTTTTCTTCCTTCTGCTCAATACCTGCGCTACCCTTTCTATCTCTTTCTCGCGTCCGACAACCGGATCGAGCTTATCCTCTATAGCATATTTAGTAAGGTCGCGACCGAAATTATCGAGTACAGGAGTTTTAGTGCGCTCAACTTTCTTATCCGACGACGGAACCGTAGCTCCGGTATCCTTAGGATTTTTACTTGTAAGCATTGCGTTAAGCTCGGAACGTGCCGCGTCGTATGTAACATTAAACTGATGAAGTATCTGCGTGGCGATGTTATCCTCGTCCCTCAATAAAGAAAGGAGAAGATGTTCTGTTCCGATTACGTCCGCTTTATAAATTTTAGATTCAATTTGAGTTATTTTCAAAACTTTTTCGGCTTGTTTGGTAAGCGGTATGTTTCCGATGGTTAGTGTACCGCCGGAAGTTCTAACCGTATCCTCAATAGCCTTTTTAAGTTTCATAAGGTCACAGTCGAGGTTTCTCAAAATTCTAACAGCAACGCCTTGGCCCTCCCTTATAATTCCCAGTAACAAATGTTCGGTTCCGATGTAATCGTGACCAAGCCTAAGGGCTTCCTCTCGGCTCAATCTTATCACATCCTGAAGCCTGTCAGAAAAATTTCCATCCATTATAAATTCCTTGGTTTCGTTGTGATTTTATCAATATTGTCGGTATTTGCTGTTTAGAGACACTCCTAATATATAAATAGAATACGCCGCAATCAAGATAAGCATACGCCTCTAAATAGCGTAAAAGACAATAAAAAAGGCGTTTTCTACAACAATCGGGATTAGTTCTCTATAAAAAATAATTTAATTATCGGCCGGTTAAAGAATCGTAACAGCGGCATTCTTCCTGATTCAATTCCCTCTTATTTAACCGCGCCTTCGTTCTTTTCTCCAATATACCCGAAATATGCTTAACCTACAATGTCAGCCGGAACAAGTAGCTACAGCGCACAAACTCTTATCCGGTTCATCTAAAGAAACGGTTTATACGTACTTTATCATCGCAGGTTTGTAATAATTATTTATCGGGAAATTATCCTTTTGTACTTCGTTTCGGGTAAATGGTTTCAAATATATTGTCCTTGAATTATCACAGAGCTTACGGAGTCAAGTAATTAAACACTCCTTTTTAATTATAATTTTGAGTTTAACTAGAAAGTGCTTCGAGGGTCTTCGCGTCTTAGTTACTTTGTGGCAATATTTATAAATTTTATCAATGATGTGTTAGCCACAAAGGCTCTAAGAATCACTAAGAAAAATTGTTATGGGATCACCGCTATCTATGCGATGTCTTACTTATCAAAATGCTTCCGCGATATCAATTCATTTATAAAGATGATAGTCAACCGGCTAACTTGCTAAAAGCTCAAATAAATATTAAAATGAAGCCGAAAATTAAATCTTCCGAAAGCGGATAATTTTTATGCTCGAAGCCTAACGTAAATGATTTGACAAATTTTTCCCTCTAGATTTGATTATTCTATGAAAGACATGTTTCAAAAAAAATATACGCTGAAGAGATTCGGTGAAAATGCCGTAGAAAAACGACCGATTGATGAGTCGCGTTTCACGATAGATTACAAGAACGAACTCAACCCTTCGCAGTACGAGGCGGCTTCCGCACTGGACGGAGCTTACTTAATTATAGCCGGAGCGGGAACGGGCAAGACGAGAACGCTTGTTTTCAGGGTCGCACGTTTAATTGAAATGGGCTACGATCCGAAGTCAATACTTCTCCTTACCTTCACTCGTAAAGCAGCAAACGAAATGATGGGCAGGGCGGCTCAGCTTCTCGACAACAGATGCTCGAAGATAAACGGCGGCACGTTTCATTCATTCGCCAACATTACCCTGAGAAAATACGCCAAGGCCGTCGGACTCGATCCTTCTTTTACCATTTTGGATCAGGGTGACAGCGAAGACGTTATAAATCTTATAAGAACGCAGGCTGGATTTATCAGCAAGGAGAAGAGATTCCCGAATAAGCGCACTCTTGGAAAAGTGTTCAGCCTGAGCGTTAACACGGGCAAGAAAATAGAAGACATTATTGAGCTGAACTATCCTCATTTTTCCGATGTGCTGGATAAGATAATAGAGATCGAAAAGATTTTTACGAATTATAAGCACAAGAACAACCTTCTGGATTATGACGATCTTTTAATATTCTTGAGGAGATTTTTGCAAGATTTCGGTCCGGGCGCAAAATCCATGCTATCAACAATTAAGTATGTTATGGTAGATGAATATCAGGATACGAACAAGCTGCAGGCGGAAATTGTACAGGGGCTTACCGAAGTAAATAAGAATATCATGGTAGTCGGCGATGACTCACAGTCGATTTATTCCTTCCGCGGGGCCGATTTCAGGAACATCATGGAATTCCCCAAGCTATTCCCGAACACGAAGCTAATCAAGCTGGAGGAAAATTACAGGAGCATACAGCCTATACTCGATTTTACAAATCACATAATCTCCGGCGCGTCGGAAAAGTACGAAAAGAATCTTTTTACCAGGAAGAACGGCGGTGAGCTCCCGGTGATCGTTGCGGCATCGAATGAGAATATGCAGTCGAAGTTTATAGTTGAGAAGATACTCGACCTGCGCGAGGAAGGCGTTCCGCTTAACGATATAGCGGTGCTGTTCCGCTCCTCGTTTTTCTCTTTCGATCTTGAGATAGAACTGAGCAAGGCCAACATTCCTTTCATGAAGTTCGGCGGGATGAAGTTTATTGAGACCGCTCATATAAAAGACATGCTCGCCTTCTTAAGAATAGCCGCCAACCCCAAAGACGTGGTAAGCTGGTACCGGGTTTTGCTGCTTCATGAGGGAGTTGGGCCGAAAACCGCGCAGAAAATTTTAGATGATCTTGCGACCGCCGGAATTACTATTAAGGCTGATCCGGATGCCGTAACGAAATTCAAATACAATAATAAGATTGCTTCGCTCTTCAAACTGCTGTACAAAATTCACACCGGCACAGGCTCTCCCACCGAAAAAGCCGAAGCCGTGCTTGATTATTACTTCCCGCTTTTCAAGGGCAAGTACGACGATTTCAACAAGCGGAACAAGGACATCGAGATATTCTTGAATATAACGGAAAATTACAGATCGCTGGACAGTCTGCTCGCAGACATGGCGATAGAGCCGATCATCGAAAGCGTAATTGATATGGACGAGCCTGACAAGGAAGAAGAGTTCGTTACGCTGTCTACAATTCATTCTGCTAAGGGATTGGAATGGCACTCGGTATTTATCATACACGCGGTCGAAGGCTACTTCCCTTCATACAGGTCGGCCGAAAGCGACGCGTCGCTGGAAGAAGAGCGACGGCTTATGTACGTAGCTTCCACTAGAGCGAAACAGAATCTCTTTGTCATATATCCCATGAACATGTACGATCGTGAAGCCGGGATGACATTATCGAAACCGTCGCGCTTCATCTCCGAAATGAATTCCGAATTGGCCGAAGGCTGGCTGCTGGATGAGGAGAATATCTGATCCCCCAGCCGGACCGTCCAAATTCGTAGCACAGACTATCAGTCTGTGCCTTTATACTTTACAAAAATGGACAAGTTTTTATATGTCATCCCTAAAGGGATTCGGTTTATTCATGTCTCATTTTTCTATAAATATTTCATCCCTCCGGGATGATGAACCTAAATCCCTTTAGGGATAAAAAATTGGACTTCAGTTAGTAACATCGATTATTTTAATTTTTAGACGGCCCGAAAATTTAATAAAAATCATTCCGTCACGGGGATTAATCCTCTTACAAGACAGCCGTTTTAAAAGTCAATTGTCACGAGTATTCGTCTGAAAAATATTGACCTTATTTATTTCATAAGAATTAATTTTTCGGTTCTGGTAAAAATTCCGGCCCGCATTACGCAAAAATAAACTCCGCTTGAATATTTTTCCGCGTTGAAACTGATTTGATAAGTGCCCGGCGGTTTTTCTCCGTACACTAAAGTTTTCAACTCTTTTCCCAGCACACTATAGATTTTCAAATTTACTAAGCTTTCCCTGGGCACTTCATATTTAATTGTGGTAACCGGGTTAAACGGATTGGGAAAATTTTGATAGAGTTTGAACTCGCCGGGTGTTGAAATGGTCTTATTAACCGAAGTGACGGATTGTCTTCCCGGTTCAATCACTCTTTTAGTCGTAAAATATTCAAACAAAGAATCTTTGGAATAAATATTAGCTAGGCTGTCAATTGAGTAATTTTGTATTTCCCATTCTTCCTGAACAAGATTCAAGCTTTTAAGTGTATCGGAATAAATTATTATGGCACCAAGTTCATCACGAAGTTTTTGAATTTTATCCGATGCAGAATTCGTACTATAACTTAAATCGATGCGCCCGCCGTAATATTCGGGTTCATTAATTATTACCGAGTCTTTAGTATCATTGGCTCTGCAGTAGCCATAAATAACATTCCTGCCGCCGTGTGTCGGTATGCCGAGTAAACTCGGGACAAGCACCCACGTCCATGTTCTCGATGAATGCGGTGAAAAAGTGTGCGGGAACATTGATGTTGTACAGTACATATTAAAGAATACCGTATCGAATTGGATCCTCACCATGCAGGTGCCGCCCCAGAGAGTAAAAGATGAGTCGGTGTTATTTGATATCTTAACATTAACCTGTATCGAGTCGCCGTAAAAATAACCGGTTTTATCCGTGCTCATTGTCATTGTGCCCTGAGCGAAACATCCTGTTATAGCTACAACCATTAAAGCGATTATTAGTTTCAATCTTCTCATTTCAACAAAATCAGCTTTTGTGTTTTAGATGTATAAGCGATTGCCCGGAACAGGATAAGTAATAATAAAGTTCACAAAGTAAATCCCGCTTGCCAGGTCTCTTCCCGAAAAGCTCATTCCGTAAGAGCCCGGCTGCAGGAAATCATCTTTTAATATACGAACCAGTTGTCCGCTGATATTATACAATTTTAATTTCACATGTCCGGGATACGGGAATGCGTATCTGATCTGCGTCGAGGAATTAAAAGGATTGGGATATGCTTTTAAATCGATATTTACGGTGGGGTCTTCGCCGTTGTTATCATTTATTCCGCCAACGGGGAAAAGCGTTAGGTTACCGAATAATGAAGTACCCGCTGTGCCGGTATCTTTCCATACCGTATAGAAAGCCGAACTAGAACCAACGAATCCGACATGCCCAATAGACGGAACGGGAGATTTAGAATTTGTAAAGATCAAAGTGTCGGCTGTAGAATTATAATATGCATTAAGCTTTTCGACTCTTATAAAAGTACTATCGTTATTAATCATTTGAAAAGTATGCGGATTCAAATAAGGTGATAAATCGGATGTAGTCTTCATTAAAGCGGGACTTTTAGTAGGGATCAAAATATTGCATGCCTTGAGATTCGATACATCCCAGTCATGTTTTTCAATTAATGGTTCAATCGACGGCTGGGAATCCCAATTATCGACAACAAAAATATTTGTGCGATTCACATACAATTTTTCAAATGTAAGTCTATATGAAAAATTTAGACTCAAAAATCGCGGATTTCCTACGCCTTTCCCGCTGTCAACAACAACTATTGAATCTGTTCCAACATGAGGCCAGAATTTTTTAATAACTATTTGAGGGATTTTACCGGGCTCGCTTCTTTTTGCAGAAACATAGTTACTTGCTGAGTTCGATCCAAATCTAGTTCGATAGTCGATGCCCGTCGGCTGACTGTATCTAATAGAATCTGATCCTTGCAAAATATTTCTTGTAACAACGGAAGAATCAATAACGGAGGACCAAAATATAGAGCCGTTCCTCTCGAATATAATATTGCAAACTGTGCTGTCATAGATTGATGAGTTAGTTTGTACTAAAACACTTGGATTTGTTTCATCGCTGTCGGATTCTGCTACATATTTAATGCCGCCGAATTTGCCGTTTAAATATTCCTTATAAGCAATATCCCAATTTCCGTTCCTATTGGTCTGAAAAACAATTAACATTCTGTTGTTATTATCTAAGATTGCTACCGGATTAATATTGAGGGAAGAATCGTCAGTAACAGGAATGGGTATTCCGAAGGTTGTATCTTTATTATTGAAATTACTTAAAAATATATTACATGCATTGCCGATTATTTCAGAAAAAACAATTGCAGGTATACCGTAGAAATCCGTTCGTGGGCCCACAAAAAAAGTTACCGACTGGAAATCCCCCTTAGATTCAAACAATTTATTAATTAATAAATTCTGAGCATTTAAGGAATGTACTGCGAAAATCGACAGTATTAATGATATGATAAAAACTTTCATTACCCCCACCGTAATTCTGTTCTAAGTTTAATATATAATTATAACCCAAGTTGCCCGCCAATTTTCAAACCGTTAAAACGGTTATAAATTTTCAACATTTGCTATTAACACCGGGATTAATCCCGGTGTTAATATGAACGAAAAGTTCGACATTTAACTGTTCTACCTAACGGTAGGCAGGTTCAACTGTTTTTAAATCTCAAGCGGTCAAGTTGAGATTATAATATAAATAATAAATTTCAGTATCAATCCAATTCAAATAATTCGATCAGACCGGAGCATATTTATTTCCGATAGTAATTTTACCTTTTAATTGTTAAGTTGAGTTGTATTCTAATGGCATCATATAGATTATAAACTTATCTACACTCGTATTTTATGCCCGGTATAAAAAAATTTTTAAGCGTTTTATTATTACTGGCGGCTGTATTTATAGTAAGCGGAAACACCGCTGCCCAGGGGACCGGGATCGTCAGGGGATTCGTAACCGACTCTACTAACGGTGAGGCCCTGGCGTTCGGGAACGTTTATATTAACGGGCTGAATACCGGTACTTCCACCAACGCTAAGGGCTACTACCTGCTTACTTCCATTCCCGCGGGAAAATACAGAATAACATACTCGTACGTCGGTTACCAGACTAAGACAATCTACGTCTTCGTGGTAAGAAATAAAACTACGGTAGTCGATGTAAGTCTGAGTCCGGCAGCTATATCACTTCCGGCGGTCGAGGCTATCGGGTATACTCACGGCAAGGGAAACTCGACCGATATAAGTCTTGATAAAATTTCAATGAGACAGCTAGAGAAAATTCCTATGGGAGTTGAATCGGACGTATTCAGGTCGCTGCAATACCTGCCGGGCGTGCAGTCCGCCGGGGATGTTTCCGCTAAGTTTTATGTGCGCGGCGGTGCCAACGATCAGAATTTAATATTGCTCGACGGCAGCGTTCTTTACAGTCCGTTTCACGCGCTGGGTATATTCAGCGTCGTCGATCCCGACATGGTAAACAGCGTAGAATTTTACAAAGGCGGTTTCCCGGCCGAATACGGAGGCAGACTTTCTTCGGTTCTCCGAATAATAACAAAAGACGGCAACAGGAACACGTACGGCGCCAAAGCCAGCGCCAGTCTGCTCAGCGGCAAGCTTCTTGTTGAAGGTCCGATACCCAACGGCTCGTTTATCGTTACCGGCCGAAAAAGCTACTCAAACCAGATACTGAAGAAATTCATGAACGATAAGAACGTTCCCGTCGATTTTTACGACTTATCATTTAAGATGAATTACACTAATGACGAATATATTAAGAACGGGCGTCTCACGCTTCACGGCTTTTTCAGCGGAGACAGGATTACCAATTCAGAAATGTTTACTTCGAATTACAACTGGAGCAACAACATTATCGGTCTTAATTACTACCAGGTTTCCGATACGCCGCTTTATTACGAGTTCAGCATTTACCTCAGCAATTTCAAAGGGGACGTTACACCCAACAACAGCAACGCCCGGCCGCAGTCGAACGAGGTTAAAGATTTTACGATGAAGTACGATTTTACTTATGTGTACGACAGTAAAGATGAGATGAGTGTGGGAATTAAGCTTAAAGATATTTCTACGAATTTATACCTTGCAAATTCTTTCGGCGCAATTTCCAATGTAGGCAGCCACGGCGCTAGCTTCAGCGCTTACGGGAAATATAAGTTTCTGCGCTTCGAGCATTTCGGCGCAGACGTAGGTACCCGAATAAACCTTATAAGACTTGCCGACGAAAACCGCGCGGGCATTACGCTGGCGCCTAGAGTAAGCCTAACTTACAGGTTCTCGCCTCTTATCGCACTGAAAGGCGCGTGGGGAGTTTACCAGCAGGAGATCACAACATTATCCGACGAAAACCAGGTACTTTCAATTTTTGATCCGTGGATCATCTCACCTGCGTATCTCGACCGGGCAAAAGCGTCTCATTATATCGCCGGATTTAAGATCGATCCTTCGCCGAACATAACAATAAACCTCGAAGGATATTATAAGAAGATTATCAACCTGCCTATACTGAACGATAAGAGATATTTTGAAACGGATCACGAGCTGGTGCCGGGCACGGGTGAATCATACGGACTTAATTTCGACTTTAATTTCCATAATGACCCCTTCGATTTTTCAGTCTCCTACTCACTAGGATGGGTTTTCACTACCGTTAACGGTATCCGTTACGCACCGCGCTATGACTCGAAGCATACCGTCAATCTCTTGCTGAACTATAATATCGGCGACGGCTGGGAAGCCAGCGCCGCGTGGACTTTCCACTCGGGTACGCCCTTTACACAAATCCGCGGCTTTTACGATAAATATTATTTCAGCGATCAGTCAGGCGCTAATTCTCTGTACCAATCTTTTCTCCCTTATACTATCTTAGCCGGGAAGAATACCGCTAGGCTGCCGTCTTACCATCGTCTTGATCTTTCCGTCTCAAAGAAATTTAAGGTGTTCGGCATAAATACCCTTTTCGACATGAATATATTAAACGTATACAACCGGGCAAATATATTTTACTTCGATCGAAGCACCGGAGCCAGAGTAAACATGCTTCCCTTCCTGCCTACAGCAACTTTAAAGGTGGAAATATGAGAAGCATAGTTTACACAGCGGTCGTTTTATTAGCGACAGTGTTTTATTCTTGCGATAACAGCTTCACACCCAAAACGGATTTTCAAAAAGAATATATCCTTAACTGTGTCTTAAGACCCGACACTACTTATCAAACAGCGACAATATCGCAGAGCTACAACGTGAGCGGCTTTGATCCGTCATCAAACACAATCGATCCGTCGATTGTAGGCGCAAAGATAAAACTCTTTTACAACGATTCGGTTTTCGTATTCAGAGACAGCACGGCGCCCAGAAACGATACCTCCCGATACAAAGACCCGGTGCACTTCTATTATATAAAAGGATTCAGTTTTTCCGGCAGAAAGCCCGCTAGATTGGAAGCGCAGCTGCCTGACGGCACTGTCCTATCTTCCTCTACGGAAACACCGGAACTGGGCAGTCTTTTCTTTATGAGAGGCGATCTTACTATACCCGGCGCACGGAGCGATTATATTCACGTCGAGTGGCAGGGAACAGACGCGAGCGAAAATCTATATTTCGAACCGAAACTGGAAATAATATATTATAAACGAAGTTCCGGAAGCGGCGTTAAGTTTTCCAAAGAAGTTCCTCTGGGATATTTTCATCAGAGCGGCAGCTACATACCCAATTATCCTATTGTGTCGAGCCAAAATTATATTAATTTTGATATGTCCGCAGTTAACAGGGCGATGACCGGGATTGCGGGCAGCGATACATCTAAAAAGAATTATTTTATTCTGTCCGCTCACCTCGATCTTTATATTTACGATCCGAACCTCGCCGCTTACGTTGCTTCATCGCAGCTATATATGGACGGGTTCACGGTGCGAATTGACCAGCCCGATTTCACGAATGTTACCGGCGGACTCGGGATATTCGGCTCATTCATTAAAATGCGGAGAGAAATGACAATGTCGGATTCTTTTATAAGATCGTTCGGTTATCTGCCGGGCTTTTAGATTATATCCTAAATATTTTTACGCATATTTTCATTAAACAATTCCATGAAATTCCGGAATGACCCCTTTTCAAATTATCGTCACCATAATATTTTTATTCACAGCGTTTTACATCGTTATACTGATTTCTCTGCGTGAGTTGTTCCAAAATAAATACGACACCGCCGAACATGCAGAAATTTCCGTAGTAACCGCGGCTCATAATGAAGAACGCAGCATAGGCGCGCTGATTGAAGCCGCCGCTCTCCAGGACTATCCTTCTTCAAAATTTGAAATTATTATTGTCGACGATAATTCAACCGACTCAACTTACGAGACCGCCGAAATGTCTTCTCAAGGAAAAGAGAACATTTCCGTATTTAAACTTCCGGCGGGAAAGAGAGGCAAAAAGGACGCGCTGGAATTCGGCATAAGCAAGGCTATGTACGATAACATTGTTATAACCGACGCCGACTGCCGTCCCGCTCCCGGCTGGCTAAAGGCATTCGCCGGAAGGTTTGCTGAAGGCGGCGGGTTTATCTTCGGTATCGCTCCTTTCGACCATAACGGATCATTTGTCAACAAAATTGCCTGCTTCGAAAATCTCAGGAATTCGATTTTAACTTTCTCATTCTGTATCGCGGGAATGCCTTATTCGGCCGCGGCCAGGAGTCTGGGCTTTACAAAAAAACTCTTTGAAAGCGCGGGAGGTTATTCGAAGACACGCGCGACTCTCGGCGGCGACGACGACCTTCTTCTCAGAGAAGCCGTTAATGCAGGAGCAAAAATTCTTACTGTTACAAACACGAACGCGTTCGTTTTGTCATCTACAAAAGAATCTTTAAGCGGATATTTTTCACAGAAGTCGAGGCACATAAAAACGTCATTCAATTATAATATGCCGGCAAAGATCACCCTTGCACTGTGGCATATCATCAATCTTTTTATGCTTTTCTCCCCCCTGCTCTGGTTTGTCTCGCCTCTTTTTGCTTTGATGTTTCCCTTTAAAATAATTTTCGATGTCGTTTCTGCAGGTGTTTACCAGAAAAAATTCGGATATAAATTTAATTTAATAAATATCTTAATGCTTCAGATGGTTTACGAGATTACGATAATAATAAACTTCTTCAACGCGGCTTTCAGGAAAGACAGATGGTAGACGGCACGGCGGAAAAATACGGCTATATGAACCCCGGTCATCCAAACTATATCAGATGGAAGAGATCGCGGGAACTTGCGGAAGAGCGCGGTAAGTTCGTGATGTCGGTAATCGGCAGATATAAAGATTGCAGCGGACTCACGGTTCTGGATATCGGCTCCGGCGAAGGCGGTACTTCGCGCGTATTCTCCGAGAACAACAAAGTTGTAAGCCTCGAAATAAGCTTGCATAAACTGAATAGACAGTCGGATAATTTTAAGGGATCAAAATTGGTGGGCGGCAGCGCACTTGCCCTTCCTTTTAAAGAGACGAAATTCGATCTGATAATTATGCAGGATGTAATTGAGCATTTGGCGGATCATAATGATCTTCCTAACGATTTATTTACTATATTAAAGCCGGACGGAATTATTTTTATCAGTACTCCGAACAAGTTTTCACTGTTCAATATTTTAACCGACCCGCACTGGGGACTTCCGCTTCTATCATTGTGCAGAAGAGAGACAATCAAAAAATATTTTCTCCGCTTCTTCAGAAAGAATGATCTTAAGAGAAATGACATTGCCGAGCTTTTATCTATCAACGAAATCAGCCGGCTCTTCGGGGATAAGTTCAGCATAAGATTGAATACCGTGCACACAATGAAAAAACTGCTGGAAGGACATAAGGGAATTGCGTGGAGCGATTTTCATCTTTTCTTAATAAGGATGATAAACAATACCGGCATTGGAAAATTATTGTCGAAAACGGCAAACGATGATTTCGGGATAATTAATAAATTCTATAATCCCACGTTTTATTTTGTGATGAGAAAAAGGGGATAATTCTTATGTTAAAATTATTTTTTTGCGAGGCGTTACTTCCATTCGACGTCTATAATAATTAACGGTATCAATTAATTTGCTAAATAGTCTTTGAATCATTATAATAACAGGTGCACAATAATTTCTTTAAGTCATTGTTATTAAATCAAAAAGATGAAGAAAATCTCAATATTAGTTATCGAAGATAACCGGCTTTTGCGCGATGGAATAACCGCGTTGATCGGGAAACAACACGATCTAAAAGTAGTAGCCGCCTTCGGGGATTGTATAAAGGCCCGGCAGTGTGTAGAAGACACGCGCCCTAATGTTGTCCTTCTTGATCTCGGGTTGCGAAATCAAAATAGTCTGCAGCTGGTGAAAGTGTTAAAAAAAGATTACCCCGACACTAAAATTATTGTGATGGATCTGATTCCGCTGCAGGAAGATGTTTTTATATTTATAGAGGCCGGAGTAGCCGGGTTTATCCTTAAAGATGCCACCGTAAATGATTTTCTGGAAACAATTCGATCGGTTGCAAAGGGAATTAAAGTGCTGCCGTCGAATTTAGCGGGGTCGCTGTTTTCCCAGATCGTAGATAATGCAGTAACTAAATCAAATACGTCAATGGTGGTTAATTCCGTAAGAATGACTAAACGTGAGCGGCAGGTGGTGGAATTAGTTGCCGACGGCTTAACTAATAAAGAAATTGCTCAAAAAATTCACCTCTCAACATATACCGTAAAAAGCCATATCCACAACATACTGGAAAAACTTGCTCTGCACACACGCGTACAGATCGCAAAATACGCGCATACCTCTTCCGATTTTAATGAAGTTATAAAATCCATTTCTTTGGGCGAAGACCAAGACGAATAATCCTTTTTCTATCCTTATCTGCACTTTTTGAAGCATTTCTTCGGAATCATTATTAAAGCGGTATAAATATTATACGGGTTTTCCGGATCCGCTTATTCCTTTGCCTAATATCCAATAAGGGCTAGTCCCTTTTTCATCCCTTTGCTCGATTTAATTACCGGGCTTTTATTCATAATATGATTGCGGGTAATTATAAGAAAAGAGGAATAATATGTACCAGATAAATAATAAAGGGAATTGGATCGCTCTAAAAGAGAGGATTAGGCTGGCCTATCCGACAGTAACCGAAAAAGATTTAATATTAACCAACGGCGATGAACGCGATGT
>CAWBBX010000005.1:0-30470 GCA_963787005.1 uncultured Bacteroidota bacterium
GTGTTATGTTGACGCCTGACCGGTTTACCGTATTGCTAGTCACCCTCAATGCGGTCAGTAGCATCATGATCAGGGCGCGGATAGATTCGGCTCGACCTCCCGCGGTTACCCTTAGCGCGGCCGGTCGCTCTACGGCAAGCGAGGGCGAGGGAACCGTGTCTGTCGAAGTGTCGAATCCCGGCGAAACGTTGGCCTTCGAGGTTCATCTCGCACTTCGGCAAGGCGAGAACGGGCCCGAGGTGTCGCCCGTATATTGGGACGACAATTACTTTTGCCTGGCGCCCGGTGAAAAGAAAACGGTTGCGGGCCGCTTCGCACAAGAGGATCTGAATGGGGCAACGCCAAAGGTGCGTATTGATGGATGGAACGTTACACCGGAGTGGACAAAATAAATCGTGTCGCACGCACCCGAAATAAATTCGTCCGGCCAACCGGCACACCAGGACATGGAAAACGGAACGGGCAATTCCGTGGGCGATACGTCACTGGATGCACGGACCGCCGCGTTGCACCGCGACGACGCCATGTCCACTCAAATGCGGTCCCGATTGGCGACGATGATGTTCATGCAGTACTTCGCCACGGGAGCGATCCTTCCGCTCTTGAGTCTGTACCTGAAAGAATACCTCAGCTTTTCACCGACCCAAATCGGCTACGTTCTGGCCATGCCGGCCGTCGCGGCCTTTGCCTCGCCCTTCATAGCGGCCCACGTTGCGGACCGGCTCATCCGATCCGAACGTCTGATGGGGATATATCATTTATCGGCGGCCTGTCTCATGGTCGTCCTGTCATTTCAGCACAGTTGGCTGGCCTTTCTCGTCACGTACCTCATCTATTCGTTGTTGTTCGTGCCGACATCTGCCCTCTCGAATGCAGTGGCATTTCACCATGTGCCCAATGCGAAACGCGACTTCGGCAGCATTCGGATGTGGGGGACCATCGGTTGGGTGGCGGTCGCGTGGAGTTTCGGCTATTTCTGGCTCCGCGGCGGCGACCACGCAGGTGTGGCCGGCGATCTTCATTTATTTTATCCCAGAATTACCCGAATCCTTTTAATCCCACAACAACCATAAACTACGCCATACCCAAATCAAGTTTTGTAACAATAAAAGTATACGATTTACTTGGTAACGAAGTGGCGGCGCTTGTAAGTGGAATGAAAGCATCAGGTAATTATAAAGTAGAATTTAATGCAAGCAAACTTTCAAGCGGTGTTTATTTCTACAGAATTCAGGCAGGAAGTTTCGTGAAGACGAAAAAATTAATTTTGTTGAAATAGTATCATATGGCCTAAACTTAGAATAAAGGGATAAAGAAAAAAGGAATAATAAAATATTAAAAATAAGATTTATTAATTCTATCTCATTTGTTATAGTATTCATTTCTAATTTATTCTTTAGAAGTTGATATTGAAGCCGGGTGTATAAGCGACTTCAAGTTTTTGATCGAACGCGCATGCTGCACCGGCTCGATCATCGCAGCTCCGGAATAATAACTTTTAACGAGTTCGTTCATTTCGTTTGTTTCATCGAATACGAAAGTCGTATATCCGGCCTTTATTTTAAGTTTGGGCTGTGTATAAAAATTCAAAAGAGCCGGGACTCATACCCTTGTTTCAAAAAATGCAATTAATAAAATTAGGAATCCAACAGGTGAATTATTCGAATAAATCCAAGTTATTGTTAAATTAAAAAAGGCGGCCCGTTGCCGTGCCGCCTCTTAACAATAAATAATGTTATAACCTCTTCTTCAAAGGCGCTGAAATCAGGCCAGATCAAAGCGGTCAAGATTCATTACCTTGTTCCATGCCTCTACAAAGTCCTTCACGAACTTTACCTGAGAGTCGTCACATCCGTAGACTTCAGCGAGAGCACGAAGCTCTGAATTCGAACCGAAGATAAGATCAACACGGGTGCCGGTCCACTTAACTTTGCCTGTTTCGCGGTCACTGCCTTCAAAAACGTCTTTGGATTCCGATGTTGCTTTCCACGCCGTATTCAAATCGAGAAGGTTAACAAAGAAGTCGTTGGTGAGTGTCTCCGGACGCATGGTGAAGACACCATGTTTGGATTGATCGAAGTTTGTGTTAAGGACACGCATGCCGCCGACAAGAACGGTCATCTCAGGCGGGGTAAGCGTCAGCAGCTGCGCACGGTCAATCAGCAATTCCTCTGCCGATGCACTGTAATTTGGTTTGGTCTTCAGGTAGTTGCGGAACCCGTCTCCAACCGGTTCGAGGACTGCGAATGATTCCACATCGGTTTGTTCCTGGGATGCATCGCCGCGTCCCGGTGTAAATGGCACTGTTACATCGTGGCCGGCATTCTTTGCTGCTTTTTCAATACCTGCGCAACCGCCCAGGACGATCAGGTCGGCGAGTGATACCATCTTACCGCCGGACTGTGCGCCGTTGAAATCTTTCCGGATTCCTTCAAGAGTCTGCAGCACTTTAGCGAGCTGAGCCGGATTATTTACTTTCCAATCTTTCTGAGGTGCGAGTCGAATGCGTGCACCGTTTGCGCCGCCGCGTTTATCGGAACCGCGGAACGTTGATGCCGACGCCCAGGCGGTAGATACCAATTGGGACACAGTTAAACCTGAAGCAAGTACCTTACTCTTCAGCGCAGCTATATCCCGGTCGTCAACCAGTTTATTTGTAACTGCCGGAATAGGATCCTGCCAGATCAGATCTTCCTCGGGCACTTCCGGACCTAAATAGCGCGCGCGCGGACCCATATCGCGGTGAGTAAGTTTGAACCACGCACGGGCGAACGCGTCCGCGAACTCATCAGGTTTCTCGTAGAAGCGCCTTGAAATTTTTTCGTACGCAGGATCGAACCGCAGGGAGAGGTCGGTAGTTAGCATGGTTGGTGTGTGGCTTTTTGATGGATCGTGCGCATCCGGAATTGTACCGGCACCGGCATCATTCTTTGCTACCCACTGTTGCGCACCGGCCGGGCTCTTCGTTAATTCCCATTCGTAACCGAACAAGTTCTCAAAGAAGTTGTTGCTCCATTTCGTTGGCGTTGTGGTCCAGGTAACTTCCGGACCGCCGCCAATTGTGTCATCGCCGCTGCCTGTGCCAAAACTGCTTTTCCAGCCGAGACCCTGCTCTTCAATGCCTGCAGCTGCGGGTTCCGGGCCAACGTACTTACCCGGATCAGCAGCGCCATGAGCTTTGCCGAATGTGTGTCCGCCCGCAATAAGTGCGACAGTTTCTTCATCATTCATAGCCATACGGCCGAAGGTCTCACGAATATCTCGGGCTGCAGCCACCGGATCAGGATTTCCGTTCGGACCTTCAGGATTCACATAGATCAGACCCATCTGAACAGCGGCGAGGGGATTCTCCAGGTCGCGGTCACCGGTATAACGCTTATCTTCAAGCCACTCACCTTCCGAGCCCCAATAGATGTCTTGCAAAGGTTCCCAAACATCTTCGCGTCCTCCGCCGAAACCGAAAGTCTTGAAGCCCATCGACTCGAGGGCACAGTTGCCGGCGAGTATTATCAGGTCGGCCCACGAAATTTTCCTGCCGTATTTCTGTTTGATCGGCCAGATCAACCTGCGCGCTTTGTCGAGGTTCACATTGTCAGGCCAGCTGTTGAGCGGTTCAAAACGTTGTGAGCCGGTGCCGCCGCCGCCGCGGCCGTCGGAAATGCGGTAAGTACCTGCGCTGTGCCACGCCATACGAATAAAGAACGGACCATAATGACCGAAGTCGGCCGGCCACCACTCCTGTGACTTTGTCATCAGATCGAAAATGTCCTTCTTTACGGCATTCAGATCGAGGGTCTTAAACTCCTCGGCGTAGTTGAACTCCTCTCCCATCGGATTGGATTTGGAAGAGTGCTGGCGGAGGATGTTTAAATTCAATTTATTCGGCCACCAGTCACGGTTTGAAGTGCCGCCACCTGCGCTTTGTTTAAGAGCTCCATCAGTAAACGGGCACTTGCTTTCATCGTTACTATTGTCTGCTGATTTACTTGAATGCGTATCTTTTGCCATTTTATATCCCTCACGATTTTAAATTGTTTGAAAGGTTAAATTTGTGATAACCTTAATTTATAAATATTATTTACAGGGTTAGTGCAATTGGATAAAATTTACAGAATTATTGCTAGTTTAACAAGGCATAGCAGTATCTGGAAATCTCCGAAGGAGTCCTTGAGGGCGGATGTAAAAAAAAACGAAATTATTTTTGATGGATTTTTCCAAATCGGAGATTAGGCGCAATTAAGAGATAATAAATATTTATTATTTGAACGATCTGAACAAAGGTCTCTTTTCTGTTTTTGATGATCATTTAAATAATTCGACTTTTTAATCTAATGAAACATATCTACGCGAAAGTATACGGGATTAAATTCCGATGCTGAAATGAAAGATGAAGTAGTTCTATGTTTTGCAGGTGGTTTATAATAAAATACAAAATAACGAGGAATATATTTTTATATGAGAGTACATAAATATATTCTATCATTAAATGATCTGTACAGTATAACTGTAAGTTATAAGGCATTAAGGTTTCTACGTTTCTTTGAAAAATAAATTTATTGATAAAGACTATTATAAAGACTATATTATAGTCTAACTAAAGAGGTGTTTTAATGAAATTTAGCGAAGCAATAAAACCTATAAGCTATTTAAAAACTCATGCATCTGAAGTAGTTCGAGATGTCTCCGATAATAAGAAAACCATGATTATCACACACAATGGTGAAGCAAAAGTTGTCCTACAAGATGTGAAGGTCTATGAACAAACCCAAGAGGCAATCGCATTATTAAAACTTCTGACTTTGAGTGGGAAAAACTTACAAAAAGGTCGTGCGAAAAATATAGATAAAACATTCAAAGACGTCAGAAAGAGAATAGATCAATTCAAACGAGGCCAGAATGAGATACAGAGTTAGTTTTGTATCAGATGCAGAAGAAGACTTGATTGAGATTTATAAGTATGTTTATTTGAACAACTCAGAAGAGAAGGCTGAATATTTATATACAAAGCTTTACGAAAAAAGCTTAATGTTGCAAGAATATCCGGAAAGAGGTCACATTCCCCCGGAACTTAATATACTAGATGTTGATGATTTTTTAGAAATACACTTCAAGCCATACCGAATAATTTATAGGATAATTAAAAACGAAGTTTACGTGCATTGTATTCTTGACGGGAGAAGAGATATACAAAAATTATTGGAAGAAAGATTACTCCGATAAAATGTTTGAAATGCCTTATAACCTGCGCCTCAACCCGACAGCATTTTCGCACTCGGCACTTTACAAATTTTAGAGATATCAGCTCCGTTTTGGCATTCTGTTCGACGTTCTACAAAAATTAATCAGACCACAAGTTTGGCAGATTCAGCTCGCCTTCGGCGCGTGCGAATAAATTTACGCACCTCGGCGAGAGTAAAAGAATAAACATTTGGCAGTTGTGCTCTTGCAGTCCGTCAGTTTTGGGCTGCGGGTTAGACAACGCCGTTAAGCATTTTAAGAAATTATAGTCTCAATATCCTTAGGAGATACGACATGAAAAGATTAATAGTAATTTCCCTTTTTGCATTATTAAGCAATTCCTATGCACAAACTTTAACTTTTTTACCAAGAGGCCTCGGCTTAGAAGTTGGCTTTGGCTATAATCAATTGAAATTTCAAGAATTGCCAGCCGACCCCTTCTATACATCACAATCTTTACTTCGTGACCAATTTAAATTAACTCCTACTATAAGACTGAGTTGGGAAAAAGAAATATTAGATAACGTTTCTTTAACACCATTTACGAGCTATTCTATTATTGGCGGTAAATCAGAAAAGCAATCAAACGGATATGAAGATGAATTCACATTTAAGACGATAGGTCTGGGACTGTTTGCTTCATATAAATATAAAAAAGTAACGTTTTCATTCGGAGGTAAATACGACAGATTTATAGACATAAAAAGTATGGCATATGGCAGTGTAGTTGATCCGATCTCTGCTCCTCGCAAATGGAATGAAGCAGATGCCAGCGGACTTTTCAAAAAGTGGGCAGTAGATTTGGGTGGCCGTGCCACGTATATTATAAATAATATTGAAATATCATTAGAGGGCTGGTTTAGTGTAACAAATTTAATTAATAAAACAGTTGAAGATTACATAGACGTAAATTCGAAGAGGTTTCAAATACTGGTTGGATATAGGCTATAGAAAAATGCCTAGTCCGCGCCTCTCCCATGAGTCTTCCGAAGTTCCGAAGGAATGCCTGCGGCAGAATGCCTTCGGCGCTTCGGACAACCCGGCAGCCCAGCTAACGGCGGGGTAAACTATTATCGCATGCGGCGTTTATATAGGAGCTGGAAGTTTTTAATTTAACTGGAAATAAAGTGTGTTTTTTTATAAAATGAATAGAAAAAAATAGATATAGTTGTTTTCAAAATTAAACTACAGGGGAGAAAATGAAGTCAAGAAAAAAAGTAAGTTTTCTTATTATTCTTTCAGCGTTAATATTTCTTGCGGCGGTGCCTCCAGGCGAAAAGAAATTTACTGAAATTAAGAAATATAATGTTCCCGAGGCGAAACAGGGGGTAGCGGTTGACAAAGATTATTTTTACGCGATTGATACAAGAGGAATTGCTAAGTATGACAAGGCTTCGGGGAAGCTTGTAAAGAAATGGAAAGATAAGGAAGGCGGACAAATTAAACATCTGGACAGCGGGGTTATCATCGAAGGAAAGTTATATTGCGCGCACTCTAATTATCCTGAATTCCCGATGACGAGTTCAATAGAAATATTTGACCCGGAATCATTGAACCATATCGGGACTCACAGTTTCGGAATAAACTATGGTTCGTGTACCTGGGTGGACAGACACGAAGGCTTCTGGTGGGCGGGGTTTGCTCATTATAACAAATGGAAAGATTCTACTTTAACAGATGTAAGATGGACCAGTGTAATTAAGTTTGACGACCAATGGAGAGAATTAGAATCATGGACTTTTCCTCAGGCGGTTTTAAACAAATTTGAAAACATGAGCAATTCCGGAGGCGCATGGGGACCTGGCGGAAATTTATTCTGCACCGGTCATAACGCGGCTGAACTTTATGTATTAAAAATTCCAGCTCAAGGCTCTATTCTCGAATTAGTTAACATAATTCCGGTTAACTGCACGGGACAAGGAATTGCCTGGGACAAAAGCGATCCGTATTCAATTTACACAATTAGAAGATCCGATAGAGAAGTTATACATTCAAAATTATCTGAATAGCATAATTGTATCTTTTAAAATTCGCATAGTTGCAACTTTTCAAAATATTAAGATAACTAGCTAAAAATAAATTTAATAAAGCGTACATAAACACATTTTCTGATGATACTAGGCTAAACAGAACTTATAAAATTGACGACCGGGACGGTCAGGTTATTCACGCATCCGGAACATTTACGCTTATAAAAATAATCTTAAAGTAAAACTATTTTATAATTGTTTTTATATCCCGCACTAATAATTTTACTGCGGGATTTTTTATCACTTTATTAATAACATACATCACTGTAGTTTATCGGCGTTGCGCCTAACCCGTCAGCCCATAACTGACGGGCTACATTTTGCACAACTGCCAAATGTTTATTTTTACTCTCGCCGAGGTGCGTAAATTTTCTCTGTACGCACTGAAGGCGAGTTGATTTTGCCAGACCGTGGTTTGATTAATTACTGTTGTTTGTCAAACTGAATGTAGAAACGGAGCTTATTTCTCTAAAACTTGTAAATCACCAAATGCGAAGGTGCTGACGGGTTGTCCGAAGGACTCCTTTGGAGAGGCGCAGGTTAGGCTGCCCTATTCCGAAAACATTTCTATTAGTTTCGATGTTATCTTGCCTTGAACCGTCTTGGGAAGAGTGGTAATTTTTTTAATTAATCTTGATTTGTCTACTGTCCTTATTTGGTCTAAGACCATTTGACCTTGCTTTCCTTCAACTCTACAAGGGACTCTTGTTGGATAGTTCCGAAGCTTTGATGTCAATGGTGCTATTATCACCGTTGAAATATGAAGGTTCATTTCATTTGGGGAAATTATAACACAAGGACGAGTCTTTTTGATTTCGCTTCCTACTGTTGGATCTAAATTTATTAAATAAACTTCAAATCTCCGATATTCCATCTACCATTCCCACTCTTCTTTATCCCAAGAAGTTGACTTATCAAGATATTCTTTATCTAGAAGGATATCGTCCTTGTTCTCGGACATTTTCTGAAATGCGAGACCCCAATTTTCTCTGATACTTGGAGATGGTTTCAATATGATCTTATTTTCCTTCACTTCAATTTCTACTTCACTTTTCAGTCCACTTTCTTCCAATATATGCCGGGGAATCCTTATCCCTTTTGAATTTCCTATTTTTATTACTTTTGTCTTCATAATTACACTTTTTATTATTGTGATTACAATGTAATTACATTGTAATTAAATTTCAATACAATTTTTCTGGCGATAACTTAGGCAATCTAACAGCATATTATACTGCGTTATTAACCATTAATGGCTGTTTAATAATTGACCGGTTAATTCCTGTACCTGTCAATGAAATGTCAGCCGGCAGGCTGATCTGCTCGGGGTGCCGATTCTCAATGTAATGTTGAACGATGTAGAGGCAGGCTTTTGCATGCGCAGACGCGCAGCAGCCGTGGGTATTGAAGTTTTAACGGCTTTGCCACGCGGCAGCGCCGTAGGCAATCCCATTTAAAGCAAAAAGATAATAATTTTTCTATGATATCTAAATGAAGCAAACATCTAAGAAATTGTCTGGAGAATGGGATACTGGTGAAGCGGATTCTACGGATTACCGCAGTTTTTAAATCTAAAAGATAAAGCTATCCTCCGGGGTCTTTATAGGAAAACCCCGGAAGATGTTTTATGCAAAAGGTTTATTTCAGCAGTACCATCTTCTTTGTCTGGTTAAAATCACCCGCACTTATATTATAGAAATAAACGCCGCTTGCGAGTCTGCTGTTGACCGCGTTAAAATCAACCTTGTGTTCTCCGGACCGCTGGTACGAATTGACTAGTGTAGATACAAGTCTTCCCACGCTGTCGTATATTTTAAGCGTCACGTTGCCGGCTTTTGCAAGGTTATAGTTAATGACCGTGGATGGATTAAACGGATTAGGATAGTTCTGCGAAAGCGCGTAGCTCTTCGGTGCGGAACTATTTTCCTTAACTCCGGTCACTGTGTAAGTAGTGCTGAAAGCTCCTTTGCCGAATGTACCTGCAACCACAGTACCGTCGACCTGTTTTACGGTAACGCTTTCTACATCCACGTTGCCGATCTGCTGGGGAGCTTCTTCCGCCCATACTGTGTTCATTCCGTCAAGAGACGTTGTGGTAAACAATCCGACTGTAGTCCCGGCAAAGTAGATGTTATTACCATTCACAGAGAGAATGTTTACGCTTCGAATAGAAGGACCGTCGCCCGATCCGTCCGGATTCTGCTCCAGGTTGCCCGCAACCGCAGTCCAGCTTTGCCCGCCGTCCGCGCTGTAAAACATACTCAGAATATTATAGTTAGAAAAACTTACAAGTAATTTATCGCCGTCGTTCGGATCTACCGCAATTGAAGTAACATAGCCGCCGGACGGGAAATCCTGTCCCGTAATGTCGGTAACCTTTGAGCTCATAATGTCAACCGAATCATCCCTGTAGAGTTTTCCGCCGGCGGTTCCGAAATAAAGTAGGTTCGGAACCAATTTGCACATTGTCAGGGCAGATATCTGGCTGTCGACCGAATCATTGAGAGTGGTCCAGTTTACATTCGTGTTGTCATTGCTGTAGTTCGGTATAGCAGACAGATCGCTGTTTCGCCAGATCCGCACGCCGGCGGCAAGATACATAACGTCGGTATTGTTCGGGTCAAGAATATAAGGTGTTATAAAGAGAAAATGGGTACCGAAAGCAGGCGTAACCGTGGTCCAGTTCTGCTGCAGATCTTGTCTTAATACCGATCCGTTCTGTGATGACGAATAAAAATATTTAAGGCTGTCTGCAATAGCGGCAAATCCGCCGTCGCCGCTGTTTTCAACAATCCACGATGAATTCGGCATAGAGGTTGTGTCGAGCATACTTCCGTTATCCTGCATTCCGCCGACTAAAACCGGGTCGCCGGCCACCTGATCTACGGCAATATTATAAAATTGAGTTGTGCCGTAGCCGTTGTTGAGAGAAGTATAAGCAACCGAATCGGCCGTTACGTTCTGTGTAACGCTTACTCCGCCGTCGCTGCCCGAGTAAAACACTTTCGGATCTGAGGGAAGAAAGTAACACGCGTGCTGGTCCGGGTGATGATTTAAATAATTTGAATTATCGTTTGATTTGGCGTAACCTCCTATCCAGTCCTTGTCAGATAGCTGTGTAGCAAATCCATCGGTTGTTCTGTAAATATTAGTTCCTCCGATTACTATGAAGTTCGGATCATCGGGTTTTGCTTTAATCATCATATCGTAACCGCCCTGTGTAGACATGCCGGCGTTATCTCCGTTCACCGAAGGGAGTTTATCGCTCAGATCCGTCCATTGATTCTGCGAGATATCATAACGCCAGAGACTGTTGTACTCATTTGGGTCGATGCTCGAACCGGCCTGTCCTACACCTGGAGTACTGGCGAAAACATAAAGGAAATTGTCGTCGGAAGTAGGGACGGCCATTACCATTCTCATTACGCTCGAGGGGAAAAAGCCGGGCGTGATATTAGTCCAATTCGTTCCGTCGTTCGATTGATAAATTCCCGAACTTCCGGTTGTCGGGTCGCCCGTCATTGCCCCGAACACAGTTCCGCCGCCGCCCATTATCACATCGTTAGTCGTATTGGTATATATACTGTCAATTGCATCCGAGCCCAGAGTAGCATTCCAGCTTTGTCCGCCGTCGGTAGATCTGAATATTCCGCCAAGGCAGGCGGCGTATAAAATGTCCTGATTAGTATTTGAAGTATCCACTACTATGTTCCATACAACCTGGAACGGGTCGACTACATTATGCGGAGAATTAGCCTGAGTGCTTTTCAACGGCTGCCAGGTGATGCCGTCATCGGTGGACTTAAATATTCCGTTGCCCAGCAGGCCTCCGTAAAGACCGTTTCCGCCGGGATAAAAATTATCGTAGAGCTCGCCGGTTCCGTAATACCATGTATCGGTTTTACCGGGACGCGTATCCTGCGTAAGGCAATCGACGTTCTGAATGAATGAAGGGTCGGTTGTGATTGTCCACGACTGTCCCTTATCCGTTGAGCGCCACATACCGCCGTCGGCTCCGCCCGCAAGAACAATATTCTCATCAGCTACATCTACGACTAGGCCTTTTGTTCTGCCGCCTTGATTATAAGGCCCCCTCCAAATCCAGTTTGATGACGTCATTACGCTGTTTCCTTTTCGAAGGACACCGGATTCGTTTACGGGAAGCGACGACGCGAATTTCAACTCTCTGTTTCTTATGCCCTGCGGAATGGAATTGGTCTTCGGATCACGCATCCTCATGAACTGCCACTGCAGCATTTCCCGGAACGACTGTCTTTCGTTTTCCCGGCTGTCGGCATCCTTTCGTGTTAAGGCTCTTCCGTTTTCGAAATGTACGGTTTTTTCACCGGTCAGGTTCTTCCTGATACCGAAGTATCCCAGTGAAAAGAAAACGATTACGGTTGTAAGTAAAAGAACAGTACGTCTTTTTATCATTATAACGTCCTTGAATTATTTTTAGAGTTACGTTGGTTAAAATTGTTAGTGAAGGAAATGCTTAGTCCTTCTTTGAGTAGGTATAAATTATATACTCGTTTTTAAAGGTTTTGTTGTCAAAATTCCGGCTGTTTAATATGTGAATTGAAGCCGAAAATTCAGAACCTTCTTTCAAACCGGGCATTCTAACTTTTAGATTAGGAAATAGATCTTTAGTAGTAGGCGAAAGAGTAAAAGCGAATTTTGTCTCTAGCGTATCGTTTCTGCTTACCGGGGGAGCGCCCGCTCCGTAGCCGACTATCGACTCGACTTTTATCTTTGCCCAGCAGGGAAATTTGCCGCAGGGTTCTTGGGGATTTGGAACCATCCTGGCGGAATCGATAGAGACAATTCTACCCATTATTGAAACGGTACCGGGCGCAAAAGTTTCTTTATGCTGTTGCGGAGATTCTTTTTCCTGTTTGGAAATGTTAGCAGAACAGGAAATCAATCCCGTCGAAATTAATAATAGAAAGTAAACGGCTTTTCCAGGTTTCATGGAGAAGTCCTTTAAAATTGAAACATATGTTTGAGCTTAAGGATATTCCGCCTAAGCATCGGTTTTCTTGTAATGGAAGGTAAAACGAACATAGGATTTTATACCGACGGAAACAATAAAAAATCTACGAGTGTGACTTTTCGCATGAACAACGTATCTAACTTAGCTAAAAATAGGCACTTAGTGATAAATCGTATATAAAATCAGATGATGAGAAATTGAGGGGAACAATTTAGACCTAAAAAGGAAGACCGCGGAAAATGTTATAAAAATTATGGCTCTTTAACGGAGAATAATCCGAAAAAATCTATGCTGAGTATCCCAGAGATTTCATAACGGTGTTTTTGTAGCTTCTTCCTATTGTCAATTCCTTTTTGCCTATTTCAACAGAGTTGGGAGTAAACGCATCAATTTTATCGACAGCGGCAATATATGATCTGTGAATTCGTAGAAATCTTTCGGCCGGAAGTTTCTTCTCTAAAGCGCTGATCGAAATTTTCGTTATTACTTTTTTATAAACCGTATGTATTACTACATAATCTTTGAGGCTTTCTATGAAGAGGATATCTTTCAATTCCAGCCGTACAATCTTTTTGTTCTCTTTGACATAAATAATATCTTTATCATTGTTATCACTTCTTTGATTATGAATCACCTTAACATCACTTGATGCATACTTATAATATTTATCTATCGCCTTTAACAGACGCTCAAACGATACAGGCTTTAATAGAAAATCAAGTACGTCTAGTTCGTAACCGTCGATAGCGTATTTTCTGTACGCCGTAGTGATGATTACCTTTGGAGGATTTTTCAGAGTTTTCAGAAATTCCAGTCCCGTAATTTCGGGCATCTGTATATCCAGAAAGATAAGATCGATATCTTTCTTCTGAAGAATTTCAAACGCCTTTACTGCTGTATCGCATTCTGCCACTACCTCAATATCGTTGATCTTCGAAAGATGAGACGCGATAACTTCTATGGCAAGAGGCTCGTCATCAACAATAATACATTTTGTTGTCATGATAATTCCCCGATAGTATTATTTAAATCAATTTTTAGATCAACATTGTATTCATTATCATTCTTATTTATCGAAAGGTTGTATCTTCGACTGTAGATCAGATCTAACCTTTTCCTTACATTTTTCAATCCTATCCCTTCGCCGCCTGAGGAATCTTCAGTTTTATCGTGCGCAGGTAGTCCGTTTTTAATATTGAACGAAAGATTATTCTTCTCTATTTCTAATTTAATTTTAATCCACGATTTTTCGACGCTCTTGCTTACTCCGTGCTTAAAACTGTTTTCAACGAAAGGAAAGAGGAGCATGGGAGCAATGTGTTTGTTCGATACGTTCCCTTTTACCTTCAGTTCAATGCTGAGTCTGTGTCCGTACCGGAGTCTTTCGATAGCTATATAGTTTTGAATAAGCTTAATTTCTTTTTTTAACGAAACTATATTTTCATTGCACTCGTAAAGCATATAGTCCAGCATTTCGCTTAATCTTAAAACTACTTCGGGAGATTTATCCGATTTTTTTATGGTTAAAGCGTATAGGTTGTTGAGAGTATTAAATAAAAAATGAGGATGAATTTGCGAACGCAGAAAATTTAACTCCGCTTCGAGTTTCTCTTTCGACAGTATCTGATTCATGTGCTGAATATTATACCAATGCTTTAACAGTTTTATACTCGCCGCCAGGAATACGACGATGAAAATCCCTATTAATTGAATATATACATCGAGCGTGTCCGGATTAAACGTACCGAAAATTCTGCCGGATAAAAAATCCATCGGAACAACGACCAGGTAAATGGTAACTGCAAGCTCTAAGAATGCGGCTCCGAGCACCATATAGATAAATGAAACTATTAGTCCGCGGTAGTTTTTCTTCAGAAGATATCTGGGGATGATAAAATATAAGGTGAAGTAAGTAGTTCCTAGATAGATGGGCAAGGTGATTAGTAAATGAATAAAAGTACCGTAATAGTTGTTATTCATCCTTCCGTAAACAAACGTATAAAATAATATTACGGCCGTCCAGAAAATTATATGCTGAAATATTCTCCCCGCTAAGGTGGAAGGGGTTAAAGTATTAGTCTTCATATCGGTAAAAATAATAGTGATGAATCACCAGCCGGATTATACGAAGAATTGAATTGGACATTAATAAAAATCGACGAACAGCGGAAAAACAAATACCGGCGACCGGATTACCGGGCCCGGCGACTTTTACGGGAATACCAATGTTAAATAGCAGAAGTTTCCCTGCTTCTATCTACAAAAAAAATATTAAAAATGAAATAAGAATATATTGCCTGCGGATTCAATAACAACAGAGGAAATGGCAATGAGACTTATAACCGCTATAATTATTGCCGTAATTCTTCCCCTTATAATATGCTTTATGCTGTTAGTAGCTACGGCGTATCCGCAGGGCGCAATGAGTAAACAAGATATCTCCGGCTTTTGGGTCGCAAAAACCGAAGATGGTCTCGGCAGCCAGAAATTTGTTTTCCATTTTTTTAACGGCAAGGACGGGAACATTCGGGGAGAGATTCATTCTTATCTCAATTTAACAAAGCTCAGCAACACCGCGGTGAACAATATAAAGCTGGACGGAACAGAAATCAGCATGGTTACAAATTCCGCCGCGAATATACTTTATAAGGGGAATGTCGATTTTCAAAAAGGAATAATTTTGGGCCGGCTTATTTACGATAACGGGAACGAAAGAGAAATGAATTTGGCAAGATACAACGAGAAACTTTTACGGGGCGAGTTTCCCGGCTTGGCCGCTATTCGTTATTCTTACAAATATCCGGTTCCCGCGGATTTAAACGACGGTATACCTGTATCGACTCCGTCGGCAGAAGGCATTGATTCGGCAGGGCTCGATGAGATGATGCGCAATGTTTACGCGGGGAAGTACGGTACTCTTCATTCTGTCCTTTTATTCATCAACGGTAAACTGGTGCTTGAAGATTATCCGGCCGGATTCTGCGAAAGCGATCTTCATCCTTTACACTCTACGACAAAAAGTATTTCATCCCTGTTGATAGGTATTGCAAAAGACCGGGGGAGAATCAGATCGCTTGGTCAGAATATTTTTGATTTTTTCCCGGAGTACGAGGAATTAAAAACCGACGGATGGGCGGATGTAACTCTAGAAAATATTTTAACGATGAGCGCCGGGCTGGATTGGGGCGAAGGTCTTGACAGAAAAGTTCTCGGGGAGGAAAACATTATAAAATCCGTCTTGGAGCGTCCGCTGAAAGATAAGCCGGGGAGTAAATTCGAGTACGTAAATCCTAACGTGGATTTATTAGCGGGAGTCATTAAGCACGCAACAGGAAAGCATGCCGATGTATTTGCCGCCGAGAATCTGTTCAGTCCGCTCGGTATTAAACATTTTGATTGGAGCCAGTACAAGCGAAACGGATACCCGCTTATGGACGGATCTCTGGCGTTGCGGCCGAGGGATATGGGGAAGATCGGATTACTGATACTTAATAAAGGAAAGTGGAACGGGGAACGGATCATCTCCGAAGATTGGATTACGAAATCAACGAGTAAACAAATAAACGTAGACAACATTTTTGATTACGGCTACCTATGGTGGATCGCAAAGTCACAACTTGTTCCCGGGATGACGGCAATTTTAGCGAACGGATTAGGGAGTCAGTATATCCTGATAGTTCCGCAGCTAAACCTTGTAGCCGTTACCACCGGAGCCAATTTCGATTTCAAGAAACATAAGCTCCCCTTGAGCATGTTTGAACAATATCTTATGAAGGGAATTTGGAACAATCAAAACAAATTAAACAGATAAAAACAGGAGGAAAAAATGGGACTTATAACCGACGGCGGTACTTTCGGATGGCTGCTTTTGATTCTTATTATTCTGGCAGTTGTATTTTCAATTATTAATGCGGTCCGTTTATGGGGGAAAAACGAACTGCCGAAAAATGTGGTTGAGGGAGGATTGATGAATCTCTTGTGGACAGGTATACTCAGCGAAGCGGTCGGGGTTCTCGGTACGGTTACAGGTATATATAACGCCGCATCGGCTATTAGCAGGGCAGGAGATGTTTCGCCGAGGATTGTCTGGCAGGGAATTCACATAGCGCTTTCTACAACCATACTGGGACTCATAATATTCGTCTTTTGTACTATTATTTGGTTGGTGTTCCGTTCGCGGTTTAATAAAACTTATGCCGTAAAATGAAGTTATGTGATGAGAATTGACTGTGCACTGCCGAAGAAGTACGCATTGCGGCAGAATTATCCAAATCCTTTCAGTCCGTCAACGGTGATAAATTTTAAACCGCCGAGCGAGTCGCATGTAACATTAAGGATCTGCAACCCGCTGGGGCAGGAAGCGTGGGTTCTAACTAATAAAAGAATGTCAGCAGACTATCACAGTTTCAATTTTAACACGTCGCATTTGATCTCGGGAATTTATATTTACAGACTTGAGGCGGGAGGAATAATCTTCATTGAGAAGATGAACTATTTAAAATATAAAAGCACCCTATACTAACCACTTTGATTTGCTATCGAAGGGTGTGGGAGTGATGGGGGTTTCACTTGTTCGCATAGGGTGCTGCCGAAACATACCCAAATCTCGGAATTATTACAAGAGTCTTTTATGAAAGTCTCTTTTGCAATTTGATTTTTAGATTGAAACGGCCTTTTTCTCATTTCCCGGCGGGTCTTTCTCGGCCATTTTGTCCAAACCTTCTTTCTATTTCCGCCGAATATTTTAGCTTTTTTATAAAAAATACCGATGCTGAAATAAGGAGACTTGCCGACAATGAAGTGGGGAAATGAGCCGCCGCCGCCGCACTCGTAAGCTGGACAAAAAACACATCGGGCAATGTGTTAAAGTACATGATTTACGGCAGCAGCAGCCAGTATCCGAATACGATAATTGATTCCACGACCGGCGGGGAAGACGAGGAAGGATATGTGCTCGAGAGAAACATGCCGGGTGACCCGGGATATAGACTTATTGATACAATCAAAGCCGGCGAGACGAAATATATAGACAGCACAGTCTCCGGCGGAATAGAATATAAATACAGAATGAAATCTTATACTGAGTTTGCAGAATCGGAATACAGCAGCGAATCGGCGGTAACAACGATAACGCGTATAAACGATAAAGGCGCATTACCGGAAAAATTTGCCCTTTCACAGAATTATCCCAATCCTTTTAACCCGTTGACGGTGATAAATTTCGATCTGCCGGGCGAGTCGATTTTAGCACTAAAGGTGTACAATCTACTCGGACAGGAAGTGGCTGTGGTGATAAACAAGAGAATGCCGGCAGGCTACCACAGTCTGAATTTTAACGCGGCACATTTGACATCCGGAATATACATCTACCGGTTGGAAGCAGGCGGAATGATCTTCATCAAAAAGATGATATTGATGAAATAGTATCAATCTTTTGTAAATTCGTATAGCATTATTATCGGCCTGCCATGTCCTGGCAGGCCGATTTTGTTTTAAATTGCTTAGCAAAAAATAATCCGGATTTGAATACTTTGATAGTGTTGGAATGCCGGAGTAATAGTATTTATTACTCTTCTTTACGAGTAATCTTGCGGTAACAATCCGTTTAATTTACTTAATACTATATCAGACCCCTTCCTTGGGAAGTACAAACGAAAATTCGGTACCTTTACCGACTTCGCTATTTACTTTTATTTGTCCTTCGCATTTCTCTACAAGTTCTTTGCAGATTTTCAATCCGAGTCCGGTACCGTGCTCGCCTTCTGTGCCGTTGGTTGTGTAGAATTCATCTTCCATAAAGATGCGTTCTAATATTTCGGGCTCCATACCTACGCCGTTGTCTATGATCCTGAACTTAATACCGCCGTTCTCGTTTTGGGCAATCAGCCTTATCTCCCCGCCTTGATTTGTAAACTTAATCGAGTTGGATATCAGGTTTCTCAAAATTGTTTCCAGCAGCTGCGGATCGCAATACAGTTCGGCGTCTTTCCCGGTCTCGGTATTTAATAAAATATTTTTTTCTTCCAGCGCGGAATTCATCGTATCCTTTAATTCATCGAAAACATTTCTTACATCAAGTTTTTCCGGGCTGGCTTTTATCGATTCGATTTGTAAGCGGGACCAGTCCAAAAGGTTCTTCGTTAAATTATACAGCTTATCCGAGGAATTGTTAATCATTTTCGACATTTCAATTATTTCATCTTTGGTCATTCTGTCGATCTCGTCGCTTAAAATGGAGGATAATCCTAGCAAGCCGTTAAACGGCGCCTTAAGATCATGCGCTATAATGGAAAAGAGCTTATCCTTGGTCTTGTTGGAATTTAAAAGCTGAAGATTTTGTTCTTCCAGCTTACTGTTGAGTTCGTCGAGCTGTTTGTTCTTTTTGCCGATCAGAGAGTTCTTCTTCTTGTTGTTATAATAGAAATAGAACAACACGGCGAGGAGAAAAAGTACAAGGAGGGTTATAATGATCAAAAATTTAGCTAGGGTTTTCTGCTGGGATATTTCCGCCAGATGAAGAGTGTTTTCCTTATTCAGCTTTAATATTTTATTTTCCTTGTTGGCTGTTTCATATTTTACTCTCCAGTTGGAAATATTTCCAGCGAGCTTTTGATTAAATAGACTATCCTTACTTGAAGCGTATTTCTCTAAATAATCGGCAGCGACACGGTAATTGCCCATCTTCATGTATATATCCGACAGCTGCTTAAAATCCGCTACAATATTTTCCAGTCTGTGCTTGTTCTCATTTATCTTAAGACTTAGCTCCGTATTACTGAGCGCTTTGGAATAATCACCGTTGCTCAATTCAAGCTGACCCATTACCTGATATGCCGAGGCTATTAACGTTTTGTTGTTTGCTCTTTTTGCTTCGGCCATGGCTTTCTGAACGGAATTAGAAGCCTTTTCCAATTCTTTTTTCATTAAATAATTTTTAGCTTCGAGAGTATAGAGAACAGAAAGAGCGTTATTGTCATTTACTTTCTTAAAGTATGTATGGCTGGTTTTAATTAAAGCTAGCGACTTGTCCCAGTTCCCGCTTTTATTATTGAGAATAGCAAGGTAGTAATAACCGTTAGCTTTTCCCTGCGGAATTCCGGAGCTGTCGGCTTCCTGAATTGCGTTATCAATATATTTCCGAGCAAAGTCAAGTTCGCCCAGGTCGATGTTAATTAATCCAATGTTCAGCTCGGCCATTACTATTCCGTGAGTGTATCCCTCTTCGGTGCTCAGCTTAAGTGCTTCTTCAAAATATTCGAGAGCGCTGCTCAGGTTGCCCCAGTTCCAGTATAATGCTCCGATATTATTCAGCGAGCTTGCGATGGAAAGTTTTCTGCCGTCTTTTCTGCGTATTCTCAAAGCTTCGCGGAAATTTTCCAGGGCATTCTTGTAATTGCTTTCCATAAGATTCAGCAGTCCCAGGTTAGTTACGGATGTCGCTACCGCAGCATCCGATCCTAGTTTTCTTCTTACTTCCAGCGCTTTTTTATTGTATATAATTGCGCTGTCTATAATCCTTCTTTTCTGATATATGTTGGCAATATTATTATAGATACCTCCTACAGCATTCGAGTCTCCGATGCTTAGGAAGATGGGAAGAGCTTGTATATATTTTCCCAGGGCGAGGTTATATTCGCGAAGGTAATAATAACTAATACCGCAGTTGTTAAGCGCGTCCGCTATTCCTTTGGGATAATGGATCTTCTCCGCACCCGAAAGCGTTTCCTTAGATATCCTCAGTCTTTCCTGGGGATTTCTGTATACGAACGAAGCCGCGAATTTATTGAGCAGCTCAATTTTATCTTTTCCGGTCGCGGTTTTTATTTTAGGGACTAAGGTACTGTCCTGTGCGGAAACATTCGGAGAGATTAATAGGACCGATAAGATAAATAAAAAACTCCATCCCGAGTAAGATTTATTCATATTCCCATAGTCTGAGTTGCGGTACCAATTTATTATAAAATTTATTTCGGTTTTAAATTTGTAATATTATATTATATAAGCAAATACAGAATGCGGATTCTTGCTCAATTTTATAATCGAAAGTAATCCGCGGGTTTAAATATCCCGCCGGCAAATAAAATATCTGATAATTTCAACAAAATTAATATCCCGGGCAATTAACCGTTATTAACTCTACAATAAAATTAGGAGGTCCATATAATTATGCGTTCTAAGCTGATCTGGTTTAACGTGGGCCTAAGGGGATTAATGGAAACGGGAATTGTCGCAGCGCTGGGATACTGGGGATATTCCTCAGGAAGCACCGTCGCTATGAAATTAATATTGTGTGTCGGAGCCCCGCTGCTCGGTTTCGGGTTTTGGGGCGCGGTTGATTTCCATAAAGCAGGGCGAATGTCGGAACCTCTTCGGTTAATCCAGGAGTTGTTTATTTCAGGACTGGCCGCGTTTGCCATTTATTCCGCCGGGCATCATTCACTGGGATGGACCTTAGGAATAATATCGGTTGTCCATCACGCTCTTGTGTATTTGCTGGGACAAAAATTACTTAAGGATTAATACCGAAAGAAAAATTTAAGATCTCATTCTTCGAATTCCCCTAGAAATATACTTAAAGATGAACTGCCGGAAACTTACTATATATTTTTGCCGCAACGGCTTCGCAAAAGGGTTAAATTGTTGGCAAAACAGCGGAAAACTGAGTAAAAAAGAAGGATGGGGAAGTACATAGGATTAGAAGCTATATTGTGATACCTTTATATAAAGGAGTGCAAATAATAAATTGGAACAGAGAATTTATTATTTAGTAATTAACAAATGGAGTATAAACTTAATTTTCTACCAGACATAGAAATAATTAGAATTAAAAATAACGGGCGTCTGAATTTTCAAAAAGCCCGTCACTTCTCAACTGAGGCAACCAAACTTGCTCACCTGAATAATTGCAATAAATATTTAATCGACCACACCGATACAAGCCTTGAACAAGGAATTTACAAGCTGCACACAGACGGAGCATCGTTAGAAAGATTCGGCTTTATAAAGACTGATCGGATTGCAGTCGTAATTTCCGTCGAAAAGGACGGGCATTATTTTAGTGATACGCATGCTCAGGAAGCCAGGTGGTGCAGTGTGAAATATTTTGACGACTTTAAAGAAGCTGAAGATTGGCTTGTTAAGAACGAAAATATTGAATAACGTCAAATTTCAATCGGCTGTAAATACTAACCGGGAAGCTTTAATTATATTGTAAAATCTTTACGAATAATAGCTGAATTTTTAATCTTTATCCTTTCCGAAATCGTTTTGCGGAAGGGATACCAGACCTTTAATGTATACGTCCCGTCCGGTATATTTTTAATCTCATAATTTCCGCTGCTGTCGGTTTTCACAAAATACGGATTTTGAAGCACGACTATCCACGCCTGCATATCGTGGTGCACATTGCATAGAATTGTAATAAAGCAATTCGGTTCGTTGAAGGTATGAGTTCTGAACTGACCGGTAGGCCATGTGCCTAGATCAAAAGAGCCTGCGAGCTTTATTTGGATTTCGCAATTCTTAACTGGACGGCACGGGAAAATATTATAGGAGGTATTTATTCCAAGCCTGTCTCTTTGGGAAATATTCTCCATTTTACCGCCGCCGCGGTTAGTTTATTGAAAATAATAACGACCGGAAAAGGCGGAATTATTTTTGTCATCATTACCGTTTTATATTTGATCTTTGCGGTTTGGTTCGGCTTAGTCACATTCACACATCCTGGAAAACCTCAACCTGATAATCAAATTTAAAATCAACTACCAACAACCGACTCCCAACGGCCGGCCTCCAAGCAATTTATCCGGCGTAATCTCGATGGAATCGGAACGAAGACGGACCACCGACCACCAACCTCCCATAATATTTGAGTTGCATCAACCGTGTTTGAATTTATTTAGTCAATTATATAGCTTTTATTTAATCTAATTGGTGAAAGAGGATCTTTATGAAATATAGAAAACTTGGAAAGACCGGCGAAGATTTGTCGGCCGTAGGGCTTGGCTGCATGGGCATGAGTCACGCATACGGAGTAAGAGATGATAAAGAATCGATCGCGGTACTGCAAAAGGCGCTGGATCTGGGTATTAATTTCTGGGACACCGCCGACGTTTACGGCAAGGGCGATAACGAGGAACTCATTTCCAAAGTTCTTCCTTCCAACCGCGGTAAAGTTTTTATAGCTACTAAATTCGGTTTCAGGCATAAGAACAAGAACAGTACGTTTAATCAAATGGACAGCCTGTACATCGACGGTTCACCGGCTTATGTTAAGAGCGCCGCGGAAGCAAGTCTAAAAAGATTGAAGATAGAAACGATAGATCTTTATTACGCTCACCGCATCGATCCGAATGTGCCGGTGGAGGAAACCGTGGGAGCGATGGCGGAGCTTGTTAAAGAAGGTAAGATACGTTACATCGGCTTATCGGAAGCCTCGGCAGATTCGGTTAGAAAAGCATGCGCCGTTCATCCTGTAGCAGCACTCCAAAGCGAGTATTCATTGGTGACTAGAGACATCGAAAAGGAAATTATTCCTGCGTGCCGCGAACTCGGTGTTTCCGTTATTCCGTTCAGCCCGCTTTCACGGGGATTAATAACCAATACTTTGAAAAAAGACGATATGCCGGAAAATGATTTCCGCAGATCGCTCCCGCGTTTTAATGATGAGCATTGGGATTATAATAATAAACTGGCCGAAGACTTTGCCTTACTCGCGAAAGATAAAAACTGTACTCCGGCTCAGTTGGCGCTTGCCTGGGTGCTGGTACAGGGTGAAGACATTATTCCCATACCGGGAACTAAGAAGACGAAATATCTCGAAGAGAATGCGAAGTCGGCGGATATAAATCTCTCGGAAAGCGATTTGAACGACATCGGAGACCTTATGAAAAAGTATCCGGATATCGGACCGAGATATGCCGCCGGTACTATGAAGCTTGTAAATAAGTAATAAGGAGGGAATATGAAAGCCGTAGGTCTTTATAAATATGTAAATATAGACGATCCGGAGAGCCTTGTCGATCTTGAAATTCCCCGGCCTGAAAAGCCGGAGGGACATGATATACTTGTAAGGGTAAAAGCGGTTTCGGTAAATCCCGTCGATACAAAGATCAGATCCCCCAAAAACAAAACGGAGAAAGAGCCGAAAATCTTGGGATGGGACGCTTCCGGTATTATTGAGGAAACCGGCGGGGAAGTTACTCTATTCAAAAAAGGCGACGAGGTTTATTACTCGGGAAGTATTTTGCGTCCCGGCAGCAACAGCGAATATCAACTGGTTGATGAACGGATAGCGGGTAAAAAACCAGCCTCGCTTTCGTTCGAGGAAGCGGCTGCGTTACCTCTTACAACTATAACGGCGTGGGAGGCGATGTTCGAGCAGATGAATATCTCTTCCGAAAATCCCGAACTTAATGAGAGTAAATCAATATTAATTATCGGCGCCGGCGGCGGAGTCGGCTCCATTGCTATTCAGCTGGCTAAGAAGCTAGCCAAACTTAAAGTTATCGCGACCGCCTCTAGAAAAGAAACAACCGAATGGTGCAAAGAGTTAGGCGCGGATTTCGTGATCAATCATAAAAACGATTTTGCCAATGAGTTAAGGAAGATAGGCCGGAAAGAAATTGATTACGTCTTCTGTCTGCATAATACCGCGGAAATATACGCGCGTACCGCGGATCTTCTAAAGCCGTTCGGAAAATTCTGTACTATTGTTTCTCTTGAAAAGGGGGATACACTCGACATGAACTTATTGAAAAATAAAAGCGGAAGCTTCGCGTGGGAATTCATGTTTACCAAATCATCTTACGGAACGGCGGATATGTTAACACAGCACGAATTACTCAACCGCACCGCCGAGCTTGTTGATAAGGGAATAATTAAGACGACAATAAGAGAGAACCTTGGTACCATGAACGCGCAAAACTTACGAAAAGCCCATGCTAAACTTGAATCGGGGAAAACGATTGGTAAGATCGTCTTGTCGGGTATCGAATGATATAGACAACTATTAGAAATTACGAAGGAAATAATTATGAAAACGATATTAATAACGGGGGCTACTGACGGTATAGGTAAATTAACCGCATCCAAGCTAGCCGCACAGGATGTTCGTGTATTAGTCCACGGAAGAAATGAAGAGAAGGTAAAGAGCGTGGTTGAAGAATTATTTAAAGCGTCGGGCAACAAAAACATTGAAGGTTTCGTTGCCGACTTCTCTTCGCTGGAGGAAGTGAGAAAGCTGGCAGACGAAGTAAACGGAAAGTTTGACGCACTTGACGTTCTGATCAATAACGCAGGCGCCGGGATGTCGGATCAAAGGTATAGCAAAGACGGATACGAGATGCGGTTTGCGGTAAATTACCTGGCGCCGTTTCTGCTTACCAATTTGCTGCTGCCGTTATTAAAGAAAGCCTCGCCTTCGCGGATAGTAAACGTAAGCTCGGCCGGGCAGTATCCGCTGGATTTCGACGATTTGATGTCCGAGAAAAGTTTCGACGGAACAAAAGCCTACCGCCGCAGCAAGCTTGCGCTTATGATGTTCACTTTCGATCTTGCCGAAAAATTGAAAAATGAAAATATTACCGTTAACAGTCTGCATCCCGGAACTTATTTGGATACAAACATGGTCAGGCGCTCCAAAATAGAGCCGTGGGGTAAACCCGAAACCGGAGCGGATGCGGAGGTGTTCCTCGCGGAGTCAGAATCGCTGGAAGGAATTTCGGGCAAGTATTTCGATGTAAAGACCGAATCATCGGCGCAAAAGCAGGCATACGACAAGGATGCGAGAAAGCGTCTTTGGGATCTAAGTCTAAAGCTGACGGATCTGAAGCAGGGAGTGTCGGCGTAAATTGCGGTATTGGGCCAAAAAAGCCTTGGAAAAATTATTTCATCGTTGTCTTTATGCAAAAATCAAATAATAATATCAACTGAATTATACTATACCGGGAATTAGGTAGACTTTTTGGGGCAGGGCTTTGGGTGACATAAGGTATTATTGGCTTGCTGTAAAAGCCAAATAATGCTATCTTATATATTGATAATATTTGTTGCGAATATCTTTTAGTAGACATTCTTTTTACCGCCACAAAAGCCAAATCCGCACATTTAAAAATCATTATTTTTTTTTATTTAGCCCAAATCTTTATGAACATGAAAAAAGCACACTCTTTCCATATTCCAGTGATGGGAATCGGGTTTACTGCAGACACCCCGTTAAAAGTTTCTCATTACGGAATTGATTCCGTTATTTCTTTGGTCGATGATATTCTTCTCGAGAAATTAAGAAAAATGTACTGTGCCAAATTCGAGATTCCTTATCAGGAGATTACCGAAAAGGTAGAAGATTTCAGGGCGCAAAGAATTACGTCTTATCTTAACCTCATAAAAGAATTGGCCGAAAAGAAATTTGAGGAGCTGAAGAATTCGGCTCACGGTAAGGAGATTAAAGAGTTCTTCGGTATGCTGCCCGACGGTTCCGCTATAAATGAGGAATTTAAAAAATTAACTGCTAAATATTTTAATCCGGAACAAATTGTTAACTGGTTAAGAGAAAATTTGTCTATGGGAAGTATCGACGTTAATATTATGACAAAGGTCGATAATGTTAATTACAGAAATGATGAAAAACTTCCGGTGGAGTACAATGATGCGCATGCGGCACTTAGAGGATTCGCCAAGAGTGATCTGAGATCTTCTCTGGTCCTTTCGGCTGGAATGAATCCCAGACTTTACAGCTATCTGGAACATTTCGATGATTTTTATCCTGATGAAAACGGCGACATTAAAAAGAAGATTATTTTAAAAGTGAGCGATTACAGATCGGCTTTTATTCAAGGAAGGTTCCTCGCTAAAAAAGGATTGTGGGTTTCTGAATTCAGGGTTGAATCCGGACTTAACTGCGGCGGCCATGCGTTTGCTACGGACGGTTATCTTATGGGGCCTATATTGGCTGAATTCAGGGATAAACGAAAAGATTTAATCAAGTCGATGTATGAGATCTTGGCTGCGGCTCTTACCGTGCGGAAGCATCCCGTACCCGCAATGACTCCTGCGTTGAAAATTACGGCTCAGGGCGGAGTAGGAACCGCGGAAGAACATCAGTTTTTAATCGATCATTATCAGCTTGATTCTGTGGGCTGGGGTACCCCTTTTCTTTTAGTACCTGAAGTAACAACGGTTGACAAGCTGACAATGCAGAAATTAATCGAAGCCGAGGAAGATGATCTGTACTTAAGCGATATATCTCCACTGGGCGTTCCGTTTAATAGTCTAAAGGGTAATACAAAAGATATTGAAAGATTATCCTTGATCAGCAAAGGCAGACCGGGCAGCTCGTGTCCTAAAAATTTCATTGCTTTTAATACTGAGTATACCGAAAAATCCATTTGTACCGCGTCCCGTCAGTACCAGCATTTGAAAATAAAGGATTTGAATAAAGAGGAGATATCCTCCGACGAATACAAAAATAAGTTTGATAAGATTGTCGAAAAATCATGCCTCTGTGTAGGATTGGGTAATTCCGCTTTGCTCGTAAATAATATAGAAAACAGAACGGAGGGAGATGGTGTGTCCATTTGCCCGGGTCCGAATATGGCATATTTTTCTAAGATAATGAGCCTAAAAGAGATCACCGACCATATATACGGAAGAGCGAATGTTATTATAAGAAATGATCGACCTAATATATTCATTAAGGAGCTGGGACTCTATATAGATTATCTGAAAAATAAAATTGCTGAGGCTAAAGGCGATTTAACAGACAATCGGCAAAAGTACCTGATGACCTTTACCCAAAATTTAAAGGACGGGATTAATTATTATAGCGGCTTGTTCAACAACTTGAAGGATAGATTCGAAAATAAAAAATCCTCTATTTTAGCCGACCTGGAAAACAGCAGGGATATTTTAAATGATATTGCTCTTGAAATAGAAAGCTTATCGGAGGTTGCCGATACGGTTCAGTGATATCCGCTTAAATTTATGATTCCATCCGTTAATAATTCCTCGTTGAAAATATTAACGGAATTCCGATTGAAAGTATGTACCTCTTATTGCAGGAAAGTACAACATTTGAAAATTTATTGAACTGCCGCTGTCCTAATAAGCACAATTACTCCGGTTCCTGTTTTCTAGCTGCTAACTCCTAACTTCTATTTCCTAATTCACTCTCTCAATAAAATTTCCCCGCGAAGAAGATAATTAATGTAGCAACCGCCCCGGTCATCGCCCAGACTTTTGGTTTCTTGGTTGCGAAGACAAGTATCATAACCGCGATCCACAGACCGAGCAGAACCATGGATGACACGCTGAATATAGCTTCTATAGGAACAACGTTGTTGCCGATTGCGTTAAGCTCGGCAGACCTTCTCACCGAGCTGAAGAGCAGGGAGAATGCGAAGATATCCATTACGGTAAAAAGGGCGTACATTCTTAAACGCGGCTTATCGTTGAATATCTCCAGCCCGGTTCTAATTGCCAGAAGTATTCCCGCGTAAAGAGTAATATAGAAGAACATAGAAATCTGACGCGGCACTTTGCCGAGAAACTCCATTACTACGCCGTCTGTACCCGGTATGAAATATGACTTGCCGTTGTAATCAAGCTTAACCTTGTATTCAACTTTCTCCCGCGGCGGGTGAGGCGGAATGTAAGCCTCCAGCACTTCACCGTTTATCTTCATTGGCACTGTGTTCCACTTCCGGGTATTGTACTTGTTCTTCCACAAAAGCTCGCCCGTCAGTCCATTTAAATTGTTGACCGCCCAGACCCTATAGGAATCATTGCTTCTGTATACTTTATCGAAGCTGTACGATACTTTATATCCGTTAATATCGAGTACACTGTTCACCGGGTAGTAGGGGGACGTTACGTCCTGAATGTATGCGGCGAAGAAGGCTATAAACACCGCGCCTATCCATAAGAATACAGATTGTCTCATATATATTTCTTGAGATAAATTAAACTTGATTTTCTATTAGACAAAAGAAGATGTACAAAGATAATCATTTTACCGTTCATTAATTTAACGGCCGTCATATCATAAATTTCTGGACGGCAAATTTATGCAGATTTGTGACATCAGCGGTTTCATATTTGCCGAATTTATGGTAGCTTTTTACGATAAGTACGAAAGAAAGATAGATGACAGGACTTCAGGTATTCGAGACTCCCCAAAAGGCCGCACGCGCGCTCGCCGATGAGCTGCGCAGCGGAATAAAATTTAAGGACGGATATTATTTCCTGGCGGTCTCAGGCGGCTCGACCCCCAAGATATTATTCAACGAACTTTCCGGTATGGAATTTAAAGACTCCGTGCCGTGGGAAAAAGTCCACCTGTTTTGGTGCGACGAGAGATGCGTACCGCCGGATGATGCCGAAAGTAATTACGGAATGACAAAGAAATCTTTGCTCGATAAAATATCCATTCCGGAAGATAATATTCACCGTATTATAGGCGAGGCCTCACCGGAAGACGAAGCCGAACGCTACGGTCGGGAGATACTTAAAATTGTACCGTACAGCATGGATAAGATGCCGCGGTTCGACCGAATGCTGCTCGGCATGGGAACCGACGGACACACGGCGTCGCTATTTCCGGGAAGGGGCCTTTCGAACGAATTCGCCAATTTAACAGGCTTAGCGGTGCATCCCGGCACCGGACAGAAAAGAATATCGTTTACCTCGGCGCTAATTAATAACTCAAAAAAAATATCCTTTTTTGTTACCGGCAAGGAGAAGGCTAAAACGCTTTCCGAGATAATCAACCACAAAACAAATGGGGCCTCTTATCCGGCCGAATCAATTAAACCGTGCGACGGTATAGTCAATTGGATTATCGACAAGGAAGCCGCATTTTACTTATAATAATTTTATTGCCATATTTGGCGTGCCCGGCTTTTACGTTTATTTGCCGCCGGGCCTAAATTATATCTGAATGCAAAGGAATGCGACCTAATCCCAAAATTTACGAGATAAACACAAGAGTATGGATTAAAAAATTCGGGGAAAACACTTCTCTTAAAAGTATTCCCGACGAGATCTGGGCCGATCTGGTACAAAAAGGATTCGACGCGGTCTGGCTGATGGGTATCTGGAAAAGATGCGAGGATATTATAGAAGACTGCTGTTTCTCGCCTGAACTCGTTTCATCTTATTCAAAAAGCCTGCCCGACTGGAAGAAAGAAGACATTATCGGTTCTCCATACGCGATTTATTCCTACGAGGTAAGCCCGCATCTCGGAAATATCGACGACTTGAAGGCGCTGCGTCTAAAACTGAACGATCTAGGATTGAAGCTGATACTTGATTTTGTTCCAAACCACTTTGGTGCGTCCACCGGCCTGATTGAAACTCACCCGGAAATTTTTCTGCAGGGCGATGAAGATCTCCTGAAAAAAGATTCGTTTACATTTTTCAGGACCTGGAAGGACGATAAAACAATACTTACACACGGGCGCGATCCGCTCTTCCCGGCGTGGACCGATACCGTGCAGGTGAATTATTTCTGCAAAGTAGCACGCAGGTTTATGACGGATGTTTTAATTAAACTTGCCGGCCTGTGCGACGGCGTCAGGTGTGATATGGCGATGCTGGCGCTCAATAATATTTTCCACAATACGTGGCTGGGCGTTATCGATAAATATAATTTTCCGAAACCCGAGGAAGATTTCTGGCTTATCGCAATAAAAACTGTGAAAGAAAAATATCCCGATTTTGTTTTCATCGGCGAGGCTTATTGGGATCTCGAATGGAACCTGCAACAGCTTGGTTTTGACTATACCTATGATAAGAGACTGCTCGACAGACTTGCTTCGGCGGATATACCCGGAGTTAAAGCCCATCTCAATGCGGACTACGACTACCAGAATAAATCGGTAAGGTTTTTAGAAAACCACGATGAGACCAGGGCCGCGGCTAAATTCGGTAAGTATAAATCACTTGCGGCAGCGGTTCTTATGACTACAGTACAAGGTATGAAGCTTTACTACGACGGGCAGTTCGACGGTAGGAAAGTAAAGCTTCCGGTTCAGCTGGGACGGGAGCCCGAGGAAAAATTATCTTCCAAAGTAAGAAATTTCTACGATGCTCTGCTTCGCATTACTAATGACGATATCTTCCGCCATGGAGAATGGACGATGATAGAACCGTTAACCGCGGGAGGCAGTGACACAACTTTTGAAGAAATATTTGTCTGGATGTGGTGCTTC
>CAWBBX010000006.1:0-6227 GCA_963787005.1 uncultured Bacteroidota bacterium
ATTGAAACGGTATTTAAAATTATTACTTGCCGATCTGCTTCAGCAGTTCGTCAACCGCAGCTTTAAGTTGTGCGTCATCTCCGTTTGCTTTCCAGTTTGGCTTATTATAAACGATAAGATCGGGAACTGCCGGGCCGTTTTCCATCCCCTTTTCGGTTGCCTTCACGTACCAGCCGCGGGAAGGTAATCTAACAAATGAACCGTCGAGAAGTCTTTTTCCGCCTGTAGATATAACAGCACCGAATGTCGGCTCGCCTACAAGCTTACCGATATTCAATGTCTTATATGCATGAGAGAATATTTCCGCGTTTGAGTAGCTGTAAGAATTGCACATAGCTACCGACGGCTTTGTCCACGCCGCGAAAGGCAGGCGTTCGCCGAACGGATAATAATTAACGAAATTTTTCTGCTGCTTGTCCAGATTAGATGCAGCACCGCGTGGTATTGTATAAGCGTGCTGCTTATATGTCAGGACGGTCATTAAGTAATCGGTTGTCCATCCGCCTCCGTTAAAGCGCACGTCTATTACGAGTCCTTCCTTTCCAAGCCCGGAAGCCGTAAGTTCCCTCTCGAATCTTTCAAAGCTCGGCCAGTTCATACCCTGAATATGTATATAGCCTAGTCTGCCGTTCGAATATTTATCGGTAAGTTTCCTGTGCTGCTCAACCCACTCATCGTAAAGCTCGGTGCGCAGGCTTGCAGCAGGTCTTATAACTACTTCGCGGGTACTGCTTTTTTCGTCTTTTACTTCCAGTATTACTCTTTTATCATTCTTGTTTATGAGGAACGAATAGAAATTGTCTTTCAAAGTTACCGGCTCTCCGTCCACGGAAATAATAGTCTCGCCCGCTTTAAGCTTACTTGTTTCTTTATCGGCCGGCGAATTCAGCACCACTCTTTTAATGAGCACGCCGTCATCCTTAGGTTCTACTTCCACGCCGAGCTGTCCTGTCTTTTCGTCCTGCGTCTCGCTTCTGTCGGATCCGTACAATCCCATGTGACTCGCGTTTAACTGCCCTAGCATGAAATTAAACATCGCTCTGAAGTCGCGCTCGGTGGAGGCTTTCAGCGTTTTGTCCTCGTATTCTTTTTTCAGCTCAGCCCAGTTTTGTCCGTGGAAATTCGGATCGTAAAATCCGTCACGCAACGTTCTCCAAGCCTCCTCGAATATCTGTTTCCTTTCCTTAGTATAATCGATTTTCAGGCTTGCGGAAAACGGAAGCCCTTCCTCCTTATTGGTTTTAAGATCATATTGATAAAGCTTACCCTTAGGCTGCATGAAGAAAAGATTCTTACCCGCTTTATCCAGAACGACACCGTACGGTTTTTTACCTCCGGAGGTAAGTGCTTTCATTTTAGTGCCGTCCCAGTTAATGCTGTAAAGATCCATGTCGGCATTATAAGTTTGATTTGAGTTACGGTTTGTGACAAAGTAAAAAGTTTTGCCGTCGTTAGAAATCCTAATATCGGATTCATTTCCCGGCAGGGCCGTAACCTGCGAAAGTCTTTCGTATATTTTGTCGAAATCTATTTTAACCGGTTTTACCTTTGTGCTGTCTTTATCTTTTTTAGCCGGTTTTTCCGGAGTTTCATCGCCGGATTCGTCCCAGTCCTGCTTTGTTTTTTCCCAGTCGCTTTTTGTCAGCCAGACGAACCACAGATCGTCGTCTCCGTTGTTCCGGTTGGAAATAAACCCGAGCTTTGAGCCGTCGGGGCTCCACGCGGGAGAATTATCCGACCGCGGATGCATACTTACGTTAACAGGTTTTCCGCTGTTATCTGCGGCTTGAATATATATCTCATCGTTGAAATCGAGATCGGGCAGCGAGTAGGCAAGCCACTTGCTGTCCGGGCTCCAAGCCATTCCGGTAGGTGTGGCCCATCCGTTTAGAAGTTCTTTTTCGTTGGTAAGCTTGCCGTCAGCATTTATATCGGCTGTAATCAAAACGCCGCGTCCTTTGAGATAAGAAATTTTCTTTCCGTCCGGGGAAATTACAGGATTGGCTTCTTCTTCCTTCGTATCCGTAAGACGAACGGCTTCATGCTTCAAACTTTTAAATAAATTCGATTCCTTTTTATCCGATGATCTTAGAAGATAAAGATCGAACTGTCCTTCTCTATCGGATATGAATACGAGAGTTGTATCGCTCAGCCAAACCGGATTTTCATCGCGGTAAGGATTTTCAGTAAGGTTAACCGTTCTGCTTTTTTCTTTATCGTTTTCCTTCACAAATATTTCGCCCCTAACAACGAACGCGGTATACTTTCCGTTCGGGGAAACGTCGAACTCGTCGGCCTGATCGGAATAGTTTTTATATACAACCGGATCGAAGCGGTAATCATCGGATACGTTTATATTAACTCTTGCAGGCTCGCCCCCCGAAGTTTTCATTGTATAAATATCGGTTCCTTTTTCCATGGCTAAAGTATTTCCGTCTCCGCTTACGTCGAAATAACGCACACCGTCGTCGGTGAAGGATGTTATTTGATCGGTGCTGCCTGTCTTCGCACCGTTATCGTCTATCTTCATTCTGAAGATATTATATTTGCCGCTTTGTGAGCTTATGTAATAAATCGTTCTCGCGTCGCCCCAATCGGGATAAATATCGTTGCCGTCGAAATCTGTAAGCTTTGTGTACTTACCGGATTTAGTATCGAACAGCCAGATCTCTTTATTAGCCGGGCCTCTGTATGCTTCTCTCTCTATTCGGCATGCGCCTTTCACAAAAGCGATAAATCTGCCGTCCGGCGATTCCGCGGGCATGTAACCCAGTGCGTCCAGCTTGCGAACGGGAGTTCCGCCTCTTTCCGAAACCTCGTAGATCTCATGATCCCATTCTATCTGATCATAGACCCGGCGCGTCTCGAAGAGTATTTTTCCGCCCGGCACCCAGTTTCCCATAATATCTGGTGCAGAATGATAAGTTAGTCTTTTAGGTGTGCCGCCGCTTGAAGGCATAACAAAAATGTCATCATTCCCGTAACGGTCACTTGAGAAAGCTATATTCTTTCCGTCCGGACACCACTTAGGCATAGATTCGTATGCCTGGTGAATTGTAAGCCTGACAGCGTTACCGCCGCCGATCGGCACTTTCCAGATATCTCCCTGAAAAGAAAAAGCGAGTTGGGAACCGTCGGGATTTAATGCCGGATAACGGACAAACGGCTTATCGTCAGAACCGTACGATAATTGAATCGCCGCTAAAAGCGAAAAGAGCATCCCGTAAAGTAAAATTTGCTTACGCATTTTTGTTCCTTTATATTTTTAGTGATTTCATGATTAATCGTATTCCAAGAGCGAGTTGAAGAATACAGTTGCCCCGAGATTGAATGTAAGCAGATCGGTTTTTGATTTTGACAGATCGTAATAAGCCCTGCCTCTAACAATCCTGACGGAGCCTTCCTTCAGATATTCGGCTTCCGTTCCGAAAAGGTACCGTACTTTAAAGTCGAGGAAGACGGATGACACTTTTTTCCTCGGCGTATCGAATGTTACTAAGTTTATCAGTACTCCGCCGCCGCCGCCGTAACTCCAGGCGAAGTCGTCGAAGTTGGTCGAGCTCGCAACTTCTTCATCTCCGAGACTTTTAATGGTTGTTTGTGTAAAGAAATATGAGCCGCCGAAAAGTGTTTCAAGGTAAGGCCTGATATTCCCGGATGGGGGTATGATTTGAAACATCAGATGAAAATTTACGAGATTGTTGGAGCGGTCTACGTCAACAACCACGTCGGGTATTGTAACGCTGAACGGCTCGCGACGCGATTCACTTCCGTAATTCATAAAGCCGATATTTAAGCCGAAGGCATAAGGTAATTCGGGCGATGAGTTAAACAGCATGAAATTTCCGATTATTCCAATTCCTACACGTTTAATGTTTTCTCTAAACTCGCCTGAAGGAACGCCCACTGAAAGGTGAAGACCTGCCGATTGTGCGAAAGCGGGCACGAAGTAAGAACAGCATAAAGCAAGAAGGCAAACTGTAATAAGTCTTCTTTTCATTGTTTTTCCCTTTTTGATTTGGGAGTTTTTCAGCGGTATACAGAGGCTGGAGCTGCGGAATTCCCCTTCGACTTTGGTTTTTCTCCCTTTTAAAGTTCCCCTTAAATCAAATTTAGATATTTAAAATATACTAAAAAAGCGGCCGATCAAATTATTGGACCGTTTATCAATTTAATTGAAAAGCTTAATCCCTAATTCCCTTCGGAACGATAAAAAGCTCAACCAGATCAAACAGCCATTGTACAAGTAAAGCAAGCACGGCAGCAGGGACGGCGCCCTGCAAAATTAACGAAACGTTGTCGAGCCGAATACCTGTAAGTATAGGCTGCCCGTAACCACCTGCGCCGATCAGCGCGCCCAGCGTTGCCGTACCAACATTGATAACCGCGGATGTTTTTATTCCCGCTAAGATCGAGCGTGATGCTATCGGCAGTTCTATCAATCTTAACCTCGCGCCTGCAGGAAGTCCGAGCACTTCCGCCGATTCTTTTATGTGCGCGGGAATTCCTTCGAGTCCCGAATATGTGTTTCTTACGATAGGCAGAAGGCTGTAGAGAAAAAGAGCTATTATTGCCGGCCACGATCCTATTCCGATCAGGGGTATCATAAAAACCAGCAGGGCCAGCGAAGGAATCGTTTGAATAACACCCACGGTCCCCAAAATTATACCGGACGCCTTCTTATTTTGCCTCGCAAATATACCGAGAGGGATGGAGACAATTATCGCGCCGGCAAGAGAGATAATTACCATGAACAAATGGTCGCGGGTATTTTTAAGCAGTCTGGAGAAGAGGGTTTCTTTTTTGAATTCTGTCTCGGCGCCGAATTTTTGTTTTATAAAATCAGCGGCTATTTTCTGCTCGGGAATCTTTTCGATCTTAGCCTTAGCGTTCATCCCTATCATAGTCGATTCGGGCACAGCGCCCTGAAGTCTTAAAAAAGATTTTACGGCACCGGGTGCTGTTTTTAAGAGTTCTTTCCTGTAAAGAAGCACGGCGTTGTATTCGGGAAAATAATGCAGATCATCTTTTAAAATTTTGAGATGATAATATTTTATCTCGGCGTCGGTGGAGTAAAGATCGACAACATCAATTGAACCGTCATCGATTCCTCTGTAGGCAAGATCGTGATCCAATCCGGTAACGTTTTTCTGCGGAAGATCGTACGCCCTACTTAATCCGGGCCACCCGTCCTTCCTATCCATGAATTCGTTCGAAAATCCGAACTTCAGATCCGGATATTTTTTTAGATCCGAGATTGAACTTATTCCCAGCTTTTCTGCCAGGCTTTTTTTCATACCGATAGCATATGTATCGTTAAATCCGAGTGATCCGCTCACTAATATATTTAACTTCTTAAGCGAGTCCCTCATCTGACGATCGGTCATATTTCCGGATGCAAAAATTTCTTCCTTAATAGTTCCGGTATATTCCGGATAAACATCGATGTCCCCTCTTAAAAGCGAGTTCCATACAACTCTTGTTCCGCCAATTTCCCGACGGTTGACAACATTCGTATATTCGAGTCCTGCAAGCTGAGCGGTAATATCTGCGATTATAACCGATTCGGTAAATATTTTTGAACCTACGGTTACGGGTTTCTCTTTTTGTCCGTACAGCGCGGCGTATGATAATAATAACATTAACAGTATTGAATTAATAATCCTATTCACCCGGCTTCTCCGGAATTAAAAAAGGCATTCTCTGTGCATTGACGAATTTAGTAACAAAAGGTTCGGCGGGATTTTTAATAAAGTCCTCGGCGTTCCCTACTTGAATCACCGAGCCGTTTTTCATCAGAACTATTCTGTCGCCGAAGAAAGAGGCTTCACCCATATCGTGGGTAACCATTACTACGGTTTTTTTCAGGCTGACAAAAATCTCCTTCAAATCGGTCTGCAGATCGTAGCGGATCAAAGGATCGAGCGCTCCGAGCGGCTCGTCCAGAAGAAGAATTTCCGGATCTGTCATTAGCGCTCTCATAATGCTTACTCGCTGCTTCTGCCCTCCCGATAACTGCGAGGGATACTTATCCAGAATTTCAGGCGATAATTTCATGAGATCAGTAAGTTCTTCGATTCTATTTTTAATTTTAACTTTCTCCCATCCCAAATATTCCGCCATTAAGGAGGCGTTGCCTTTTCCGGTAAGATGAGGAAATAAACCACCCTCCTGAATGACATACCCGAATTTCTTCCTCAATTCCGAAATATTTTTGAGAGCAAGTT
>CAWBBX010000007.1:0-21496 GCA_963787005.1 uncultured Bacteroidota bacterium
CGTTGCCAAGTTCGACGACATAAGAAGGGACGACGGCAAACAATTAGAAGTACTCGCTAAAATCGGCGTTGAATTAGTCGATCCGAATCCATTTCAGCCGCGTACAACTTTCGAACCGGCAGCTCTGGAAGAACTGAAAAAATCTATATTGTCGAACGGACTAATTCAACCGATTACAGTAAGAAGGGCCGTCGACGGACGTTATGAATTAATATCGGGCGAGAGAAGGCTTAAAGCATGCCGTGATATCGGATATAAAGATATTCCGGCATATATTATCAAAGTCGAAACCCAAGAAGCGATGCTAGCAATGGCTCTCATCGAGAACATTCAGCGCGAGGAATTGAATCCGATCGAAGTAAGTATGGCTTATAAGAGACTTATGGACGAGTGCCGTCTTACTCAGGAACAGATTGCCGATAAAGTCGGGAAGGACAGATCGACAGTGGCTAATACGATTAGGCTGTTGAAACTACCCGACGAGATACAGCAGAGCCTGGTAAAAGCGGAAATATCAGCGGGTCACGCGAGAGCTTTGATAAATCTGCCCAGTGAAAAACTTCAGCTTTTAGCTCTCAAAAAAATTAAAGAAGGAAACCTTTCCGTCAGAAAAGTTGAACAGCTTGTTAAGAAGCTGCTGACAGAAGGGAATGATAAAAAGCGTGCCGTTTCCGTTGGCCCGAGATCATCGGTCTCCTCCGCTAATTTGAGCGACGTCGAGGACAAACTCCGGAAAATATTCGGCACAAAAGTATCGTGCAGGCAAAAACAGGACGGTTCGGGGGAAATCGAAATCGAGTTTTATTCAAACGAAGAATTAGAACGGCTCTTCGAGCTATTTGAAATCATTGACACATCATATAATTAAATCGGCGGTAATATTTTTGATTTTGCTGCAGACAGGATTCGCGCAGCAGGATTCCACCAGGGCAGCGCAGAATACCGTATCCGATTCGGTATATGTGATGCAAAAATCACCGCTGGGAGCGGTGCTGCGGAGTGCGATAATCCCCGGCTGGGGACAAATATACAATCACTCTTATTTCAAAGCTCCTATTATTTGGGGAGTGGCTGCGTGGCTGATTTATAATTGGAATCTCAATAATAATTATTATAAAGATTACCAAAGCCTATATGATCAGGCTGTATTAGAGAACAATGAATATTTAATAAAGGGATATAAAAGCATTCGAAATTCGTATCACGATCAAAGAGACTTATTTGCTATTTACATGGGATTGACGTACTTCCTGAACCTTGTGGACGCATATGTAGATGCGCAGTTATTCGACTTCAACGTTAACGAAAATTACAGGACAGGCGAGCCGATGCTCGGTATTAAGATAAAATTTTAACGGATCTTTCTATGAAAAACGTTATTATCTGTAAAAACTGCGGCGCCGAGAATCCTTATTACGGCCTGATTTGCGGAAGCTGCAAAGGTTATATCCGAGAACGAATTGTTAATATTGATCTCTTCAGAGTTTTGTCGCTGCTTATTCACAGTCCCCAAAAAGCATTTTCACAGATAATTCAGGCGGAACATAAGAACTTTATATATTTCATACTGCTGCTCGCATCGGCAAAATTTCTTGTCGACTCTATGTATATTTCGCTCGCCTTTTCTAATAACCAACCGCATCTCGGAAATTTTACGACAAATTATCTAATCATCTCAGCCGGCGCCGTAATCTTTATTTTCTTGTATTCCGTTTTAATCAAATTCATCAACAGCGCTTTCGATCTAAAATCGAGGATAAGGGACAGTTTTACTATCTTTATTTATGCTCTTATTCCTCAGGTATTCGCGATAATAATACTTTTCCCCGTTGAAGTAACGGTATTCGGAAATAATCTTTTTTCAAATAACCCCACCCCGTTTACAACAAAAAGCACTTTCGCATATATTCTTGCCGGCTTCGAAGGTCTGATGATTCTATGGTCGATACTGCTGGCTTTCTGGGGAATGTTTACCCAGACCAAGAATATAATATACTCTGTAATTACTGCGCTGGGATTCACATCCGCGATTTTCTATTTGCTATATTTAAGCTCTGAATTACTATTCACTTAAGATAATCCTAAACATATGACCGCATCAATCTTCGATAAAGAAAAAGAACTATTCGTTCATACATATAATAGAATCCCTCTGGAAATTGAAAGAGGAGAGGGAATATATTTAATAGATAAATCCGGAGAAAAGTATATGGACTTTTTCTCCGGATTAGCAGTCAACGCCCTGGGATACGCCCATCCGAAAATAGTAGCGGCTGTTAGCAAACAGATTTCTAAGTTCGGACATCTCTCCAACAATTTTATTACAGACATACAAATTGAATTTACTGAGCTGTTGCTGAAATATTCGGGAATGTCGAAAGTTTTCCTGACAAACAGCGGGACAGAATCTATTGAAGGCGCGCTAAAGCTTATAAGAATGAAATTCGGTCCTAATAAAAAGATCTATGCTCTTACTGATTCTTTTCACGGAAGAACATACGGTGCAATGACGCTTACCGGAAGAGAAAAATACAGGAAAGGCTTTGAGCCTTTCCTACCTAACATCTCTCACATAATTTTTAACAGCATAGAAGATCTTAATTTAAATGTTGATGAAAATACGGCCGCGGTTTTCCTGGAATTTATTCAGGGAGAAGGCGGTATAAATGTAGTATCCGAAGAATTCGCAATGAGGCTCGTAGAGCTAAGGGAGAAATACGGATTTGCTATTGTATCCGATGCGATTCAATGCGGAATAGGAAGAACCGGGAAACCGTTCTCGCATAACCATCTCGGTGTTGTACCTGATATTATCGTGACAGCAAAGGCGATTGGCGGGGGACTGCCGCTTGGAGCTTTCCTGGTCTCGGAAAAATATGCCGATGTTTTTCAGGTCGGTAAGCACGGTACGACTTTTGGCGGAAACCCCGTAAGCTGCGCGGCGGGTAAGGTGGTTTTGACTGAAGTTTTCGAGAACGGATTAATCACACAAGTTAAAGAACTCGGTGATTATTTTATGTCTGAGTTAAATAAATTAAAATCCGAATTCCCTGACGATATAAAAGAAGTAAGAGGCCGCGGGTTTATGATAGGTATCGAGTTAAATTATGAAGGTGCTGAAATAGTAAAAGAAATGCGGAACCGTAAAATTCTTATTAATTGCACAAATTTAAATGTCCTTCGAATTCTCCCTCCGCTAATAACGGAAAGTGATCATTTGGATATATTTATTTCTAATCTTAGGGATATTTTGAACCGGAAATAAAATGAAATTAAATACGGAAGTTCTTGTAATCGGGTCAGGCATCGCAGGTTTATTCACCGCATTGAAAGTATCAGAATATGCAGACGTCATTGTCGTGACAAAAAAGAATAAATCTGATTCAAATACAAATTATGCTCAGGGCGGCATTGCGTCAGTGTTTGCTCCCGAAGACAGTTTCGAAAAGCATATTGAAGATACACACATAGCGGGAGCAGGCTTATGTAATCGCAAGACGGTTGAGATACTTGTAAAAGAGGGTCCGGACAGAATATTGGATTTAATTGATATTGGCACAAAGTTTACTAAAAAGAACGGCAAGCTCGATCTGGCGAAAGAGGGCGGACACTCAATGCACCGGATTGTGCACGCGAAAGATCTCACCGGAAAAGAAGTAGAAAGAGCATTAATTGAACAAGTTAATGAAAAAGAAAACATAAGAGTTATAGAGAATGCCTTAGCAATTGATTTAATAACTGAGCACAATGTTCATCAGCTAAAAAATCTTCCGCTCAATAATCGAAACTGCTGGGGAGCATACGTGTTAAAGTGCGATACTGACGAAGTTATTAAGATTTCCTCAAAGATTACTGTGCTTGCTACCGGCGGTTTGGGACATGTTTATCTTCATACCACAAATCCTTCTATTGCAACAGGTGACGGCTACGCGATGGCTTACCGTGCGGGAGCAAGAATCGGGAATATGGAATTTATACAGTTTCATCCGACTTCTTTTTATAATCCAAACGGACAAAAAGAAGTAGTAAGCCAGGCCTTTCTTATCTCCGAAGCAGTACGCGGATTCGGTGGGAAGCTCCGTACAAAAAACGGAAAAACTTTTATGGAAAAATACGATGAAAGAAAAGAGCTTGCGCCCAGGGATATCGTAGCAAGAGCAATTGATAACGAGTTAAAGAAACGAGGTGATGAATTCGTGTACCTCGACATAACTCACAAAAACAAAGACGAAATAATAGATCACTTTCCGAATATATATGAATCTTGTTTGAAGAAGGGTATAGATATCTCAAAAGAATTTATCCCTGTGGTTCCCGCAGCACATTACGCGTGCGGCGGCGTAATTGTAGATGAATTTGCGAGGACATCGCTTACTGGATTATTTGCCTGCGGAGAGGTTTCGATGACAGGAGTTCACGGAGCAAACCGTCTTGCTAGCAACTCACTTTTGGAAGCCGTTGTCTTTTCTCAAAGGGCGGTCGGCAAGATAAAGGAAATGTTAGATAATTACTCGGGTGAAATTCCTGAAATTCCGGATTGGGATGAATCCGGAACTTTATCTTCGGATGAAAAGGTTCTTATTACTCACAGCTTGAAAGAGGCAAAGCAGATCATGTGGGATTACGTCGGCATTGTGAGATCCAATCAGAGATTACAAAGAGCTGCCAGAAGAATACACACATTGTACGAGGAAACGGAAACTTTGTACAAGAAGACTAAAGTCTTTATAGATATACTTGAGCTTAGAAATATCATAGCCTGTTCGCACATGATTATTAAATCTGCAATTGGCAGGGAGGAGAGCAGGGGACTTCATTTCACCCTCGATTATCCGGATCGTGCTCCGGATGAAACTGCCAAGGATACAATACTTCAGAATTATAATCCCTAATTCTCAACTTTCAAATAATTTACAATCGCCCCATAACGTATCCCCTTAGTGCTAACTATTACTTTATCTATATCTAATATATTCATAATTAAAAATAAAATATAGCTGCCAGTTAATATAAGATCTTCGCGTCCTTTCGTTACTGACTTATACCTTTCTGAAATTTCAGAGGATGACAAATTTTTTAGTTCTTGGATAAGGTTATGCATTTCACTTATGCTAAGTGTGCTTCCTTCAATTTTTTCTTCGTTGAAGTTATTTAGGCCGTTTTTTATGCATGCCAGAGTTGTGGGAGTTCCGGCAATCGCGATTGTATTATCGGGAGCATGAATATGATCTTTTATTTCAGAGAAGACCGATGCAATATCATCTTCCAAAGTATTTATTTCTGACGGAAACGGAGGATCATGTTTAAAGTGTTTCTCGGTATGGCTGACTACACCCGCATGGTAACTTTTACGGAATAAAATGTCTTCCCCTTTTCCCAAAACAAGCTCGGTGCTTCCGCCGCCAATGTCTATAATTAGAGTTGTAACTTTCTCATCGATTCCTGAGACCGCGCCTAAATAAGAATACCGGGCTTCTTCTTCGCCTGAAATAATCCGGCAGTCCCATCCGTATCTTGAGGCGATTTCATCAAGAATTTTTTTACCGTTCGAAGCAATTCGCAGTGCGTTTGTTGCTGATAAAAGAACCTGCTCGCAATTGTGTTCCTTAATTACTGTGTTGTAATCAGCCAGGACCTCGAATAATTCAATTATTTTTTCTTCCGTTATCGATCCGCCCGGCTTCAAACCTTTTCCGATCCTGGGCATCCTATATTCATTTACGAGTGTGACAATTTTAGATACGCTTTTTTCCGCCTTCGCTATAAGCAGCAGAACGGTATTTGTTCCCAAATCAATAGAGGCAATAGTCATATTTTTTTTATATTTTTATCTGTCTAAAATATTACAATTTATGAAAAAACTCGGGCTTTTCTCCAAAATAGCAATGTACGTTTCCGTCACGTCAGGGGCCTTATGGCTGGGCGGTTATTTTTTAAGGATGATTGTAGTGTACCAGCTTTTTCAGGGGCCCGAATTAAATCTAAGATCTTTCATCAGCAATCAAAACTTGGGCGGTATTTTATCGATGCTCAATTCCGCTGATTTGACTACCGGTTTATTATACGTTGTTTTTATCTCATCGTTTTTAATTTTTCTTATTACTTCAGGGCTAAAATTAAAAAACAACGGCTGGCTGTTTATAAGCGCCGTGATAATTTTTGTAACAATGCCGTTCGAAATATACTTAATGTCTATCGATTATAAAATATTCTCAATCGTAAATGCGGGTGTTTTCGACGCAAAGCATGTTCTCGGCCTTTATATAAACCGTTTGAACTCGCTTGGTAGTTTCTCCATAGTAGAAATTTTGAGTTATTTTTCCGTGCTTTATTTCATTATATTTCAACCTCTTAAAAGACATGCGGAAGAAAAATGAAAATTAAGGAAAAAGAATTTGAAGAAATTATCCAGGACCTAAAAGCACTTGCCGCCCAGCTCGGTGCAGAAGTAAGGTTTGAGAAGGGTGATTTCAAGGGAGGCTATTGCATTCTAAAGGAGAGTAAGGTGATAGTTATTAATAAGATGGCCAATCTGCAAAGGAAGGTTATGATTCTTTCCATGGCTTTAAAGGAACTGGGAATAGACGACATCTACCTGACTCCGAGAGTACGCGAGATAATAGACGAAATGGCGGAATCGAAATGAAAATACTCGTAATAAACGGTCCGAATTTAAATATGCTCGGAAAGCGGGATAAGAATCAATACGGCGATTTAACTCTGGAAAAGATAGAGAAACTCCTGAAAGATGAGTTTAATGAAACAGATTTTTCTTTCTTTCAATCCAACATTGAGGGAGAAATTGTTACTGAAGTTCAGGAAGCGACAAAAGGATTTGACGGTCTAATAATTAATCCGGGCGGATACGCACACACATCGGTGGCGATCAGGGATTCTCTCGCCGACTGCAAATTGCCCAAAGTGGAGGTCCACTTATCTCATTTGGTTAACCGCGAAGAATTCAGGCAGAACTTAATCACCGCTTCCGGATGCGACGGATATATATCCGGTTTTAAAGAGAAAGGCTATTTTGCCGCGGTGTATCTACTACAAAAATTAATAAATGAATAAGGGAATAGTAATTTGATTAAGGCAGTTATTTTTGATCTAGATAATACATTGGTCGATTTTATGAAGATGAAGCGCCGGGCGATAGAGGAGGCGATCCCGGCAATGATCGATTCCGGTTTGACCATTACTAGTTCGGAAGCAAACGAATTAATTGATGAAATCTACAAAGAGCAGGGGATAGAATACCAGAAAGTCTTTGATGTTTTTCTGCAGAGGGTATTAAAGAAAGTTGATTACAAAATATTATCGGCAGGCATAGTGGCCTACAGACGCGCTAGGGAAGCGGCATTGACACCGTATCCGCATGTTTATCCCACCTTATACAAGCTTCTAAAAATGGGAATTAAAATGGGTATTGTATCCGACGCCCCGGTTAAAGAGGCCTGGCTCAGACTTGCTTATTTAAATTTTCATCATATAGTTGACGCGGTAATAACTTTTGAAGATACGGGAGAAAGAAAACCTAGTTCAAAACCTTTCTTGATGATACTTGAAAAGCTCAACGTAAAACCGGAAGAAGCTCTAATGCTTGGCGACTGGGTTGAGCGCGACATAGTTGGCGCAGCGAATGTCGGTATGAAAACGGCTTTCGCAAAATATGGAGATACTTTCAATACAAAACAGCATGATGCGGATTATGAATTAAAAGATATTAGTGAACTCATTGATATTATTATTAGGGAAAATAGATTATGAGCATCAATTAAAGCAAATAATGACTCAATTACTATAATCTTGCTATTAATGAGACTATTAGTTATTTTTCCCTCAAATTTATTTGAGGTATAATGAAAGACCTTTCAATAAAGAAACTTTACTATTCTATTAGTGAAGTAAGCAAGATAACAGATGTTGAACAGTATGTGCTTAGATACTGGGAAACTGAGTTTGAGGAATTAAAACCACAGAAGAATAGAGCGGGCAACAGGATATATACAAACAAAGATATCCAGTTGATTATTCATATCAAAAGCTTATTGAGAGAGAAAAAATATACCATAGAAGGCGCAAAAAAGATCCTTGAGAATTATTCGCCCGAAGGATCTTTGCCCCCGGCCGAGTCTGATCCAATTCGGAATGAAGGTCCGTCCGTTCATGCAGAAAAAAAAGATAGGCCTTCTATAAAAAAAGACCTTGAAGATATCAAAACTATTTTAGAACTTTTAGTGACGAAATTATAATTTTTTCGGAACGTGGCGCAGCCCGGTAGCGTACCTGAATGGGGTTCAGGTGGTCGCGGGTTCAAATCCCGCCGTTCCGACAAGGCAGTTCATTTGGAGCTGCCGTTTTTATTTTAAAATTTCATGGGAATCAGGAGCAGCGGGTTCTTCCGCAGTTCCGAAGGAATGCTAATATGGCAGAATCCCTTCGGGAAAATCCCGCCGTTCCCACTTTTGTGTCCATTCCGAATTATCGGCAGGTTTTTCTTATCCTACTTCCTCATGATCTAACACAATTAATCCTTTAATAACACGTCTAAATAACTCTTCCAATTATTTAGGTGTTTTTTTACCGCTGACTTTTTTATTTGATATGTCACACTTATTTTAATTAGTAGAAATATTTGTGTAATTTAGTGCTAGTATTTAAAGAAAGAATTTTCTCTACATGGAAATCATATCCGACAAGCCCAAATGCCACTGCGGAATTTTCGGCATTACCGGGTCGAACGAAGCCGCTGTTAATACATATTACGGACTGCACGCTCTCCAGCATAGGGGACAGGAAGCAAGCGGAATTATTACTCGCGATTTTAACGATAAAGGAAAACCTGTATTTAGGATTCATAAAGGCGAGGGTCTTGTATCCGAGGTTTATGCCGACTCAAAAGTATTTAAAAACGTTCTTGTAGGAAATATGGCCATCGGGCATAACCGGTATTCCACTACGGGCTCATCCAATTCGATAAACAACATCCAGCCTTTTGTGGTTAACTACAGACTTGGTAATTTGGCAGTCTCGCATAACGGCAATCTTACCAACGCAAAAGAATTGAGAGAAGAACTAGTAAATGAGGGAGCAATTTTCCAAACTACCAGCGACACGGAAGTAATCCTCCATCTTATCGCGCGGAGCCGGCTGAATGATCAAGTAGCGCAGATAAAGGAGGCTCTAGGCAGGCTGGAAGGTGCGTACTGCCTCACTATATTGACGGACGACAAACTTATCGCTGCGCGGGATCCATACGGCTTCAGGCCCCTCTGCATAGGCAGTCTTAACGGAGGATTTGTGGTAGCGTCAGAAACCTGCGCATTCGACATTTTGGCAGCACAATTCATCAGGGAAGTCGATCCCGGTGAACTGGTGATTATAGACGAGAATATTAAAGATGCTGAAGAGATTAAATCCGTAAGGATAAAGGAAGAACCCGCACCGAAAAAACATTGTATCTTCGAGTATATTTATTTTTCCAGGCCCGACAGTTTTATATTTGGACACAACGTTGACAAAATGAGAAGGCGTCTGGGGAAAATACTCGCAAGGAAATATCCCGTACGAGACGAAGACGGTGATAAAGCAATAGTAATCAGCGTGCCTGATAGCTCCAATACTACGGCGCTGGGCTATCAGACGGAACTTGAGAAGCAGGGCATATCTTCCAAATTGGAAATCGGATTGATCAGAAGCCATTACATAGGAAGAACATTTATCCAGCCGGGTCAGGAAAAGAGAAAAATCGGCGTAAGAATTAAATTCAATATAGTAAAAGGCGTGCTGGAAGGCCGAACCGTTATTATAGTTGACGATTCCATAGTTCGAGGAAATACGTCAAAACAGCTTGTCGGTTTAATAAGAGAAGCAAAACCCAAGGCTATTCATCTGAGAATATCATCGTCCCCGATTAAACATCCCTGTTACTACGGCATGGATTTTCCCAGCCGTGAGGAACTGATTGCGAATCAGATGCACGGAAAAGTTAAGGAGATACAAGAATATCTAGGCGTTGATAGTCTGGAATATTTAACTATCGATGAGATGCTGGAAGCGGTGACCGAAGCCGGTCACGATAATTTCTGTACCGCGTGTTTCTCGGGTAATTATCCCACAGAAGTCGATATTAACTTCACAAAGGAAATGTATGAAGTGTAAAACATTTGCGGCCCTCGTTGCAGTTTTACTCTTCAATTCGTTTCTACACTCTCAATCAACATACTTTGTCAAATACAAAAATTCTGTATCTCGCGTAGAGGTTAACAGAATAGTCAGAACCCAGAAACTTTTCAGTTCATTAAAAAGAAATATTACCGTTAACTCCGCTCAAGTCCGCATAGATAATTTCGCGCACGGATTAGGCAGCGACGACGATGCGCTTTCCCGAATAATTAAGATTACATTCAGCGACTCTTCCGCCGCTCACAATGCAATTACCTCACTTAAGAGTGATCCATCCGTACAATTCGTAGAGAAAGAAATTGTATATAGAATTGAAGGCGGGAGGATTGTACCTAACGACAGCTTGGTTGCCGATCAATGGGCCCTGGAAAAAATAAAAGCCTACGACGCATGGGGAATTACGGAAGGCAGCGATACGGTCCTGATAGGAATTATTGATACAGGCATCGATTATCTTCACCCTGATCTGAAAAATAAAATATTCATTAATCCGGGAGAAACCGGAACCGATGCCGGCGGGGAAAACAAATCTACTAACGGAATAGATGACGACGGAAACGGTTTTATCGACGATTTTATCGGGTGGGATTTCACCGATCAAAGAGGGTTCCCTTATGATTCAGCCTCTGGCGACTTTTCGGGATGGGATAACAATCCGTTGGACGAAAACGGCCACGGTACTTCTGTGGCCGGAATTATCGGAGCTCAAACAAACAATATGGTCGGCATTGCAGGAACTGCTCCTAATATTAAACTGCTGGATCTCAGGGCTTTCGATCCTACAGGATCCGGAAGAGAAAACGATGTAGCTTCCGCTATTTTATATGCGGTGAAGATGGGTGCGAAGGTAATTAATATGAGCTTCGGAGATTCTAGGTTCTCGGAAGTATTGAGGGATGTAATACGTTACGCATACGAGAAAAATGTAGTTCTTGTCGCGAGTTCCGGGAACTCCGGCAGCAGCGAGCCGCACTATCCATCGGGTTATTCAGAAGTCATATGTGTCGGTAATTCTACGCAGACTGATCAAGTATCGGAGAGCTCAAATTACGGCTCTACACTTGATCTTGTTGCGCCCGGAACGGGTATTTTAACTACTTTAATGAACGGGGAGTATAATTATGTTTCAGGCACTTCCGCGGCCGCGCCTTTTGTGTCAGCAGCAGCCGGACTTCTGCTCTCGATTCATAATTTTTCGAATGAAGAAGTTAAGCAGATATTAAAAAGTACCGCGGACGATATCGGGGATCCCGGCTGGGACGAAAAAAGCGGCGCTGGCAGGCTGGATATTTACAACGCTTTGAATGCAGCACTTCCTGCCGAAATAAAATTCGATTCGCCGACCCAGGACTTCACCTTAACTTCCGATACTTTGAATATCTATGCAACAATTCTATCCGCTGAATTTTCGAATTACAGTTTATCATACGGGATCGGGCTTAATCCTAAGACGTGGAATGTGTTGATCCCGAATGGACAGTACCAATTCAAGGATGAAAATATTTTTAATCTTAATACCGTTTCCTTGCCGGATACCTCATATACTCTTCGATTGATGGTGAATTTAAACAATGGAAAAACCGAAGAGGAGAGGGTTAATTTTTATATCACACGAAAACCGCCTGTTCTTTATCCCGTTTATTCCGGAAGCGTGCTTTACGGCGACAAAGCGACAATGCTAGGTGCCGTATCATCAAATCAGAGGTGTACGATAAAGATGTTTTATAGAAAAACCGGCGACGCCGCATTTAACTACGTAACCCTGGATAATTTTAATCCGAATATTAAAACGGTGGATTATTTCCATTATGGTATTATTCCGCTATCGGTAATTGCTCCGAATTCAGAGTACCAAGCTTACTTTGAGGCTGAGAATCTTGCCGGATTGAAAACAGATTTAAAGGATGGCGAAAAATATTTCACATTTGAAACTTACAACGATGAATCCCCGGTTCATGAGACAAAGATGAATTTTGCCATGCCCCCCGGTTTTATTTACAAAAATCCGCTTGATCTTACTTCTAGTAGTTTCGATGAAATTGCTGTTAGACCTTATTCTAATGCTTCATCCACCGAAATTTATAAGCTTGACGGGGATGCATTTAAACCAGTAACAGTCTTAAACAATAAAATAATTAAAGACTACGGAGATTTTAACGGAAACGGTAAAAAAGATTTGCTATGCTACTTTGTGAACAACGGATATATAGTTGAACAGAATTCACCTTTTTCAGCAAGTTTTTCAACTAAATTCGCCGATACATCCGGCAACTTCCGGCCGGTGCTTGCAGCCGATCTCTACGGAAATGGGAAAACAGAGATAGTGGCCTTAAGCGGCTATACCGCATTAAATATTTGGAGTTTAAACCCTGACCTTAGTCTTTCCGATTCCTTACTGCTTAATAACTTTACTGCGTCCGGGAGCGGCAATAATTATCTTGACTCGCCTAATGCTGTAATTACCGATATGAACGGTGATGGCACAAAGGAGATTTGGACAGTAGACATGGATGGAGATATTTTTAGTTACAATATAGTAGGTCCCGGAGTATTCCGGAAGGGTAAAACGGTATCGACGGGTTTAGCCGGATCGTCTGCTTATTTGACGGCCGGCGATTATACGGGAGACGGGAAAATGGAGATTGCAGTTCTTCTTCATTCTTTAAGAATCGCAAACAGTGCGCCTTATTACAGGTTATGGATATTCGATTATTTAAATGATACGGTACATACAGTATTAAAAAAAGATTTTATTGATCTTACATCGGACTTCTCCAATAATTTTCAGCCGACATATAACAGCCTTAGATTCGCAAATCTTCAAAATGATAATAAGGAAGAATTGATCTTATTTTTATTCCCCTATTCGTACATTTTTAAATATTCAAATTCTAAGAATGAGCTCATATCATTTAAAAGAAAGCATTAATTCGAGCTCGATATTCGTCGGGGATATCAACAATAACGGCGAAAAGGAAGTCGCATTTCCCGGCGATAACGGTATAAGTTTCTATGAACTAGGTTCCGGGGACAACATTTCAGAGACTTACAACCTGTTCGGCTACAGCTCGGATTCCGCTACCATTAAACTGACGTGGGAAGGCAGTTCACCTGAATATTTTATTTACCGCGGAATGAACAAGAACAGATTAAGTTTAGTTGATTCGACAACAAATCATAATTTTACCGACACGAACCTTGTGCCCGGCAGTTATTACTATTACAAAGTAAACTCGTCCGGATCAGGACCCGCTTCGGGAGCCGGGAAGATAAAAAGAATATTTACACATAATCCGGCCAGGCTTTTATCTGTTACGGCCTCAAGCCCTAAGACTCTCGACTTGACATTCTCCGATAGAATTGACAATACTATCGGCAATATCAATGCATTTGAAATAATCCCTGAGATATATCCCAATACAGCGGCTGCCTCCTCACAGTATTCGTATCAACTGAGTTTCAAGGATAGATTACCGTCCGGAAGGGGAATGATTACCGTCAAAGGATTAAAAGATTATTACGACTCGCCTGTAAAACAGGATACTATCTCTTTCTCTTATTCCCCTAAGGAAAACAATGATAATTTTTATATAAAGGATCATTCTGTCCCTGATCCGTACACTATTAGAATAGTAATGAGTTTAAACGCAGATCCGGTTTCCGCCGAAGATACGTCTAATTATTCTTTTTCCCCTGCAAATTATTTACAAAGAGCAGACATCGATCCTCAGGATAATCGAATAATTTACTTATATTTGGAACACAAAAGGCCGGTAGGTTCCGCGGGAAAGGCGTATACTCTAACTGTTAAGAATCTGCGGTCGTCGGAGGCAAGCGGTAGTCTGGAAATCGGTTCCGGTGCCGGGAGCGTTATTAAATTATTCAACTCGGCGGAAAATCTTTCAAATGTTTATGTGTATCCTAGTCCTGCCAGACTGCACGGCGGCGTGAATAAAATAACATTCGCTAATCTTCCTACAAGAGTAAAGATCACTATTTTCAGCTTGACCGGCCGGAAGATAAAGCAATTAGAAGGAGAGACCAGCGGGGGAGGATTAGACTACGATCTCAAAGATGAATCGGGAGAACTGCTTCAAAGCGGAATCTACATTTACAGGATCGTTCAGCTCGACGGCAATAACAATGAGACAGGTGAAACGTTAGGAAAATTCGCGGTAATTAAATGACACAGAAATATACAGGCAAAGAAATATTTACCAAGTCTAATTTGATCAGCATTTTCCGGCTGCTGCTCGCGGTACCTCTTTGGCCGCTCCTGGATAATTTAAACGCGCCGGGAAATCGTCAGATTATAATTGCAATTTGTATTATTGCAGCGATAAGCGATTCTCTCGACGGCTATCTTGCAAGGAAATACAATGAGATTACCGAGCTCGGAAAGATCATCGATCCGCTGGCCGACAAAGTGTTAGTTGCTGCGATAATTGTGAAACTTTATCTAACCGGCGAAATACCCGGCTACTTTTTCTTTATGGTTATAGGCAGGGACGTTTTGATCTTCATAGGCGGAATGATTGTAGCTAAAATACTCGGACGCGTTCTTCCTTCCAACGTTCTCGGGAAAATGACCGTAAGCAGTATAGGAGTTTTAATACTGCTTATTATAGGCGGCTTGGATAGGGCAAATATAATATACATTTCAATTTATTACTTAAGCATTATCTTAATTGTAGCCTCATTCCTGGGCTATTTAATCAGAGCAATAGAATTCGTGAGGCATAAGGATCATGGGACTGTTCAATAATATAAATTTTGATAAACTTAAATCGGGACTTTCGAAGACCAGGAATAAAATTGTCAATACATTAAACGAAACTGTCAGCGGCAAGGCGGTAATTGACAATGCGACTCTCGACGAGATAGAGGAAATTCTAATTACATCCGATATGGGGATGGATACCGCCGAAAGAATTATTGAAAGCGCCAGGATAAAATTAAGAGAAGGCAAGGACAGAAGCGGAGCCGGAGTTATAGACGCCGTTAAGAATGAATTAGTTAATGTATTAAAAATTAGTCCCGACGCTGATGAGAAAAATAAAAACATTGATAATTTTAAGCCCTTTGTTATATTAGTTGTAGGTATTAACGGAGCGGGGAAGACAACTACAATAGGTAAACTAGCCTACAATTATAAGAAAGCCGGACAAAAGGTGATAATCGGCGCAGCGGACACATTCAGGGCGGCTGCGAACGAACAGCTTGAGATATGGGCGGGACGCGCCGGTGTGGAGTTAGTTAGAAAAGATACCGGAGCAGATCCGTCATCAGTTGCATATGAAACGATTAATACTGCTATTAAAGAAAAATACGATATTGTTCTTATTGATACCGCCGGTCGTCTCCACAATAAAGCAAATTTGATGGAAGAGCTAAAAAAGATCAAGAAAAGCTCGGCCAAGCTGCTTCCTTATGCTCCGAATGAGACTTTATTGGTGCTTGACGGAAACACAGGACAGAATGCTTTAGTTCAGGCAGAAGAATTCTCTAAGGTCACCGATATTACCGGACTCGTAATTACAAAGCTCGATGGCACTGCAAAAGGCGGAGTGGTTTTCCAGATTTGCGCAAAGCAGAAAGTCCCGGTCAAATATATCGGCGTCGGAGAAGGCATTGATGATCTGCAGAATTTCAATCCCGCAATGTTTGTATCGGCTATCTTTGAAAATTAATTAGGAGATGCATCGATGTTTATGAAAAGACCGCGTAACAGGGTTTTCGATTATACGCCAAGGTTTTATACTCCCGAGAGCGATGAAAAAGAGCGAAAGAAACGAAGGCTTGGGTTCAGCAGACAAATAAAGACCAAACGGAAAAATACGAATTCAGTTATCTGGATTATGCTGATACTCATTATTATCTTTGCGATCATAAAGCTTGGGGGAATATAGCTCTTAAAAACGGGTAAACGTAGGTTTACATAATATACATTATCGGACAATTTCTTCCCGAAGATTCTATTCTATATCACTTTAATGAGTTAAACAATTCTGTAGTTTCCACTTTATATTGTGTCTTCTCTTATATATTAATAGTAATTAAAAAATTATGGCAAGAATAAAACTCTTCTTAATTTTTACTGCCTTTATTTTGCCTATATCAAATTTTGTATGTCTCGCACAGAGCAGCAATAAATCCGCCGCGATAAAATATCTTGACTCTGTTAAAGTATATTACGGCGATACATGTCATATCGGCGTTTCCAGCCGATTGATAAAGGGCTTGAACAAATACAGTAAAATACCCGCTGTGGCTGAATATCTAAAACAATATGAAGAAATTAGGAATCGCATAAATTCGTTCCGTGGCCAATCTATTTCGAATATTTACAATAATGCGGCAATCTTACTGGAAATGGACAGAATATTTAAAGACGTTAAAAATAGAAATATTATTAACGCATGCGGTTTTTATTACGGACCTGACAGCGTTTCGAGTTTAATTGTCAGCTATTCGATCGTGAGGAACTCGGTTAAAAGCTTTTATATAAATATATTACAGATGGCAAACTTTGATAGGACATTTAAAAAGGAGATTGAAAAAAGCGGTAAAGATTGGTATTATTCGGCAAAACTTCATGAAGTAAAGGATGTACCTTTTAAAACTGTTTTAGCCCGTGCTCCCAATAAATAATTAGGCTTTAACCTAACGCCAGATCGTGCTCCGACTGCTGGAGGAAGAGTTCGTTCTGATATTTCTTAAGTATAGTTTCTTTTGAAACGATTCCCAGATATTTCCCGGTTTCGCCGTCGAGTACCGTAAGATAATCCAGATCCTCTTTTTCCATTAATTCAAGCGCCGATTCGCTGTTCTTATTGTTGACAACCGTGGTTAAATTTTTAGTCATTAAATCACCGGCCACAAGAAAATCCAGAATACCCCTGGTCTCTTCGTCTAAAATAGCAGATCTGATATCCTGGAAGGATATTTGTCCGACCACTTTATCGTTAGAGTTCATAACCAGGATATTATTAAAACGAGAGTTCTTAACAGATGCCAGAACATCCTTAAAAGAATAATTCTCGTGTACAATGTCGTCGTTTTTCTCAATCATATTCTTGATCAGCATATTTTTAAGCACGGAAACCTTCCTTCCGTATATGTCGATGCCCTTCCCCTCTTTATCAAATTTTAGAGTATAGAGAGAGCCCTTCAATATTGCTTTCGAGAGAGTTGTTGAAATGATAATGGTCATCATCAAAGGAAGAATAATCCTGTAATTGTTAGTCATCTCGAAAACCATTATAAGAGCGGTAAGAGAAGCGTTTGTTGTCCCCGCAACAACAGCACCCATTCCCACAAGCGCGTAAGCTCCCGGAGGCGCGCTGATTGACGGGAAGAAATAATTTACGATCTGTCCGAAAGCACCGCCCAGCATAGCTCCCGTAAAAATACTCGGAGAAAATGTTCCGCCGTTTCCGCCGGAGCCTAATGTAAGCCCGGTGGCGATCGGCTTGAAAATCATTAACAGAAACAATATTAAGAAAGGCGTCGCGTTAAACAAGGAGTTGTCCACAGCTGCCTCGCTGAACGAGAATATTCCAGGAAGATAGAGCCCGATAAGGCCTACGAAAAGCCCTCCCACAGCGGGTTTGAGCCATTTAGGGATTTCCTTCTTCTCATCGAAGTATTCATCAAGCTTAAGAAAAACTTTTACAAAATAAACAGCTGTCAGAGCAGCCAATATGCCGAGGATAACGTAGAAGAAGAATTCGTAGTTGGTAATAAGATGGAACGTCGATGTCTTGAACGCTGGTTCGCTTCCGAGATATGTACGGGAAACTACCGTCGCGAATACGGAAGCGATAATTATAGGGCTGAAAGACTTGGCGTTAAAAGTTCTAAGAATAATCTCCATTGAAAACAGCGCGCCGCCGAGTGGTGCGTTGTAAGCCGCAGCTAATCCGGCTGCCGCACCGCATCCTACAAGTATCTTCAGCCTGTCCGGAGATGCGGAGAGATATCTTCCCATCGAAGATGCGATTGAAGATCCCATCATTACTATCGGCCCCTCGTTGCCGCCTGCGCCGCCGGTACCGATGCTGATCACCGAACCTATCGTCTTCAGAAATCCGGAGCTTCCTTCAATTATGCCGCCACGGGAAGCGACAGCGTCGATTACCTTGGGTATACCTTCACCTTTTTGTGCGCCTTTGAAAAACTTGGACATAAGTCCGACTATAAGTCCACCGATAGCCGGAATTGAAACAAGTATTATTACTGAATACCATGTTTTAGGTGAATTAATTAAGGTTTTTAAGCCCCATAGGCTGCCGGGGATATCGAAGAAGAGGTGTTTGATTCCCATTATGGATTCTTTATATAGGACCGCTCCGTAACCGCATAGGACACCGATTATACCTCCCAGCAGAAGCAAATAGGTATCTTGTGAAAATGAGAATGATTTGAAGAAATGTGAGATCTTAGCTCTGTAAAATCTTGAAGTCCGCTTTAACTTATAAACTATTTTCAAACCTTGTTCGTAATCCTAATTGTATTTAAAAAATCCTTCGCCTGTTTTTCTACCGAGTTTCTTTGCAGCTACCATTTTCTTCAACAGCGGGCATGGTCTGTATTTGGGATCGTTATAACCGCTGTAAAGAACTTCCATAATAGCCAGACAAACATCCAGTCCAATAAAATCGGCTAACGTAAGCGGACCCATCGGGTGATTCATCCCCAGCTTCATTACAGTATCAATATCTTCGGCGGAAGCCACGCCTTCCATTAAAGCAAATACGGCTTCGTTAATCATAGGCATTAAAATCCTATTCGCCACAAATCCGGGGTAATCAAAAACTTCCACAGGCTGCTTACCCAATTTTAAAGATAATTCCTTGATAGTCGTGTATGTCTCGTCACTCGTAGAATAACCTCTGATTATCTCAACCAGCTTCATTACCGGAACCGGATTCATGAAATGCATACCGATGAACTTATCCGGCCGGTGCCCGTCCGATAACTCGGTTATGGATATAGACGAAGTGTTCGAAGCAAATATAGATTCGGCTTTGACTATTTTTTCTATTTTATTGAAAATATCCGCTTTGACATCTTTGTTCTCATAAACAGCTTCTATAACCAAGTCTGAATCTTCCGGTGTATTTTCAACTCCTATAATCTTTGAAATATTTTTTAACGCAGCTTCTTTATCCGCTTCTTTTATTGATTGCTTCTTTACCTGTCTGTCAAGATTTTTCGATATAGTTGCCAGTGCCTTAGATCCAAGTTCATCGTTTAATTCAACGAGATTAACATTGAAGCCGTTTTGGGCAAATACATGGACAATTCCGTTGCCCATTGTACCTCCGCCGATGACAGATATTTTTTTAATTTCCATAATACCCCTTACTCATAATTTTTAACTATTACTGCGGACGCCTCTCCCCCGCCAATACACAGGGATGCGAGACCGAATTTTGAATTTCTTTTTTTCATCTCATGTATCAAAGTAACCAGAATCCTTGCACCGCTCGCCCCGATTGGGTGGCCAAGCGCAACGGCGCCTCCGTTTACGTTTATCTTTGATGAATCCAAGCCGAGTATTTTGTTTACCGCCAAAGATACCACGGCAAACGCTTCATTAATCTCGAAAAGATCTATATCGTCTTTAGTCATTCCGGCTTTTTTTAATATTTTTGATATCGCATCTGCAGGAGCCGTTGTAAATTCTATTGGAGCTTTAGCGGCAGAACTCTGCGCTACTATTTCTACCAGCGGCTTAAATCCAAGTTCTTTCGCTTTTTCCTCGCTCATTACCAGGAGCGCGGCGGCTCCGTCGTTTATGCTTGATGCGTTTGCTGCCGTAACGACGCCTTCTTTTTTGAATACCGGCCTGAGATTGGGGATTTTATCGAACTTAACGCGCGCAGGCTCTTCGTCGGCATCAACAACATTTTCTCCGCTGCGCGATTTTACTACCGCGTTAACAATTTCTTCTTTAAATCTTCCGGCTTTCATAGCATCTAAAGCTTTTTTATATGAGTTGACCGCAAACTCATCAAGTTCTTCCCTTTTGAATTGAAAATCTTTTGCGCACGATTCCGCGCAGCTGCCCATATGAATGTCGTTATATACGTCCCAGAGACCGTCCACTACAACTGTGTCTTTTATTTCTCCGTTGCCTAAACGATATCCGTTACGGGCATTGGGAAGAATGTAAGGCGAGTTTGTCATGCTCTCCTGCCCTCCTGCAACAATTATATCGGCATCACCGCACATAATTGCCTGTGCCGCAAGCATAACCGCTTTTAATCCGCTGCCGCACATTTTATTAATAGTAAGACACTCCGTTTTGTTAGGAAGACCGGCATAGATAGCCGCCTGCCTGGCGGGCGCTTGTCCCTGCCCGGCTGTAAGTACGTTACCCATTATAACCTCATCTACGAGGTTCGGATCGATCTTTGAGCTTTCCAGCACTCCTTTTATAGCTATACTTCCGAGTTGGGCCGAGCTGAAAGACGAAAGTGCACCTGAAAAAGAACCGATGGGCGTTCTCTTCGCTTCGGTAATAACTACTTTTTTCATATTAATCTCTCCGTTTCCGGGAATCCCCATTTTATATTTATAAGCCTTTAAAGATAAATAAAATATAAGTAAGTATCAGTGAATTTTATCATAGATGCCGTCGAAGTAAATTAGGACGGCTATCAATAACGGCCGGTGACGGCAGAAAGTTCGTAAACAATATTTAAGGCGACCAGGTTAAGATTAACATTGTTCTGCAGAACAGATGCAAGTTTATCAAGCTTGGTTACAACTCCTCCCAGCGGAACATCGGGAAACCGTCCGTTGAACTTTTCCAACGTCTCCGTGTAGCTCTTAAAAAAATAATTCCCGTTGCCGTAGCGGTGTCTTTGTACGTCGTTCAACCAAATTATCATCATCTGGATCAGAAGCTTTACCGATTCGGTATTATTATCATTAAGGAAAGGAGCAAATTCGTTAAGAGCCGAGTGGAATTTTCTGCCGAGTGAATATCTTAAAATGTATATCGTCTTATCCAGGAGAAGATTGAAATCGTGTTCCAATAATTTCATCGCGGTTCTGACCGAACCGCCGGCAAACGGCGCTATGTTTTCTGCCAAACCCGGCTCCACGTCAAAATAATTGATTAAAATATCTTTGATGTCTTTGTCCGGAAGCGGCAGAAAATTAACTACCCAGCACCTCGATCTTATAGTTTCCCTTAACTTTCCCGGATAAGGTGTCGTTAGTATAAAAATAACTCCCTCGGGAGGCTCCTCGAGATTCTTCAGAAGAGCATTCTGAGATTCTTCGTTCATCAGATGCG
>CAWBBX010000008.1:0-62066 GCA_963787005.1 uncultured Bacteroidota bacterium
TCAACGATTCCGCTGCTCTCTACTTATAAATCCCAGCTTCTTACATAATTTTAGCGCGGGAATGTTTCTTTCTTCTACCTGCGCGAAAGGTATTTTTCCGGCCGACCGGATCTGCTCTACGAGAGAAGCGACAACCGCGGAACCGAGACCCTTTCCCCTGAACTCTTTTAACACATTAAGCGAACCGATTGCTCCCTCGTCGTGTGTGAGTCCCCACGCCGCGAGCCTTCCTTTTTGAAAGATTCCCGCGCTGAAAGATTTGGTAATCCTGTCCTCAAGATAGGGCACGGATAAAATATCTTTATACTTAGATTCGTTTATAATATACCCGGCGTCCGAAACGCTGAGCTTCTGAACGCCGTATCTTCTTTTTTTTAATTTTATTTCGCCCGGAAGGTGGAGCTGCAGTGCCGTAAGCTGCCAGTCGGGCTTATTGTTTTTTAGGATGATATCCCGCGTCTCATCGGATAATGCGCCGAAATGTTTGTCATTCTTTTTAAGGTGCCGAAGAAGTTCTTTCAGTTCATCTTCATTCCCGGCAGAAAAATAAACCCATATCTGATCGCTGAAGCCCTTTGCCATAACGGAGCTGCCTTCTATTTGAACCTCGCTCGCATAGGCGTTCTCTATAAAGCCGATTAAGCTTAAATTGGCAATTTCGTTCTTTTTTAATATTTCGATTGCTGATTTAAAAGAAACGGATTTCATTGAATTCCCCGTTTTTTAATGACGGAATACGTGCGAAACCAAACCGGCATAGTGAATTTTAAAATAAATTTATTTGAATCAACAAACAATTAGATATTGGCTGACTACTATCAGGCTATAATTCCGCCGATCCGATTTTATTTGCGCATGATATATTAAATGAGGAATTTATCCGGTAAAGATTTGAGAAAGACAAAAATTCCGTAAATACAAATAATTGCAGGGGAATTATAATGAATATAAAATCATGCTTTCGAATTTCAATTTTTGTTATTCTTCTGGCTTCAATTTTATTAAATGCCCAATCAAACGATAAAAATGTTATACCGGTTAACGGATCGTATAATCTTGCCGGGGAACGGTCGCCCGAAAATCAATTCTATATAATGAACTCAAAAATTGTCAACAAGTCGCCGGACGGAAAGCGAACCGGTTTCCAGGTATTCAAGCTGCATTTAAAATGTGAACCGGGCAGAAATGGTGAGGGCGATAAATACATCTGCACCGATTTTAAAATCAATATAAACGACACGGCGGAAATTTCGATCCCGTCGCTTAAAGGATGGTCTTATATTTTTAAGAACGGTATGAACGAAAAAGGGGAAGTACTGGGAATCGATCACTCAAAATTCTCTAATCTAACAGACAATTACGGGAAGCCGGTACCTCAAGACAGATCGTATTTTATTTATAATACATTTATTGATTTCCATACTTTCTGCAACGTCTTCTCCGGAAAAACCGCCTACGGAGGCGGTATACAGGATTTAAAAAAGATCGGCGACGAAGTCGTTCATCAAAGCGCAAACTCCAAACCACCCGTGGATCTCGGCGGAAGCATTGAAAAAGGATCGTATTTTCAGAACGGCGAAATAAAACTTTTGTTCAAGGGCTTATCGGTTGTAGATAATACCGAATGCGCACTAGTGGGTTACGATTCCGGCGAGAGCTCGTTTCACATGAAGATGAAACCAATGCCCGATATGGAAGTTGTAACCGACGGCGGCTCGCACTATTTCGGTGATATTTATATCGACTTAAAATCTTTCTGGGTAAAGAAAGCGGTAATGGACGAGCTCGTGGAATCGGAAACAATACTTCCCTTCCCGCCGGGAAAAGTAAACGGCATAGCGGAAAGGCATATAGTGATTAAGAACGTTTCGGAAAAAGAATTTAATGAAGATGAATGATCATCATATTATTAATGAAAAATTTATTCTTTATCTGATCTTTGCAACGATTATATCCGTGTTCTCACTTTCATGTAAAGATAATCCGGAATCCGCGGAAACGGGTTCACAGTACGGATGGGAAACGGACAATCCCTCAGCTCTGGGACTCGATCAAAACAAATTGAATGCGGCACTTAACGAAGCGGGAAACAAAGGTTTTATAAATTCTCTTCTGTCTTTAGATCAAAAATTGATGGATTTCTATCCGGAATACGAAAGCTATATTCAGGATATGCGGATTTATAATATTAAAATCAAAGAACTGCTTAATATGAAAGGCGGCATCAATATTGACGAGAGTATTTATAACTACGTTACTTTGTCTCCGGCTTCTTCATCTTCAAACATATAACCCGCGCTTCTTATGCTTTTAATATAAAGCGGGTCGGAAGGATCGGGCTCGAAGTATTTTCTTAATCGCGAGATGAATATATCGACGGTCCTTGTCTCAACTTCCGGGCTTACCTGCCAAACGTTTTCCAGCAGTTCATTTCGCGATACTACTTTTCCCTTATTTTCTATAAGGTATTTCAGCACCATCGCCTCCTTTTGTGTAAGCCGGAAAGAATCTCTGCCGTTGGCGCAATTCAAGTTCTCGAAATTAATTTGGTTTTCGCCGAAGTTATAGGTCGGAATGTCGGAGGTAACATCTTTGTACCAATTTTTCCTGCGAAGCATTCCTTTTACTCTCAGCAGCAGTTCGCTGAGATTGAAAGGTTTCGTGAGGTAATCGTCGGCGCCCAGCTCGAGTCCCTTTACCCGGTCCTTTGCGCCGGTGCGTGCGGTAAGCATTAGGATCGGAAGCTGCGGGTCGTTACGTCTTATAATCCCGGCTATCTCAAAACCGTCGTGGTACGGCAGCATAATATCCAGGATTACCATGTCAAAATTTTTCGATCCGAGAAATTCGAGAGCCTTCCTGCCGTCGCGCGCCCAGACAACCTCGTAACCGTCTTCGTTGAGATTATATTCCAATCCTACAGCAAGGGATTCCTCATCCTCTACCAGGAGTATTTTACTGCCTCTGGTCTCTTCATTTTCCATTATGTACCTCCGTCGATCTAACTTCGCCGGAATGATATTTAAGAAGTTTATTTAAAGAATGCCTACCCGATTTTTGATAAACCGGAAGCTCTATTCTGAACGTCGTTCCCTTTCCCTCGCCTGCGCTGAAGGCGGAAATTTGTCCGCCGTGGCTCTTGATAATTTCTCTTACCCAGTAAAGTCCCAGACCGGTTCCTTTTACGTTCGGAATATTGGCGTTGTATATCCTGTGAAATTTATTGAAGATTTTTTTCAATTCACCGGGATGCATTCCTATCCCGTTATCCTTTATGTCTATCGTAAGTTTTTTCTCATCGCATTTCATACTCCCGGCTATTTTAACATGCTCAGGCGAATATTTAACCGCGTTATCGATCAGGTTATTAATAACGATCTTCATCGCGCTCCGGTCAATTACGCATTTGCACATTGCCTCGCCATCTACAACAAGTGAGCCTTCCGCAATCGCAAACTGCTCGGCGGCCTCGTCGAACAGTTTTCTGAAAACGGAGTCTGCCAGGTAAAGTTCGTAGTTGTGCGCTATCTTTTTCCGCTCCAGCGCGGGCATTTCAAGAATGGAATTAATCAACGTCTTAAGGCGCGATACATCCTTCATCATCAATGCGATGAATTCCTTCTGCTTTTCTCTCGGCACGTCCCTTGTGTCCATTGTTTCAAGGTAAAGCTGTATAGAAGACAGGGGTGATTTCAATTCGTGAGTTATGTTCGATATAAAATTATCGTAAAGATCGGTAAGCTTAAGCTGCACATTTAAATGGCGGAAGATGAGGGACATTGCGAAAGAGATAGCGACCAAAAGTATAATGCCGCCGACCAAAGCGAAGATGTTCGTGCCGTCGTAAACGATCTGCGGAGAAAGCTTGTCGCCTGCGTGCTTGAAGATTATGTAGTTAGTTACGTACCAGTAGATCCATAGCCCCAGAAGCATAAGCCACAAAAGCTGCGCTATAACAAATACCGATATGTGATAGAAAAAAGTACGTCTTTTTTTCATACAATATCCCCCGGCAAAGTTTATAAAATTTCCCCGAGAGGAGTAATTACTCCTTTTAAATATGCTTCATTAAAATATTAACCACAAATTTTGTGCTTACAGTTTTACAATAGTTTTACAGTAAGTGTGTTTAAATATTAATAATATTAATACGAAGAAACCTCCGAGCTTGCCTGCGGCAGGCAGGGTTTTTAAAACCTCGAAGGTTACATTAAGCTCTGCCAGCGACTGGCAGGTAAGTGTCAATTTAACATTTAATTAATATTACTGTTCACAACGAGAAATTTAACAGAGAAAATTAGTTACGTAATTAATGTTAAGATAGAATTAAAAATGTTGTGAGTTATATTGATATTAAAGTCTCTCCCTTTTCAAGTGAGAGATTTAGAGAGGGTTCAAAGAACCGGCAAAATAAGGAACCCATCCCCACCCTTCCCTTAAAAATGGAAGGGCTTATTGGAGGAATTATTAATAATATTATTATCGGATAAACCTCCGAGGTTACTATATAAACCTCGAAGGCTACTTACAAACCTTGGGCAAAGGAGACGCCCCGTTGGGACGTCTCTACGAAAAACATTAAGATTATTTGTTGTCCGAAGCTTAGCTTCGACCAATCATACACAACGGGGAAAATCATGAACATTTTACTTGTCTATCCTGAGATACCTTCGACTTTCTGGAGCTTTAAAGACGCTCTTAAATTCGTTTCTAAAAAATCGGCTGAGCCGCCGCTTGGATTAATAACCGTCGCGGCAATGCTTCCGGAAAAATGGCATAAAAAATTAATCGATATGAATGTTGCGCCGCTTGAGGACAAGCATATCCTGTGGGCGGATTATGTTTTCCTCAGCGGCATGAACATCCAGATAAAATCGTTTAGGGAAGTTATAAGAAGATGCAACAAGCTGGGGGTAAAAGTAGTGGCGGGCGGCCCTCTTGCCACCACACAATATAAAGATTTTCTGGGTGTGGATCACTTTGTGCTTAACGAAGCAGAGGCAACGCTTCCGCCGTTCCTTAAAGATCTCGAGAACGGTACCGCGAAATATGTTTATTCGACGGATGAATTTCCGGACATATCGCTTGCGCCGGTGCCTATGTGGGAACTTTTAGACAAGAGAAAGTACGCGTCTATGAGCATACAGTATTCGCGCGGCTGCCCGTACGACTGCGAGTTCTGCAGCATTACAATGCTGAACGGAAGAAGACCTAGGGCCAAGGATCGCGGGCAGTTCATCAACGAGCTTAATGTTTTATACGAACAAGGATGGCGCGGAGGCGTTTCCGTGGTCGACGATAATTTTATAGGGAATAAGAGGATATTAAAGAACGAAACTCTTCCGGCCATTATCGACTGGTCAAAGCAGAGGAAATATCCCTTCCAATTTATTACCGAAGTTTCGGTAAACCTGGCCGACGACGAGGCGCTCACCAACATGATGGTAGATGCCGGCTTCGGATCTGTTTTTGTGGGTATAGAAACTCCAAGCGGAGAAGGGCTCAAGGAATGCGGCAAGTCCCAGAACCTTAAGCGCGATCTATTAGATTCGGTTCAGAAACTTCAAAGAAAAGGATTGATTGTCTCCGCAGGATTTATAGTGGGGTTCGACAGCGACCGCCCGGCGATATTCGACGACCAGATATCTTTTATACAAAAGAGCGGGATTGTATCGGCTATGGTAGGACTGCTTAACGCCCCTACCGGTACAAAGTTATTTAAAAGATTAAAAGCCGAAAACCGGCTGCTCGAAAACTTCAGCGGCGATAACATGGACGGCTCAATTAATTTTATACCGAAGATGAACTACAGTGAGCTCATCGGGGGCTATACAAAAATTCTGAACACTATTTATTCGAATAAAGTTTATTACGAAAGACTTAAAAAATTCCTGAAAGAATATACCCTCCCTTCCTGGCAGCCGTTAAAACTTGACTTCACGCAAATCAAAGCTTTCATAAAGCTGTTATTGATACTCGGCGTTTTCGAAAAGGGAAGAAGGTATTTCTGGAAGCTTTTATTCACGAGCATGTTTAAATATCCAAGGAAATTTCCCGTGGCAATGACCTTCGCGGTTTACGGCTATCATTTCAGAAGAGTAGCCGGGACGGTCTGATTATTTTTCCGGTAATTTCTTCCCGGCCGGTATTCTAAGAACAAAAGGTATAGCACCGAACGCGAGAATAGCGGTAAGTTCGTATGTCTTTTGAAGGCCCATAAAATCGCTTAAGACACCGACGATAAAAACCGAGAAAGCCCCCGTCAGAAAATTTATCGTCATGTACATACCGTTCAGAAAGGCGGGCCTGTCGGTCTTAGTGTCGTTTACCACCGAAAGCATTACCGGGATAAGCGCGAAGGAGAAAAATCCCAGCAGGATCAAAAATAAAAACGTGATCAATCCTTTCAGAAAAACAAAAAGCAGCATGAAGAACGGGGTAGACAAAGCCATAATGATCAGTATATTTCTTCTTCCTATCCTGTCGGAAATAGGGCCCGAGAAAAAAGTGCCCGCGGCGCCGGCAACCTGAAAAACAGACAGAGCAATACCTCCCCGCCAGAGACTTTCCCCCTTTACCGTTATGTATGTAGGCAGAAAAGCCGTGAGAGCGCCTTTCATAATCGCCGAGAAAAAGGTTATGCCGATTATAGTTACAAGCAAAGGAATGTGAGATCGAAACGATTCTTTTATACCCGCGAGCTGCTGCGCGCCGGAAATCCCGTCCGATATCTTGATCTTCCTGAATTTGAAGAACAAAATAACCGACGCCCCTATTCCGAGAGGAAGAAGTTTGTACGTGCCGGACAATCCCCACATAGAGACGGCGCTTAATACCAAAAGCGGACCCAGACTTCTGGCAATTTCACCGCCGAACATAAATATGCTCATTCCCCTTCCCGTCTTACCGCCCGAAATTCTTTTTACGAGTACCGGCGCCGGGACGTGAAAGAGAGAGGCGCTGATTCCCATGACAAAAAGAAGTATTAAAAGAATAATATAACTTGGCGCCAGACCCAGCATGCTCATTGTTACCGCGGTAACTGCGGGCGCGACTATCAGCATATATCTTATGCTTACTTTGTCTGCCAGCAGACCGACAAGCGGGTTAAAAAGCGCGGGCACACTTTGAACAACGGATAAAAGTCCCGCCATCGAATACGACATTTTAAGCTTATCGATCAAAAGAGGAAGTAAGGGCGAGAGGAAGGAAGAATATATATCGTGCACCATGTGCGCCGATGCCACGGTTATTATGTTACCTAGCTGAAACTTCTGGGGTTTTTCCATTAAACAAGAATAATTAAGGATAGAAAATTAACTCATAAAGAAACATAATAGCTTTCTAAAAACCAAGCATTAAATCTTAAAGGTTACGGCGAATTAAATAAATTTAGGGCAAGCCGCCTGTTGTCCCAATGTGTCTTATGGAATTATTATTCTTTAAGACTTTCCGGGAAGGGCCTTCCTTTCCCTTTTTCGCAATAATCCTTAAGACTTGTCATGTACCAGCCCCAATTATAATTGCAGCTCGCAAAAAAGTCGGTTGTGTTTTCCCATCCGTTATGCTCGAAAGTAAGGGTTGTTTTATCCTCATTTTCTTTGAGTGTAAAAATAATTGTTGTGCCGATCCACTCCTTGTCGCCTTTTTCGCACAGCCATCTAACCATTTTGCCGGGGACAAGCTCAACAACTTTCATCTCGTTGTGGAAACTGTCGCCGAAGTTGAAAACCGCAGTTGAATTTAACGTAGGTTCGGCAGAAGCGCCGGCAGTCCACCAGCCCATTAAACCTTTAGTCTCGGTAACGGCTTTGAATACTTTGCTGGCGGGCGAGTTAATTACCAGCAGATGTTTTATATCCGGCATATTAAATCATCCTCTTTTCTTTTAAATATTTAAATGCTCCTGAAGTTTATGCATAATCCGGAGTTCCCATCCCTCGTTGTGGGCCTTTCTCATCTCTTCCTTATTTGCCGGAAGTTTATCCCAGCCGGAATGGATAAGCGTCAGCTCGGTTTTATCGCCGACTTCCTTTAATTCGATCGAGACGACTGTTTCCGCATTTGCCATCGCCGCGTTCCAGGTAAACACTAGTTTTTTATTTTCCTCAATCTCTTTTACCGTGCAGTAGATAATTCCGTCCCATTTTTCGCTGGACTCCGCCTTAAAAGTAAAATCTCTTCCGGGGACGGCCTCAAAGTCTGTCGGCATAAGCATCCATTTGCCCAATTCCGCGGGATCGGTAATTGCTTTCCATACGCGCGAAACAGCGGCGTTCAAAACTATTCTTTTCTCTATCGGCTCTATCATTTTTCCTCCAGGTAATTTTTTAACATGTTTAACTTGTTATCCCAAAATTTATTGTAGAACTTCAACCAGTCACGCACTTCGTTCAGAGGCTCTACGTTTAGCTTATAGTATCGTTCACGCCCTGTTTGTTCGGAAGAAACCAAATTTGTGTTCAGAAGGACTTTTAAATGCTTCGATACCGCGGGTCTGCTGAAGTGAAAATTTTCCGCAATGGAATTTACGGTCATCTTTTTTTCCGAAAGCATCATTAGTATCTGTCTCCTGCTGGAATCGGCCAGCGCGGAGAATACATCGTCAATCCTGTATGACATAGTAAATATCCCTTTAATTTTTATCGGTAACTTCTTGGTTACGTAAATATACGTAACTAACTAGTTACGGGTCAAGTAAAAAGTAAAGTTTTTTGAGATTAATTAAATTGATTTTCCGGGTTATTGACTAACTGGCTTTTAAATATTATAGTATATAAAAGCAAAAGGAAATTTGTTGATTTCAAGATGTTGATTAAATACAAAAAGGATCGAAAAGATGAGAGAAGACAAGAAAGAAAGCGTAAGCAATTTTAAGATATTTCTGCTCGGCGGAATTGTCGGCAGCGTGTTAACGTTTTTATTAACCCCCTACAGCGGATACGAATTACGAAAACAAATCAGCCGCGATATTGACGGTTATCTCAAGAAAGCCAAGGAAAAAGAACAGGACTTAATCAATAAAGCTAAAACCGCGGCGGACGAAATGCTGCTAAATGCCGAGCAGCTCAAAGCACTTGTTGAAAAATACGCGGGGGGAAAATATACCGGTCCTGCGGAGAAAATTGAAAAAGAGATCAAAAGTTTGAAAGCCGCGGTTGACGCGGCGGTAATGGTTTATCAAAACCGAGACGGGGAAGAGGTTCCGGCGACCGAAGAAATTGTAGATGATATATTCACTGAGTATGTGGACGAGTCTCTGCCCAAGCACGAGGGAATGAAAAGAAGAAGTCGAAAAGGCTGACGCATTCTACTCCCGCCGTTAAGTCTTCTGCCTTTTTCTTCATACGTGAACCATTTTTTTGAATTGTTTATAAATCGAATAATTCGATATTATAATACACGATTCAATCAATGGCTTATAATAATAGGTCGACGGGAGGTATGTTATGATACGCATGGAAATCTATCTTGAAGAAAATGAAGCCGAGACTTTAAAGGAAATTCTTGAAAACGACTTATCCGACCTGAGCATGGAAATTACGGGAACCGACAGGAAGGATTACCGCGAAAAGTTGAAGGATAAAAGGCACATCATTTATAAAATTCTTAAATCGGTCCGGGAGATACCTGAAGCGGACAGCGACTATTTTATCAGTTTAATTTAAGAGTTAAAAATCTTCAAAAACATAAGCCTTTCAGGGGAATCATATGGCGAATGTGCCGGTAAAAACGGGGAACATAAAAGGCAGAACCTACACGCTCCTCTGCGCCGCGGGAACAACTTCTTCGGCTTACTACACCAGGATAGAAAAGATCGCCGACGAGTTCGTAAACCTTACCGGGGGAGGCCGCGAATTATTAAATACCGTTAGGATGATGAGCCGCCGAAATATATTCGGTAATTATTTTAAAATGAGCGGCGACGATCAAATTTTTAAAAGCGTAATTTTAAACCGCCTGAAGAACGAACTGCGCTATTATTTAAACGATATCAAACATCATCTTAAACATCTTTCCTTCGCAAATAGATTCAACAGTGAATTATCGGCTGTCGAGGAACAGTACTTCTTTTACATGCTGGAAATAGAGCTGGCGAACAGGGTGTACTCCGAAAAATTTAAAGCGTGCGATTACAAGATAGCCCTGCTGCCGCATTGTCTTCACGACCTGAAAAGAAAATGTACCGCTAGACCGGACGGACTGGATTACGTTTGCCGGGCATGTTCAAAGAATTGTTATATAAACAAAGTCAGCGTGATTTTGAGGGAAAGCGATATTACTCCATATATATGGAAGGAGGCAGAAAGAAAATTAGTCTTTAAAACTTTAAAGAAGGAACATCTGGGTCTCGGTATTTTAGGGATTGCGTGTATCCCGGAACTTATAAGCGGAATGAGAGCCTGCATTGATCATAATATTCCTGTCGCCGGTATTCCTCTTGACGCCAATAAATGCTCGCGCTGGATCGGAGATTTTTATCCCAACAGCGTAAATCTTCAAAAACTTCAAAGGATATTAAAATAGTTTTATATCATTTAAGAAATACTTAAGTGTAACAATTCATTAGGAATATTAGTCTAAATATCTGACCATAAATTTAGAGGTAGTAATGAGTTTAAAGATCGCAGCGGCTGCAGTTTTACTATCGGCGTTTGTTGTAGGCACTTCCGAAGCTCAGATAAATTTTTTTCATAAAGACACAGCGGAAGTGGAATGCAGTCACGCCAGTTTAAATATTCCCGGCGGCGAGTCGGGCATCAGCTTTGGAAATTCCAAAAACTTCAAAGGTTTGCGGTTTAATTTTGCCGACTGCGGCATCGGGAAGATCAGCGGGGTAAATATTACGTTCTGGTTGCCTGAAAGAAGTCCGGGCTCCGAAGTAAACGGAATCTCTTTCGGTCTTTTTCCTTATGCCGGCGAGCTTAAAGGCATATCTATCGGGCTTGGCGGCGTTCTCGCCGATAAAAGTATGGCTGGCATAAATCTGGGCGGTATAGCTGTTGTTTCCCAGGGATCGGCTAAGGGAATAAACTTCGGAGGACTCGCTTTGGTGGGACAAAGAGATATTGCGGGAATAAATTTCGGAGGATTCGCCGTTGTTTCTCAGGGCAACCTGACCGGGATAAATTTCAGCGGGCTCGCGATTGTCTCTCAGAAAGATTTAACCGGCGTCAACTTCGGCGGATTGGCAATAGTTTCGCAGGGTGAACTAAAAGGTGTTAATCTTTCGGGACTGGCGGTCGTTTCTCAGAAAGATCTCTTCGGAGTGAATATGACCGGATTGGCCGCGGTGTCGCAGGGTGAGATGTTCGGATTAAACTTCGCCGGGCTGGCGGTTGTGGCGCAGAAGAATTTGCGCGGCATAAACTTCAGCGGACTCGCAGCGGTAACTCAGGGCGAGATGACCGGAGTTAATCTGGCGGGCCTTGCACTTGTTGCGGCGGACGGAATAAAAGGAATAAATATTGCCGGCGTAGCGGTTGTAGGCGGAAGGGGTGGGATTTCCGGTATTAACATAACGCTCGGAAAAACCGACAGCGGTTCGGAGATTAAGGGGATAAACTTCGCCGGGTATAAAACGGAAACCGAACGATTCACCGGAATAAATATGAACGTCGCCTGGTCGAAGACTGATTTTATGAAGGGAATTTCCATCGCAGCATATAACCAGGTAAGAGAATACCAGCAGGGTATTTCAATAGGACTCTTTAACTTTGCCAAGGAATTAAAAGGTCTTCAGATTGGAATACTAAATATTGCGGAAAATAATCCGGAGCCTTTCAGAATTCTGCCTGTGATGAATGTTCATTTATAATAAAAAATGTACTGGAAGAAAAATAAAATACACTGCGTCAGTCTTTGCGGCCGAGGCTAACGGGACGGCGGGGATAATTTATTTATATCGCGGTTAAGGGGACCGGCTTCGAACTTTTCGCCCGACTTTATGGCTTTCCTGCAGTTATCGCAGGTATATATAATTTTGCTCTGACCCGCAAAGCTGCATTCTATAATCCAAATGACGCCCCCCTTGGTCTTACAGTTAGGGCACTCGCTGGAGTTGACTATTTTCTTTAGTATTCTATGCATTGATAAAAGTTCTGCCTGTTGCATCATCCGCCTTACATAAAGGTGCATTGAGTGTGGTTATTGGGATAAATGCCCCCTTTGAACAGATGATTAAAAGTCAAGTTTGTAGAAATAAAGGTAATATTTATCCGGCTTCTTCTCAACACTAAAGCACGTAAATATTGATTAGAAATAAAATTATTTAATGACTACAACCTTTTAGACTCAGGGAGGGTCAAAATGGATGGGAGCCGAATAATATTTTAAATTTCCGTTCATAACCGGTAAAAGCATTAGAAATCTTTTCTTAAAATTGGAACATTAAAGAGGTGATAAAATGAAATACAAATACTTTGCTTACTTTTCGATGGTGCTGGCGGTATTCTTGCTTTCCGCTGTACCCGTTCTCGCTAAAACTGTTACTAAGGAATATGATTATAAAGATTTTACCTCGGTGGATGTAGGTGCGGGAATGCATCTGACGATTACCCAATCAGATAGTTATAGTATAAAGGTAAAAGCCGATGAAGACGATATAAATGATCTTGAAATTAAGAAAAGCGGTAGCGATCTGTCTTTTTCATTTAAAAGATCCGGATGGTTCAGCTGGTCGCGCCACGGCAAGGTGGAAATAACTATTACTATGCCTACTCTCAGGGCACTTGATCTCAGCGGCGGTGCAATGGGTGAAATTAAGATGAATATATCCGACAAATCATTCGCGGCCGATGTTTCAGGCGGAGCGGGATTGGGCGGTGAACTTACCTGCGGTAACGCCTCTTTTGATGTATCCGGCGGCGGCAAGGTCAGGCTTTCGGGTGAAGGCGCTAATTTGAACATAGAAGGCTCTGGCGGAGCGATGTTCAGGCTGAAGGAATTTTCCGTAAAGAACGTAAACGCCGATCTTTCGGGGGGTACGCACGCAACAATCAATATTAACGGTACGCTCAATACCGATCAGAGCGGCGGCTCAAGAATAGTTTACTACGGAAACATGAATTTGGGCAACACCGACTTCAGCGGGGGCTCCGGTATAAATAAGGGTGACTAAGCCTGATAAATTTTGTTTAATTGTTTACCCCGGAGGTTTGGTAAATAAAATCTCCGGGGTTTTTTATTTTAGACAAAGCCGGCGTGATCCACGCGGTAGGCTTTTAAATGCTTTTTGTTATTTTTCCCGAGCGGATATTCTTTTTCTGGATTAAGAAAAGAATGGAACACGGATAACTCAGATGTAACGGATTTACACAGATCGGAATTTGGGAATCCGTAAATCCGCCCTTGCCTCAGGCATGGTAATCTGCGTTTTATCGAATAAATTTATTTCCTTTAATTCACTATGAGCGAACAGCACAACAATAAGTTTGAAGAATCAACATTCGGATCTGGATGCTTCTGGTGTACCGAAGCGATTTTCGAAAGAATTAACGGAGTGCAGTCCGTTTATCCGGGCTATGCCGGGGGAAAGCTCGACAATCCTTCCTACGAAGCGGTATGTACGGGCACAACCGATCACGCCGAGGTGTGCCGCGTAATTTTTGATCCGGATGTAATTTCTTTCGATGAGCTTCTTGAAATTTTCTGGAAGACTCACGATCCCACTACGTTGAACAGGCAGGGCGCGGACACAGGTTCGCAGTACCGCTCCGCGGTTTTTTATCATAGCGAAAGTCAGAAAGAAAAAGCGGAGTTATATAAATCCGAGCTCGACAAATCCGGCGTGTGGAAAGATCCAATTGTTACCGAGATCTCACCCTTGACCAATTTCTACGAGGCAGAGGATTATCATCATCATTATTTTGAAAAACACCCTTACCAGGGATACTGCAACTTTGTAATCGCGCCGAAAGTAGAGAAATTCAACATGGTATTTAGGGGCAAACTTAAGAAATAGTATTTGGCCTTCGATTAATACCGCAGATCTTTTGCCGTTCATAAAGCCAATTTTCCGCTCATCATATACGCCCCTTTTAGTATCTAACCCTTTGGCTCCCGAGTCGTCTTAATAATCAGACGTCTACCGGAGGATCTCCCCGCCTTTTTCGTCCTCCGTTTCGTTTAATTATATAATTTTATTCGGGAGGATTTATGAACCTTGTTAGAAACAAAAAAGACCCCGGTTTGTTATTCAAAACCAAGGTCGCGGTTATGGTACTTCTGATACTTGGGGGAGTAACCATCACGGCGTGTTCCGCGGTGTCCGGTCAGAACGTAACAAAGCAGGAAAAAGAATCGTTCGCCGACCCTGCAGTAAAAACTTTTTCTTTTTATAAAAAGGACGGCGGTAAACTCGATAAATGGGACGTGGTATATAAAGACGGAAAGATAAAATCCGTTTACAGAAACGGCAATGAGATTCCCGTCGCGGGCATCGACAGTCTAAAAGATATGATCGCGGAAAATTTATCCGATGTTGATCAGGCTTCCGGTCTTACCTCTTTCCGAATGCCGGATGTATCGTTCGACTCTAATTTCAATATGCCCCGCATGAAAAGGATGCATGTTAATATCTCCGGGCTTCCGGATGATTCAACATGCTTCCGCTTTAACGATAAGCGGTTCAAAATGAACATGAAGCGTCTGGAGAAAAGGATAAAGAAGTTTAAACATTTAAAGGTAGATATAGACTTTGACTCCTTAGGATTGAACCGCGATATGGAAGAGCTGGGCGAGAATTTGTCGAAAATGAAAATCCACGTAAAGATCCCCGACATGTCTAAGTTTAACAAAAGCATGAAGCATTTCGCGGAAGAGATGCGAGATTACAAATTCGATTTAAAGCATGATCTCGATATGTCGAATCTTCACGAAAAAATGAGCTCGCTTAAAGAGAGCATGAAAGATCTCAAGATCAAGATGAAAGACCTCGATAAGGAACTGGCAAAGCTTAAAACATTTATGAACGACGTAAGGAACGAACTTGTCAAAGACGGTGTCATTAAATCGCGCGACGAAGATTTTTCGATGAAGCTCTCTCAGGACGAATTTATAGTGAACGGCAAAAAGCAGCCGGATTCTTTGCGTGACAAGTATAAGAAAATTTACAAGAAAGATTTCGGGAAGCCGCTTGATCATGAAATGAATTTCAGGACCAAATAGAGCCGCTTAAAGCTCAATGTTTTAAGGGCGTAAAAATTATTAGATCTATAAGTAGCGGGATGCGGTTTGTTCTTTTGGTAGACCGACAATGAAGCTGCATCCCGTATTAACTTTGCTTTTGACGCTTATGGTCCCGTTGAGCTTATCGACGAGAAGCTTTACGATCGCCAGGCCCAGGCCTGTTGAACTTTCATCCCCCGTCGGTTTTGCGCTAAGGCGCTGGAACTTTTTAAATAGTTTGCTTTTGTCATCCTCGCTGAGTCCCGGGCCTTCGTCGCGTACAGTCATTTCTATATGGCTGGTGTTTTCCTTCAGAGAAACGAAGATGGTCTTGTCCCTGGGGGAAAATTTTATCGCGTTGGAAACTAAATTGGATACGATTCTGCTTAAATAGCTTTTATCGATTTCAAGTTTTGTGTTTTCAATATCTGATGAAAGTTTCAGCTTGATATTTTTGTTAGAAGCCTCGGCGCGGAAGTTATCTACAATCTTTTTAATAAAATCCGCGCTGTTCACTTCTTCGAAGAACGGCTTTGTTCTTCCCTCTTCCAACGCGCTGATGTCGAGCAGGTTATTTATTAGCGTGTTGCCCTCTAAGGTGATTTTCGAGATCAGATCAACATATTCCTGCTGTTCACCGCTAAGGTTACCGTCCTGCGCTATTAAAATAGCCAAATTGTTAACTGTATGCAGAGGCGATTTTAGATCGTGTGCTACGATAGCCATTAAGCTGTTCTTTTCGGTGTTAAGCTCTTCGAGCCGTTCCTTATGCGCGGTTATTTCATCCCGCTGCTTTACAAGTAAAAGGTTGGCGGATTTAATCTTCCGGTTACTTGTGTAATAGTAAACGGCAAAGAGAAGTATCAGAAAGCTTCCGGCTAACAGGGAGTAATTAATTAAGTTTTTTCTTCTAATGTCAACTTCATTTAGAAGAGCGTCTTTTTTCAGTATGGCTATTTCGTTCTCTTTTTGATTTATGTCGTACTTCGACTGTGCCTCTATAATCTGCTGCGATTTCTCTTCGTTGTACAGAGAATCTTTTTGAATAGATGCGAGTCCAAGGAATTTGTAACCCGAATAAAAATTATTTGTCGCCGAGTAAAGACGGGAGAGGAGAAGATAAACGTTATACATGCCTTCATGGTTATTTAACGTCTCAAAAATATCTTTGCTTTCGTTAGCATACTTAAAGGCAAGGGGAAAGTTTTTTAATTCGGCGTAAACGGAGGCTATGGAGTTAAGGCTGATAGCGAAGCCGATATTATTGCCCGCTTCTTTCTCGAGAGCAAGCGATTCCAGCTGCGCGCCGAGAGATTTTTTGTATTCTTTTTTAACTTTATAAATCTCCGCCATGTTGCTTAGGCTGCTTGCAATTCCCCTCTTATATCCAAGCTCTTTTTCCAGCTTGAGCGATTTTTCATGGTATTGCAGAGACTCATCATATTTTTTCTGGAGCTGATAAACCTCGCCTATGTTGTTGTAGGCTTTCGCTAATCCTAGCTTATCGCCTATATCTTCCTTTATTTTCAGGGATTTTAGATAATACTCGAGCGACTTCTGGTAGTTTTCCTCGTTTTTATAAACGATGCCGAGGTTGTTAAGCGCCTTCGCAATGTCGATTTTATTATTCAGCTTTTCCCTAATTTCTAGAGACTTTAAAAAATTGTCGAGCGCCTTTGCGTAATCTCCCTGCATGCTGTAGACCACCCCAAGATTGTTCAAGCTTTGGGCTTCGCCGCTTTTGTAGTTCAGTCTGGATGCGAGCTCAATTCCTTCTTTGGCGAAACGGATTGATTTAACGGGATCGGAGCTGTTAAGCTGCCAGGAAAGAGTGTTTAAAAGATCGACCTTGAGTGAATCTTCTTTAGCTGATTTTAGCGCTATTAATAGGCTGTCGGTTTCATTTGTATTTTGGGCACAAAGAACCGATGAGAATATTAAAACCGTAAAAAGGACTTTCTTCATTCTCCGACAATCGAAGTTATAAATTGATTTTTCCCTCTTTTCAGCCCACAATAATCAGAAGAATTAATATAATATGCGGCGGAATTAAATGAAAAGTAATGTGAACATATTATTAAAAAGTCTTATAGTCAACAAAGAATCGAGCAACCGGCGCATAGTATCTACCAAAGGCTGATGACCGGGTTTGCACAACATTAATGTCCGTGCCCGTATTTTTTCTCGCCTGCCGTCACCGCTATGTGCATATAATTATCTTTCGGCGGCAGGGGGCATGTAGCGTATTTTGTAAAAGCACACGGAGGATTATACGCTTTATTGAAATCGATAACTGTGTGGCCGGAGGAGTCGGGCAGAGCCGAGTAAACAAACCTTCCGGCACCGTAAGTTTCTTCACCGTTTGTTTCATCCGCAAAAATTATGAAGAACTCGTCGCCTTCCTTAATCGGATCAAGCGAAAACTCTTTTCCCTGAAGCTTGAATACAAGCTTCCCGAACGCGGTATCCTGTTCTACCGTTCCCAATACAGTCGGTATTGAAATAACTCTGGGCGGATTGTAAGGAGTATAAAGAGCACGTACTTTCCAGTCTTCGTTTATTGGAAAAGTTTTTATTCCCGCGAAGTTTTTTACGAGCGGCGCATGCAGGTCTCTTAATCTAACACCGTACTGTTCTCCTCTCTTTATAATAAACCATCTTAGTGAGCCGAGAGAAAGTACGGTGGGATTACCGGAAACATCGGGGGTCATCTCTATTTCCTTTACATCGTTGTCCCCGCTCTTCACGTTTATTCCTGCGTTTATTTTTACCGATACTTTATTGCCGCTTAGAAAAAAAGTCCCGATTTCGGCAGGCGAGCTGCCGCCGGGAAATACAATGTCGTTTCCCTTTGCCGAGCCGAAAGTATTGGCGCCCGGATTAAGCCAGAATAGTCCCACGAGATTAAGCCACCCGTTTTCTTTCTTCAGACCTTCTATACGGTTATTGTGCCATTCTTTTATAGATTGAATATACTCAGGGCTACCCTTCTGCTTAGGTCCGCCGCAGCCGGAAATCAGCGAGGCTAGAATAAAAGTTACCGTCACGAAAAACAAAGAATTTAACGCGCTTCGTGTTTTAATCATAATTTTACGATTACAATATTAGTAAAGGATATTGATTTAAGAATGATCCGAACGGCACGATATTAAGATAATAAAACCGGATTTAAAATGTTAATCTTTAAATCTTTTTACCCATTCGGAAAGTGATTCCAGAAGCCGCTTTATCTGATCCGCGGTTCTGTCGTCAGTCAGATTGCCCTCTGCATCGAACTTTTCTCTCGCGTTCGTTACTGCAACTTCGGGCTTGTTGAAGGTATGCATGTTCGTAAAAACGGCAATCTGCCTAAAGTGATACTGAGCCCGGGTGGTTCCCATTCTTCCGCCGGCTCCCATTATGGCAAAAACTTTTCCGTTAAGCGGCGATTCCTTCGGCGGGCGCGATGACCAATCGATTGCATTTTTTAAAACGCCTGAAACCGAGAAGTTATATTCCGGCACGGCGAAGAGAAGCGCGTCTGCCGCGGCTATTTCATCTCTCAACTTTTTAACTGGCTCCGGGAGTCCGGCGGCTTCAACGTCCTGATTATAAAGCGGTATCGAAGATATGTCCGCTAGTTTTATCTCCATATTTTCCGGTTTAAGCTTTTGCGCCGCTCTTATGAGTCCGGTGTTAAATGAATTTTTTCTTAGACTGCCTGAAATTCCCAATACATTTATAATGTCGTTTCTTCCGTTCATCGTTCCATCTCCTTATTAACATTAAATTAGTGTGCAAATTTAATTCTTCTTTTTCGAACTTATTGTTGTCCTCATTACAGATCCAGTTTCATTTTTATAGTTGTGCGCTTGTACTTAGATTCATCCGGATCGATTTTAACGTACTCAAAACCGAGACTTGAGTAAAGATTAACAGCCGGACCCAGCTTCCTGCTTGTTTCCAGAATAACCTGCTTTGCCCCCTTGGAATATGTAAAACCGATTACAGCAAGAGCAAGCTTCTTCCCGATTTGTCTGCCCTGTGCTTTTTCCGTTACTGCCATCTTTGCAAGCTCGTATGTTTTATCATCAATTTTAACCGCCGCGCAAGTTCCGACAATTTCATCTTTATATCTAGCGAAGAGAATTTCTCCGCCTTTATTAACTATCGTTCCTTCCGGGTCTGTGAGAATTTTTTCGTCCTCTGGCTCTATCTCAAAATATTTCTTGAGCCATTCGTAATTGAGATCCCTGAAATAATTCTTGTATTTTTTGGAATATCTAACAATCTCTATCTCATCCATCATCCTGTTTTTAATACGCTCTCCGGTTCTTTCGAAAAGACTCTTTTCTTCTAGAGCCGTTTCAATTTTATCTATTACGTGAAGAAGATCGTAGCCGGTAGAATTTATTATTTCTTTTACCGATTCCTCTATATCATCTAAAACGGGTCTTAAACTGTCGAACAGCTTTTCTCCGCTTTCCGTCAGTTTTACCATCCGTTTCCTTTTGTCGCGGGAATCTTTACTTGTCTCGACCAGTTCCTTTGCCGTCATCTGGTTTACAACCTGAACTACGGCAGGGTGCGAAACGTTTAACGCGTCGGAAATATCCTGTATACTGGTCCGCTCATTCTTACGAAGAAAAGACGCAACTGTAAACCAGGCCGGTTCAAATCCAAGTTTCTGAGATTCGTAAATTCTGGCGGTCTCCTGCATAAAGCGGTCGCTTAATCTCTTCATTCTGCTGCCCAGAGCTATTTCAGCAAGCTGCTTAAGTTCATCCATAATATTGCCTTTTAAATAAAAGAACTTACGTAAGTACTTACATAAAATAACAAAATTATCGATATTTGGTAATAAATCGAAGAAATTTTTTAAGGGGTGCGGGGAAATCTATTTCCCCGCAAAGAAAAGCTGCTTTAGCTGTCGAGTTCCGACAGCAGGTTTAAAATATCAAGGTGTTTGGTATCCATTTGAAGATGGCCTTCGTCGTCGATGGGCCAGTCATCCAGGGGTCGGTCTGTGTAAAGCTCAACTCCGTTGCCGTCGGGATCTTTTAGGTAAATCGATTCGGAAACGCCGTGATCGGAGGCGCCCTCCAAAGGATAATTTACCTCGTACAATTTCTTTACTATTTTTGCCAGTTCTAGACGACTGGGGTAGAGGATTGCAAAATGATAAAGACCCGTATGTCCCGGAGGCGGTGGAACTGCATCCGTCCCGTTCCATGTATTTAATCCGATATGGTGATGATAACCGCCGGCCGATAAAAAGACGGCGGAGCTGCCGAATGTTGCGGTTATCTCGAAACCGAGCAGATCCCTGTAAAATTTAACTGAGCGCTCCAGGTCGGACACGGTTAAATGTATATGCCCGATCCTTACTTCCGGATGAATTGTATCTTTCACGTAATCCCGTTTATTATGAATTAAAAACAGACAAAAATATATTAACGTACGCTTACAAGCAAATAAGTTAGTATTAAGATAACCGGCTTTATATTATAAGCAGATTTATTCTGATGATGTTTAATGTATCTCTGTGCCTCAGTGGTAAATAAGGAGCCACAAAAAACTTCACCACGGAGTATTACTTCAGCAGCGGCATCATCAGGCTGTTCATATTTATAAGTTTATTTATCTTGGAAAACGGTATGTAAATTTCCGGCGCTCCGAATGAATACGGCGCTATTTCATACTGGTTAAATTGGAAAATAAGTCCCCCTAAAGTTACTGCGAAATTATCGTTGGTTTTAAAAGCGTCGTTATCCACAAAAAGTCCTCCCTGCCGGAGAGTCTCGTTAGGATTAATGTTATAAAATTTTCTTATCGCGGCTTCTCCCAGCTGATTAAGAGTTTTATGATAATCGCCATTTAATACTTCGGGCAGACTAATTATTCTGCCTGACCTTAGATCGTAATTAGTAAAAAGAAAAATTGTGTTTGGGTGCGCGCCGCCGTTATATCTGAAGATAGTCGTTTTCAACGACAGGATATTGTGCGAGTTAAAAACTACGTCCGTTGAATAAGATTCGGTCCAGCCCGGCCGGAAGCCGTTATCGGAAGAAGGAAGATCGTTAATGAATTTTTGGTAGTTCCTGATATAGTCGTTCATGCAGCTGTCGAAGCTTACGGTTTTGAAACTCGTGTCGATACTTTTGTATCTGGTCATCAGCGAATCTATTATCATTTTATTAAGCGAGTCCTCGACCGGACCGTTATACAGAAACTTTATGGACGGATAAGAGAACTGGATGGCGGCATGAGGGTACCGGCCGTTATCGCCGAATTGGCGGTAATAATTTTTTATCTCAATCTTGGCGCTGCCTGATGGATATTTCTCGAGGAGCATAAAACTATACTCGTTATCGGAACCTGGTTTAGCGAACGTGCCGAGTATTTCATTGTTAGTAACGAACCGTCCCTGTATAATTCCGGATGTACTGTCGGCTTCAAAATTGCCGGAGGACCGATCTCTGCCTTCGATGTAAACAAGCCCGTTATCATCTACACGGCTTTTTCCCGATATATCGATCGGGTGGCCTGTATCGGTAAAATAATAATTCCCTGTTATAACCGAATCCTCCCTCGTCAGGTTTATAACAATTGTTCCGAGCCCGGGAATCTGTCCCTCGAATCTTTTATAAAAATATTTCGGAAGATCGACCGAAAAATACTCTAAACCTTTTACGGCAGGCTCTCCGTAATTAAAATCAGAATAAGCCGTAAGCATTAAGAAGCAAGCTAAAAGAGTAATTACCTTATATTTTAATTTCATTTATAATCCGATTTTATTTCGATGCAATTTAAGTGAAAAACAGGAAGTATTTCAATGACTAAATCGACCTCAGCAGCGCGTACTTTCAGTTTTTTTTCATTCTTGTCCGAAATCTCTTCCATAAGTTCAATTTGTATCTGTTGGATCTCAAGCATTTTTTGTCCCTGCTGCATAAGAAGATGGTCTACTTTGTCGTTCAATTGTTTTATCTCCAATTCGGCTTTTAAATTAACTTGATAGTCGTGTACCGAGCGGGCCCTGTCTTTAGTTTCCTGCCTGTTCTGACTCATCATAATTATTGGCGCCTGTATAGCCGCCAGACAAGAAAGAATAAGGTTCAGCAGAATGAAGGGATACGGATCGAACGGGTGAACCGTCATAAGAAATATATTTACCGACATCCAGAGGAGTAGAAAAAAGCCGAAGATAGAGATAAACCTCCAGCTTCCGCCGAACTTGGCAAGCTGATCGGACAGCTTATCGCCCAAAGTAATATTCTGCTCTAAGTCGCTGTCTACATTCTTCGAAATTATATCCCTTTCCAATATGCTGTCCAGAACTTCCTTATCGAAAGCCGATAGTTTTCCGTTTTCCTCCTCCAGGACTTTTTGAACATAGTTGCCTCTGTATTTATTTAAATCCAGCAGGCAAATGTAACCGTTCGGGTCCCAGGATCCCGTATCTTTTGTAATAAGGTCTATCATAGAATTCCTAACCGAAATTGCCGGCATTAGTTCCGACATTTTCATTTCTTTTTTGCAAACCTGACATACGGCAGTGTGCTTGTTTTCTTTTTTCATGGCTCACCTGGATTGTAAATAATTTTTATATGCAATTTATAATTACAAGATTATAATTGCTGTAGCCTCCATCTCAACTAGAAGTTCGGAATTTATCAGAGCCTTTACTTCCACCATTGTCGTAGCAGGCATAATCTCTCCGAAGAATTCTCCGTGAGCCTTTCCGATTGATTCCCATTTAGAAATGTCCGTAGTATAAATTCTAGTCCTTACAACATTTTTCAGTCCGGCGCCGGCCTGCTTTAAAGCTATTTCTATTTTCTTGATGATGAACTTTGTCTGTTCATAAGCGTCGCCTTTGCCCACAACCGAATCATTCTCAACAGCTACCGTTCCGGAAACTTCTACAATATTTCCGATTTTTACCGCCCTGGAATAACCTACGGATTTTTCCCACGCGGTACCGGACGAAATGTTTTGCCTGCCGGGCATAATATAATACTCCTTCTTATTATTAAATATGATCAAATATAAATAGAAATTGTAATGATAAGAATACCGCATTTGAAGAAAACAAATAATATGAATGGGAGTTTAGGGGCCGGAGGATAGATTACTATTGATGACGCAGGGAACTAGTTTGGTTTATACAAGCGGCTAATTCTTCTGCAGAATCTTAACTATTTCTATCGGAAGCCGGTTATTCCTCGTGGCAATATCACGGATACTGCTTTCAGGGTCGGCGTTAATTCCATTTGTTTTAAGTTTATTTAAAGCGGAAGCAATGGGTATTCCCATCTGTGTGCTTATCTCGTTAATGCTTTTTCTGCCTAAGCCGCTGCCTTCGTAGAAAGTAGTTTTAAATCCTCGTCCGTTTTTTTGAAATATTCCGTAAAGCTGCTGGGGACTCAAATTATTACTTTCTGCTACTTGTTTTATTGTGGAGAGAGAATCTTCCACTATAACGCCGTTGTTCTTTAAAGTTGTTATAAGCTTTACGACCGGAATTTTAATTACCCCGGCGAACTCGGGTATTGTGAGAAGCTCAGCGTGAGGTACCGGCGGCTCGGTTTCCTGTGTCGCCCAGGAATTTGAAAGCTTATCTCCCAGTTCCATTACAGAACTGAACGGGGGAGTGCCGGCTAATGTAAGGATTAAAATTAATGCCGCCGTCGTTGAAGATAATATAAGTTCCTTTCGTCTCTTCATGCCTTCATTAATTTTTACTTTCAAGTAGGAGACGATTACTTTCCAGTTGAAATAAATATGAACCGCGGCGCCGATTATAAATAAAAAGGTAAAGATCGTATGGAGCGCCTGCCACTGTGTTTTAGTCAGCGCCATAAATTTCCAGATCGACCAGTAAGCCACGCGTCCCGGAGGCGCAAAATAAAGTACTATCCCTGATATGCTAATAATCAAAAAAGTCAGTATTACTAAGAACGTTACCAGCGATCTCCAGTATATCTTATTTCCGTTTGCGCGTTTCATCTTTTTGCCTTTAATATAAAGAAGGCAGCCGTGAATCAGATTCGGATACGAAGATCAGTCATGAATGATCTTTGATTTATGAATCTGATTACGGCCGTCCAAGTTGATTATGCTTTATTTTCTACCGCCCCTTGAAGCATTGCCTTTCGGACCCGTACCGTCGCATACCCCAGTTCCGGTACCGCCGGCGGCGCCGAAGCCTGTTCCGTCTTTAGGTCCGATTCCCTTGTTGCCGGTTCCGTTGCCCGGACCGAATCCGCCCTTACCGAATTTACCCGCCTTGCCCTTCATCATCTGGTTTCCCGTGCCGTCCATCGGACGTACGAAATCGGGATCGAGACAATTAGGGACACCGTCGCCGTCGGAATCCAACGCGTTATCGTTTATTCCGTCGCCGTTAAGATCTACGAAGTTAATGCCGGCTTTCTTGCCTTTGTACTGCTGTGCTGAAGTATCGGTCTGCAGGAAGAACACTCCGAGCAGAAGCGCTAATCCCGTTATCATCGACATTCTTGTTATAGCTTTCATTTTAGCCCTCGAATAATTTAGTTTTTAATTATGTGTTTATTTTGTTATCGCGATACTGGTGTATGTTAATCAAGCCGCGTGCCAAATAATTTATGCTTAAAATCGGCGGTAAATATGTACGTTTAAAATAACTTCGACCTATTTGCCGTTAAAGCCGACCTTATGGTCGACGCACGATTGCAGGGGAATCTATTTCCGAATAAATGTATCTTATTAATGGCACGCGAATTGAATTCGGGGAACTAAACGGGGAAGCTATATCCGGTGAAAAACAAGCTCAAATTGAATCCTAAAATGGTAGTAATTATCTCGATAATTATCGGGATAGTTATGATTTCATCGGCGCTTTTCGAGATGAGCGAAAGCAGGAAGGAAATTTTTAAAGTCCTTTCGGAAGAGTCGCGATCCCTTATAGAAACGATTTCCCTCAGCAGCGTCAACACCCTGAACTCGAGCTACGAAATAGAAAACCTTATAACCGAGCGTCTGCTTAATAACGCGCGCCTAATAAGAACGCTCGACAGTCTCGATGTGCTCTCTCAGAGGAAGCTGATAAACTTTGCCGCCGAAAATCATCTCTATCGTATTAATATATTCGACAAAAAGGGGAATAGAATTTTATCAAACAGAGTGCCTGTGCCCGGACACGTGCATCCGCCCGGTTCCATAAACAGATTCGCCGAACTAGAGCCTATCCTTACCGGCAGGCAGAAGACAATGGTTATAGGGTTAAAGGAAGCAGAGTTCAGCAATGAACAACGCTTTGCGGTCGCAGTATCCAGATCTAGCGGAAGAGGGGCTATTGTTATAAACCTTGATGCCAAGGAGTTCCTTGAATTCAGGAAGACGATAGGTATCGGTAGAACTATAATGGACATGGCGGATAACGCCGGCATAGAATATATAGCTCTTCAGGACAGCGCAGGAATATTAGCCGCCAGCGCAAAAATAAAATCTTTGAACCCGATAGAAAGCGATCTCTTTTTATCGAATGCATACAAGTCGGATTCTACATTTACCAGACTTTCTAAACTCGGAGGACATGAAGTCTACGAAATTGTGAAGAGGCTGAAGATAGACAATGATGTAATCGGTCTGTACAGAATAGGCCTGGGACTTAATGAGATTAAGAACCTTCAGGACAGGATGTACAGAAGGATTATCGTTATTACAATACTTCTTGCCGCTATTACAATAATTGTACTCAGTATAATATTCACGTCTCAAAATCTAAAGTCGATAACCGCTGAGTTCAACAGGTTTAAAACATTCGCCGCATCTGTTCTCCAGAATATGGGCGAAGCGGTTATTGTGGTCGATGCATCCGGAAGTATTTCCCTTTATAATAAATCTGCCGAACTTCTTTTCGGGGGGAGCGCGGGCGAGCTTAAAGGAAAAGATATAAATTCTGTACTTAACGGCATACTCGGTTTTCTGAAAGATGAGCTGCTGCGATTAAAAACTCACACCACCGATCTTCAGAGAACAATTGAGATAAACGGCGTAAAAAAATATTTATCTATTAATATTGCCGTTAATAAAGATGAAGAAAAATCGGAAGACGGATATACTTTGGTTATAAAAGATGTAACGCAGAGTAAAATTCTGGAGGAGGAAGCGAAGAGAAACGAAAAGCTGAGCGCAATGGGAGAGCTTGCGTCGGGAGTTGCTCACGAGATACGAAATCCGCTTAACGCCGTTGGAATGATAGCGCAAAGACTCAACAAAGAATTTCCCGAGAAGGAAAACGCCGAAGAATATAAGGCGATAACAAGACTGCTTAAAGAGGAAGTCGACCGGATCAACAAAATCATTACACAGTTTTTAAATTACGCAAAACCGCTCGATATGAATCAGACCGATGTCGACTCCGCTTCATTCTTCGGAGATATCCGAATGCTCTTCGCCGATCAGGCCGAAGCGATGAAAATTGATTTCTCGGAATCAGGCGATTCGTTTAATATGCACATAGATCCTTCGCTGATGAAGCAGACTATCATCAACATTATTCAAAACGCTTTTGAGGCTGCCGGGAGCGGGGGAAAGGTCAGCATGGCTTATCGTAAATCCGGAAATAAGATATTGATCGAGGTTATAGACAACGGTCCGGGAATGAGCGAGGAAGAGCAGAACAAAATTTTCGATCTTTATTATACGTCGAAGAAGGACGGAAACGGGCTGGGCTTGAGCATAGCGCAGAAAATAGTATCGCAGCACGGCGGTAGTATTAGAGTTGACAGCAAAATAAACGAAGGAACAAAATTCACAATAATCATTTGAAGAATATGAACAACACATCAATATTAATTATAGACGACGAAAAAATTCAGCGTGAAATATTAACAGGTTACCTGAAGAAAAAAGGCTTTCATATTTATTCCGCGTCAAACGGGGACGAGGGAATAAATATTGCAAGAGAGAACATCATCGATATAATTTTATCGGATTATAAGATGCCGGATAAAACGGGACTGGAAGTACTCGAGGAAGTAAAGAAAATAAATCCCGAGATAAGCTTTGTAATCATCACGGCGTACGGCACTGTTGAGAATGCGGTTAGAGCGATGAGGCTGGGCGCCGCGGATTATATTTCAAAGCCCGTCGATCTGGATGAGCTTGACATACTGATAGAAAAAATCATAGAGCGCAAGAATTTAATGTCGGAAAACAAGATGCTTCGCTCGCAGCTTCAGGATAAATATAAGATCTCATCTGTAATTTCTAACTCACCAAAGATGGAAGAAGTAATAAGTGTAGCCGCAAGAGTTGCCGAAAGTAAGGCAACGGTTCTGATTACGGGAGAAAACGGAACAGGTAAAGAAGTGCTTGCGAAGTCGATACATTTTATAAGTCCGAGAAAGAATAAGCCTTTCATCGTAGTAAACATTCCGGCATTGTCTGAGACGCTTCTCGAAAGCGAGCTGTTCGGGCACGAGAAAGGCGCGTTCACCGGAGCAGACAGCATGAAGAAAGGCCGGTTCGAGCTTGCCGACGGCGGAACAATATTTCTCGATGAGATCGGCGATATGTCGGTATCTACCCAGGTAAAGCTGCTTAGAGTTTTACAGGAACAGCAGATAGAACGCGTAGGTTCCGGCGAGACTATGGACATCGATGTACGCATAATTGCCGCTACAAACAGGAACCTGGAAGAGAAAATTAAGGACGGTACTTTTAGGGAAGATCTTTATTACAGGCTCAACATAGTATTTATTAAAATCCCTCCGTTGAGAGAAAGGAAGGAAGATATACTTCCCCTGATAGAATTTTTTATGGACAAGTACGCAAAGGAAAATAAAAAAGAGAAGATCGAAATTTCCAAAGACGCGGCCGACTATCTTCTTAAATACTCCTACCCCGGCAACGTAAGAGAACTTGAAAATATTATTGAGCGCGCGGTTGTACTTGCGCGAGGAAGCATGATTACTTTGAATGATCTGCCGATGACTGTAAAGGGATTATCCGAAGAAAACCAATTCCCGGACTCTGAGGGCGGGCCTCTAACCGATCAGGTGGAAGCGCTCGAGAAAAAACTGATCTATGATGCTTTAAGACAAGCCGGCGGAAATCAGACAAAAGCTGGTAAGATACTCGGGCTCAGCGAAAGGAACCTTAGATATAAATTGAAGAAGTACGATATAAATAATTAACCGCCCCGCTTCGCCTCCCCCTCTTTAGTAAGGAGGGGGCTGGGGGAGGTTTAATCCAGAACCTTAATAATCGAAACCGCTCCCCTCAGATCCCCGACTTCATAATCTTTTGCCAGATCGTTTTCGTATTTGTTAGATATAACGCTCAGGATCCCTGCGTCCATCTCGGCTTCTTTCCCGTGGCATGTAAGGCACAGCGGCTGAACCGTGATTGGCTTCATGTACCGGGCTAAGCTTTTCCCGTCTCTCTGCACAATTTCGAAATAATCGATCTCGTGGCGTAGCCTGCCCTGCAGTCTCATTTTTTCAAACTCATTAAGGACGTTCGTTTCAAACTCATCAGGCACATTGTACTTGTTTCTATTTTTGAACGAGACTCTTTTTATAATAACGCCCTTCTTCTTAGAGAATTCTTTTGTCAAGGTCTGCGCGGTATCGGAACAGACGCTTACGGCGCTTAACGCGTTCCCGTTTTTCAAAGTTTTCACAAGCACACCCGAAAGTTCGTTTATAAATTCCTTCGCGATGGTTCTATATTCATCGGGAGTAGCCTCGGCTATTTTTGCACCGCGATCCGATCCGCAGTCAGTAAATATTAATAGAAAGGAAAACGTGATTAGTATTGAGAAAAATCTTCCTCGTGACATATTACCTCCCTTTGTAAATGCCGAGAATGATACGGTGACGCGGCTGCTAAGTAGACAGCGGAGTTTTGATAATCGTAAGTAAACAGAATAAAATTTAGAAGCAATAGCGTGCTTTGATAGCCGGTGAGGAAATAAAGCAAAGTATGCCGGTTCGACAATTACGTCGCGTTCACGGAAATATGGTCGAACTTTATTTACGATCGCCGCGGCTATAATTCCCAGCCGAACCCTACAGAGAGCATTTGATTATCGTACTTGTAATATGCGTCGTTTGAATAATTTAGGATATAATTCCAACCGGCAGTAGCGGTAAGACTTGGGATTATAATGCCTAAATCAAAGCGAAATTCTATGCCGGCCGCATATTGATTGTCTTCCCTTGTAACATCCAAGCTGTAGCCTTGCTCATCCGCGGCCGGCAAATTTGTAAAATTACGACGCATATAAGCTAACTCCGCCTTCATTAATATTTTTTCGGAAAAGAAATGTTTGAGTGAAAGATTAAACTCATAACCGTCGTTGGAATACATATCGTTAAAAATCTCTTCTTCGTAATAAATAAAATCATCGGATGTTAAGTATCTTGTTCCGTCTGTGATGTTCTTCCTTAACAAAGCGTACGCGCTTATGCCGGTGTATTCGGCGAGTGACTGCGCTATCTGGAAGTAAAATTGTGACTGCTCTATCGCTTTATTAGAAGAACTGCTCTGAAGATCTTCCATGTATGTTTTTATATCGAGCTCGGCTCCGGTAATAATTGATGTTTTCGTGGCAAAAGTTTTAGCGTACTTAACAAAAAATTTATTTTCGTAATGTGAGAAAAAGGAGAAGCTTTTGTAGTTGTTCCCGTTCATCAATGTCCCCGCGAGAAGCGTACCGGAGGGGCTGAGAGAGTGGCGGTAATTAGCGTAAAGAGAGTATTGGGTGAAATCAAAGATTTCGAAATCGTCCCTATTGTTCCTGAATGTATAGTTAATACCGGCATTCAGGGGATTATCGTCTTCCGATAAAAGATATGTGTTTACAATTCCTATCCTGTGCGTATTTGATGATTTGAACAAGTTCTCCTTGAAGTAGCTTAAGTTCCCCGTATAATAAACCTGGAAGTTATTGAACTCGCTCTCTATATCGTAAGCAGAAGACAAAGTGAAGCTGGATACAAAGTCGGAAACCTTGTCGGCGTTATTGTAAATATTATCATCGAAATAATTTTCCATCTCCGATGTAAAAGATATCTGAGGATGTGCTGTGACCGAGACAAGAAACAAAATTGCGAAAGTAAAGACAATCTTTTTCATCATTTTTTACCCCCGCCATGTCCCTTGCCTTTTTTCTGGTGCATAAATCTTTTGCGATGTTTCTCAAAGCTTAGTCCGTCTGCCCTGTTATCACAAATGCCGTCTCCGTCCTTATCGATAAAAACATCCTTCATTCTTCTTTGTCCCTTGAAAGTAGGATCCGTCTTGTCTGCGGTTGTCTGTTTCGGGCCGGCTTTCTCAAGCTTTTCTGCTTTCGGATTTGTTTTTGGCTGTGCCTTAGTCGAATCTCCTTCCGCTAACGCGTATGAAGATGCCGCGAGGAAAAGCACTATTATTATTTTAAATATTTGAGTCATTTTATTTCTTCCTATTTCCTATGGAAAGACAATTACTATGCCATTTTAAAATGATGGGAAATCTGGTTGAATTTAGGCATTGATCAGGGGAGTGTTAATGGGGTGCGACTATATTGTCGAGCTGCATTGATGACTCAGATCTTTCCTTTCAAATAAGCCTGTCTCTTTTTTTCGGGGAATTTTTCGATTGCATACCTGAGCATTGTCCGGGGCATTGATTTATAATAATCTTTTAGGAAATTTTCTTCGGCCGCCTGATCTCTTTTTCCGATCTCCCTCAGCATCCAGCCGACGGCTTTATGAATGAGATCGTGCGGATCATTTAACAGCTTAAGGCAGATATCAAGTGAAGTATTATATTGGTTTTCTTTGATGAATCTGAATGTAGTGAGCACGGCAATTCGTCTTTCCCAAAGATTATCCGAAGCGGCCAGCTCGAATAAGATATCTTTATTCCCGGTGAGGAGATATTCTCCCGTTATCTTAGGAGCGGAAAGATCGACCAGATCCCAGTTATTTATGTTTGCCGTATTATTCAGATAGAAATTGAAAATCTTTTCTTTTTCAGCATCGCCGCTCATCGGGAATATCTTAACTAAGATTAAAAGCGCGGCAAGCCTTTCTTCGTGATATTTCGAGTCCAGCAATTTCTGCAATTCCGCAAAAGTAAGATCAGTATGGGCATTTGCTATTTTTCTGATGACAGGGACTTTCAATCCGAGGAACCTATCTCCCTCGCCGTATTCGCCGGGACCGGTTTTAAAAAACCATTGTAAATTTTTTGCTTGAACTTCGTCGGCGTGTTCTCTAATAGCGGCTCTAATTTGTTTTATCCCCATAACGGTTCCCCGAATTTTAAATCATAATATAGTGCAATATTTCGGAATATTATCAAACATCACAAATTTTATATATGTCAATTTCTATCTTTTAGATGACACACGAATTCACAATTAGTAACGGAGGTGTATAATGAAGAAAATTGCAGGTCAAATATTCACGCTTTTTATCTTATTGTTTTTTTTAAGCGCGGGGGTTAACGGCGCTATTTATGCACAGAAAAAGGATATGATGAATAATAAGAGCGGCAAACAAGAATCTAAAATGATGAAGTCGCAGCCGTATTTTTACGCCGATCTGTCGGGCAAGAACGTTGTCCCTCCCGTTAAAACCGAAGCGACGGGTAAAGCGAAGTTCACTTTCAGTAAAGACGGAAAATCAATTCATTACATAGTCTTCCTGAAACACACAAATATGGTTACGATGGCTCATATTCATCACGCGTCCAAAGGAAAGAACGGACCGATTGCCGTTTGGCTTTATAAGGGGAAACCCATGAGCGTTGTGAATGCAGTACTGTCCAAAGGAGAAATAACCAACAAGGACGTTAATCTCGACAGTCTAAGAACCTGGATGATGAACGGCGGCGCGTACGTTCTGGTTCATACCAAGGATCATCCCAACGGTGAGATACGCGGACAGATTTATTACTCGGGTAAAACGAAAATGAAAAAGTAATTGCGGTATAAAACCTTCGAGCTTGCCTGCGGCAGGCAGGGTTTTTAAAGAAACCCGGGAAGCCTTTTCAATTTATTATTGTGTAGAGACGGGGCATGCCCCGTCTCTACGATATATTATTTTACAATTTTTAAAATCCAATCGCCCATAATCTTTAAAGCAGACGGATCGATTGTCTCGTCTATCTTTCCGTACTCGAGAGGCGAGCCGGTCTTCGCTTTCTGAAACATATGATTCAAGCCGGGCAGCTCTTTAACCTCGAAGTTTTTGTTTCCGCCCTTTTCCAGCGCCGCTTTAATTGCGGCAAGATCTTCCTTAGGCGGAACCTGCAGATCCTTTTCTCCGTCGATCGCAAGCACCGGACATTTAACTTTTTCCAAAGCAGACACGGGGTCATAAGCCAAAAAGTATCTGAACCACGGGGACAGAACTCTTTTAATCTGCGCCGACGTTGCTTTCTCTGAATATTCTTCCTTTTTCTTATCCTCTTCGCTTAAGCCTTGGTAATAATTTTTAATAACATTTTCTATCTTACCGGCGGCTTCGGTCGAATCGATTTTACTCTTCGCTACAGCAAGTACTTTTTCCGAGAGAGCGATGTCTTTGTTTATCTGGTTTTCATCCACTCCGTTCGCTTCCGCTATCAGTTTAGATTGAAGAAGAATGATCTGCTCGCCCGTAAGTCCGGGGCCCGCCATCATAACTATATAAGCCACGTCTTTATCATCCGCCGCAATCATGGGAGCGATGAGCCCGCCCTCGCTGTGTCCTATTAATCCTATTTTGTTATGATCTATCTCCGGCCTGGTTTTCATAAATTCAACGGCGGAGCGAACGTCGCCGGCAAAATCGGCGGATGTAGCTTTTGCGAAATCCCCCGTCGACTCACCCGCGCCCCTGTCATCAGACCGAAGTACCGCAATCCCTCTTCTCGTAAGATAATCTGAAAGCACAAGGAACGGCTTATGACCCAGCAGCTCTTCGTTCCTGTTCTGCTTTCCCGAACCGGTAATTAATATCGCGGCCGGGAAAGGTCCCTTCCCTTCGGGGATTGTGAGCGTTCCAGCCAAAGTTACTCCGGCCGATTTATTCTCATACTTCACGTCTTCCTGCTTATACGGGAAAGGTTCTTTCGGTTCCTGCGGCCGTTTCAATTCTTTTACCTTCTCTACTTTTTTAAGCACAAGAGGGAAACTTCTGCCGCCCTGACTCCAGGATCCGTCGAGCGTTAAACCGTCTTTGCTTACGGCTCCTTCAAAAAAGCCTTTAATAATTGAAACGGCTAGCCGAACTTTTCCCGAAGAAACAATAACCGAATCCACGGGAATATCATTTGCGCCCTGATCCGGACTGTCCATTGTAGCCTTGTATCCTTCTTCGGCGTTTCCGGATATATGAAATACGATTCTTAATTCCATTGAAGCTACTTTTAATGTTCCGAGCCACGTGCCGTTGAGATCAATGCTTTGCGATTGCGACAGCGAGAATCCGGCACCGTAATTTGACGCCGTGAAAAACAGAACCCCTGTCAGTAACGTTAACATGAATAATAATTTCCTTTGCATTTTGAGATCCCCTATGATAGTTGGAGAATAATTTAAAATTTCTAAACTTAATCGTCGAGAAGTTTCTTAATCTGTTTTAAATGATGAAGATAATGGTGGTGAAGAAATTCGAGCCCCTGTATAAGGCTTAATCGTCCCGCGTAAGGATGCTCGTACAACTCGAGATCTCCCGCTTCTTCCGGAAGTTCTTCAAGAATTTCTTTTAACTGAACTCTACTGGTTTCCCATTTCTTTTGAAGTTCGCCCAGATCATACGTATCCGGTACCTTCGCAAAAAGACCAGGTGCTTTAAACTTAGTGTCCGATTTCATTGCTTCTACCAGGCGTGCGCTCCTAAATTCGGCATCGCTGCCTGACTTCACATTTTTTCCGCTCTTTAATTCTTTGACGATCGCGAAGACACTTACTCTGTCGGCCTTCACAATATGGAAAACGATTTGGACAATAGACCATTTATCTTCCGAAGGTTTTAAATTAAGCCTTTCTTCCGGAACGGTCTCCAGCAATTTAAAGAGGCCACTGCGGTCATCTTCTAAAGTATTGAAAATCTGCTCGAATCCCGGCTGCATATTTTTCACCTTCCTTTTTAATAATGTAAAATAAAATATCGAGTGCTATATTCAAACTACTTTATGATGAACGGGTTACGGACAGTGATTATATGATATGATTAAAAACTTATTAATTAAAAGGTGTTTATTCGCGTATGAGGAAAGCCGTCATTTATTTTATACATTTTCTATTAACATGATTATAATTTAACAAGACTGTGAGATAAATTTTCCCCGCATCATTTTATACTGATATAACATTGCCATGAAAAACAAAGCATGGTCTGAATATTTTAATTTTTTATTAAGAAACAGCCAGTAAAATGTCCGCCAAAGATAACGTCTGTTGTTATCTTTAATTCCTAGGAAGTAAAACACTCTTAGTCCGTGAAATACTTCGGCTAAAGATATTCTTCGCTTTATTCCGTTCTTTACTTTTATAGGACGCTTATCAGAGAAAAATACTTTGGTCCTATGGATTACGCTCTCGCCAGAGTAAATGTTTTCGATGACGCTTTTGTAACCTTTTGCCAAAACCTCTTTGTCCATTTTGTGAATCATGTTCGACATATTTTCGTCGAAATCCAAATTGCTGATTAATCTGTTCTGCTCTTTCATCTTATCGTATAGTTCCGTTCCGATAGGAGCCTTTAGTAAGTTGATGGAAACCATCACCAGCCCGCTTTCGTTTATAAAGTCGATTATGTTTTGGAAAACCGAAGGAGTGTCGGTATCGAGTCCCAATATAAAGGCGCCTACGAGGATAAATCCTCTTGCTTGTAGATTTCTTACGGTATCCAGCAAATCTCTTCTTGCATTCTGTCTTTTCTTCATCTGCATTAGAGCATCGTCTTCAAGAGTTTCGATTCCTATAAATAATCTTCTGAAACCCGACTCAAGCATTAACTGCATCAATTCTTCGTCGTCCGATAAATTGATTGTTACCTGCGTGTCGAATCCCGGGGCGAATTTATTCTTGTCGCGCCACTCAATTAATTTCGGCAGCAGGTCTTTCTTCAGCATCCCTTTGTTGCCGATAAGGTTATCGTCGGCGAAAAGAATCATATCGGGATTGCCGTGTTTTAAAATTGCTTCCAGCTCGGCAATGATCTGTTCCGCCGTCTTTACGCGCGGCCTCCTCCCGAACAAAGCGGTAACATCGCAGAAATCGCAGAAATAAGGACACCCTCTTGAATACTGAACGATTGAATAAGAATAATCGCCCGGATTAATCAATTCCCATTTCGGTATCGGTGTTTCGTGTACGTCGGCGAATTCTTTACTGTTATAGATTCTTATTGCCATATTGTTTTTAAGATCGTTGAGAAAAGGGGGAAGAGTGATCTCGGCTTCGTTTAATATAAAATAATCGACCTTCGGGAATCTTATGTATTCATGGGTAAACAACGGGCCTCCGGCAACGATTGTAGCACCGAGCAATTTACACCTATCGATAATTTCAATAGTACTTTTGGCCTGCGTGTTCATGGCGCTGATAAAAACCATGTCCGCCCACAAAATGTCATTATCCTTTAATTCGGTTACGTTGGTATCGATTAATTTTAAATCCCATTCGACCGGGAGCATGGCTGCAACGGTAAGTAATCCGAGAGGCGGGAATGAGGCTTTCCGTCCGACTACCTTTGTAAAATGTTTAAATAGAAAAAATGTATCCGGCATTTCAGGGTAGACTAATAAGATTTTCATATAAATTACCTGAAAGGTTCTTAACTATTCAAATCCCCTACCCGATTAATATAAATATATTTTTCCCTCCGCCGAGTTGAAAAGTTTGTTTTAAGCACGGGAGCTGAATTTATTAATCGTTAGAAATTAACTTAATTCTGTTGAACTTCAAATATTATTTTTTGACCGGCAGAAATTTTTTTGGCCGTTCTTCAAGTGTGTAAAATTAACAGTCCGAGATAAATTATGACATGTTTTACCCGGCCGGGCGGAGGCTTTAAAAAATAGGCAGTCTGCAATTGACAGTAGGCATACATTATATTGCTGACTGCCAACTGCTGATTGCCGACTACTGCTCTGTTTCTAACGAATTAAGATCTTCAACAAATTTATGAATTGTTTCATCATCAAACCCCTTTTCCTTTGCTGCCGACTCTAAAGTTCCCCAGATCGGTTCGCCGCACATTAAACAGCGGATGCCTTTTTCCATAAGATACGTAACCGCGCCGGGATAGTCGCGCACCAGATCTTCAATATAAATTTCTTTAGTGATCATAAATATGTCCTGTTTAATTATGCCGGAACGGATTTGAATATTTTATCGAGTAGCATCTCTTCGGGAGCCGCGCCTTCGATAAAATCATTTTCATTTATTACGGTTCTCGGAACGCCTTTTACGTTGTATTTGTTCGAGAGATGAGGAAACTCGGTTGCCTCAACCATATCCGATTTAATGTTGGAATTAAGATATGCAAGTTTGTGTCCGGCTAATACCGCCTTGGGACAATAAGGACAGGTCGGAGTAACAAAGACCTGAAGATGAACAGGCTTATCGACCGATTTTATTTTAGCAACAATTTTGTCATCGAGACCAACATCGCCGGTGCCGAGCATTATTATATCTTCAAGAAGACTCGAAAATTCATAGCCGCTCGGAATTCCGTAAAATTTTATTCCGTAGTCTGTGCCGTTATCATCTAAAATTACCGTGGCGGGTATCTTATCAACTCCGTACTTTTCAGCCGCTTCTTTTTCTTTGTCGAAAATCTTTACCTCAAATTCTATCTTATCCGAAACCGCCGCCAGCTCGGTTAGCAGCTCTCTTGTTTCCTTGCAGTACTGGCATTCGAAATCCTGCGTGAAATAAACGAGCTTAACATTTTTAGTCAAGCGCGCAAGGTGCTTCTGCAGATCGCTTTTTAAATTGTCATCTATAAACATATCGTCTCCCTTTTTGTAAGATATGATGAAAGATTAAATGAAAGGATTCGTTAACTTGTTACAGCACACCATAAATAGTTGTAAATTATTTCATCAGCACGGCCTTTTTAATATCCGAAAAATTACCTGATCGAATTAAGTAAAAATATATTCCGCTATTCAGATTACCGGCATTCCATTGTATCTCGAAATATCCAGCGGGCATCGGTTCGTTTAGCAGAACAGAGATTTCCTTCCCCAAAATATCTGTGATCTTAATTAATACGTTGTCCGCACGCGGCATTGAAAACCTGATAACCGTACTTCCGTTGAACGGGTTGGGATAATTTTGATGAAGACAGAATTCCTTCGGTACATTTTCTTCAATTAACTTAATACCGGTAACGTCTGCGGTTATAAAGCGGCCGATATCAGAAAATTCACCTCCGCCTTCATCGTGAAAAGCTTTTACCCGCCAGTAATAAGTCGTGGTGTTTTCGAGCTGTCCTACCTGGGTAGTTGTATCGACTATCATTGAATCTTCGAAAACCATATTTGTAAAATTCGAATCGAGAGCCAACTGCAGGAGATAACGGTAGGCACCCTCGCAATGAGTCCATGTTAATGTTGGGGTTATGCTTATTTCTTCAGAGCCGTGTGCGGGCGATAATAATCCGGGTGCAGGGAGAAGGTGTTTTGCGGTGGTAAAGCTGCTCACAGCTGAGTAAGTACTCCATCCGCCCTCGTTCATAGCGCGAACACGCCAGTAATATCGCGTTCCGTTTTCTAAATTTACTTGAATAGAATTTGACGAGACGGAAGAATCCTGGTAAAATATATTTTCGAATAAGGAGTCTATTGCAATCTGGAGATGATAAACCGACGCGCCTGCGGCAGGGTTCCACATCAGCACCGGGTTGTGCGGGATTAAACGGGAGCCGTGAGCCGGTGAAACGGGAAGCGGCGGAAGAGGAGCGGCTGCGATGGTTTTAAAATTATGGACTTCCGTAAATCCGCTTTTTCCCCCGGAGTTAAGAGCGTTAACACGCCAGTAATATTTTAAATTGTTTTCCAGCGGTCCGATCTGCTTTGATGTATCCGTTAAAGATGAATCGTTCAGCAAATAATTAGAGAATCCTTGATCGGACGATACTTGTAAATGGTATGTTTCCGCACCGGGGGAGGAGTTCCAATAGAGAACCGGCTCAATGATGATCCCCGAAGCTCCGTGAGGCGGGTAATTCAAAGCAGGCATTGATGGGGACATCATTATCGTAGAGAAGCTCCATATGTTTGTATATTGACCCTCGCCGCGCGCGTTCTGCGCAAGCACTCTCCAATAATAAGTTCTCTGGTGAAGCAGACCTTCTACTCTTACTGTTGTATCCTGAATTGCTTCAATGTCGTATAATATATTTGAGAAATTTACTTCATCCGAAATTTGGATCCTGTAAGCGCTTGCTTCCCGGGCTCTATTCCAAACGAAAACGGGAGAAGTCGGCACGTTCGATTTCCCGTCGGTCGGAGAGTGAAGAGACGGGATGCCGGGAAGCGGGGCGTACGACGCGTAATGAGATTTTACAACATCGAATGCAAGTTTGCCGCGTATCGAATGAGTGAACATGTTTCCGAACGAATTATTCCAGTCCCATTCGCTCGTAATATCGTTGCCCCACAAAAAGGAGCCTTGTATTAAATTATTATGAGTTTCGTTCACGTTGAAGAATGCTTCGTAAATATTTGCCTGGGTTTCCTGGCCGTCGTCCAGACCGTTGCCGTCATTGTCCTTAAATACTTTCGGCTCGAATGATCTCGAGTCGGCGAAGTAAGGCGACTCAATGGCGTCCACATAACCGAATTCAAGGAATAACATAGGCAGCGAGGGATTTTTATCTTTAAGAGGAATTAAATGTGTGGTGAAGATACTTTCCCAGATTGCTTCGAAATCCTCTACCGAAATAGCCGCTGTCGGCGGCGTCTGCGTTAATTTAAAATCGGCGCTGATACCAACCAGGTCGAACCCGGCATCTTCCCAAAGGAAATCGGAACCGGGGGAGTACGCCGGCGGATCGGCAAAAACACCCCAGTGCATTTCGTATGTGATTAATCCGGAGTAAACCTGACGCACCGAATCTACGAGAGCTTTTATCTCATTTTTAAAATGATTGGGCATCGCGCCGCCGGATCGGGTTCTGAATAATTTATCAACCTCGGCACCGACCGCGAAAATTCCCACGCCTTCCTGCTCGGCAATCTTGGCATAGTAGACCGCCTGCTCAGTGTATGATTTCCAGAAAGCATTCGTGAACTGCTCGTAATCAGGATGTCCCGGGTCCCACGGCCAGTTTTCGGGAAGTATGGAAGAATCGTAATTCGGCGCGAAGGGATCGCCTATTTGGTATCCTTGAACCGGGTATTGAGATCCCGCGGCGGACTGCGTGACGAATGCCAGGCATAGATACACATTTTTGTTATGATTCTTAAAACCGCGGATCGCGTCTATAAGCACTTCGTCCCTGAAGGTCGGGAGCGGTATATTCTCGTATATTCGCTCTAACGTTGTGTCTTTGCTGTTATCGATATGAATGCCTACCGAGATGCCGACCCAGTTGACGCTGAGCTCGTCGAGAAAATCGTAATAATCTTTAGGCTGTTCCGCTATCCCGATAGGATTGCGCCCGTAGTTTCCTCCGATGTGAATCGCCCTTATTATCCCAAGAGAATCGGGCCTCTCTGCCGCAAATACAAATCCGGAGGGCAGGAAATTAAAACATATAAAAATTAGTAAGATAATAAACTTGGATGCTTTCATCTTCTTCCTCTTGAATTAAGAAAGAATAGAGCTGTTTTATAGCGGATTAAAGGTATGGAAGACTAACTTTATCGCGGATACCGCGTTGTTTATTTTCGGAATAACAACTTATTTTTTGATGAAGTTCGGAGTCAGTATCTTATGCTGAATACAAAATGCGGTTAAAAATATAAAGTTGAAGAAAGGCAAATGTCGGTTTTCTTTTCTCAAAGAACGCATCCGACAAAAAATGATGATTATAATATCCGGTGTTATCGGTTCTTCAATTAAACCATCTGAAAGGGAAAACGCAAATTTGAATTATAAGACATTGTATTAGAATGAATTGTATTTTAAACGCTGCTAGTACCGCGGATAAAAATGCATCCGGCTGCATTTTGCGCTATTAACCGGCAACCAATTTTTTAAAATTTAAGCCCCGGTTTAAGGCCGGGGCTGAACTAGGCTGTCTGTTTTAATCAGCTTTTCTTTGTGTACTGAACCTCCATCGATTTAAATTCCTGGCCTTCATCCGAGATAATAAACATTTCCATGAACCTGGTGTTGTCGTCAACGTATTTCATCGTCTCGCGGAAGCTCATTTCCTTGCCGCTGATCGGATCCATAATGTTTCCCGTGTAAGTTATGGTCTTAGAGTCCTCGTCGTAATTTCCGTGTGCCACCATTATTCCGGTGCCCATGTTATCTATCCAAATGCTTGTAAACTCCTTAGCGGCGTTATCGTACCCTTCAAGGCTCATACCCTCCATGGGCATGTTCATTACAGTGCTTGTGTTCATTGATTTAAGGTACCGTCCGCCCATCATCATCTCGTTAATTGCAGTGCCTTCTGATACCGACGGTTCGGAGCCCGGGCTCATCCAAAATTTAGCTGCCGTTTTCCATTCGCCCACATTTGTGGCGAGCATTTCATGGGCCCAGCCGGGCGTCATGTAATCCATCCAGGCTTTCTGTTCGGGAGAGGCCTGTCCCATTTCATCCTGTGCATAAACATACGACGAAATCAGAAATAGTACCGTAAAAACGGAAGCGAAGAAATAAAGTATTCTTTTCATACTGATCCTCCTTTAAGGTTATTAAATAATTAACGGAAAATCACAGCCCGGTTAAATAACGAACAACTTGTTATATGGAATATTTCGAAGGAAGGAATTGCTGTCAGAATATACCGATGAATATAGCTAAACAGTTTTTATAATCAAATAAAAATTTAAATGATGAAGATCGGCATAAAAAATTCCGGGATCTACGTGTGAAAAGTTGCTGACCTAAAAAAAATTTAAGGGGTCTGCTTAAGCATCCAGCTGTAGTAATTGACGTTAAGCCAGTTGGTAAGACTAATGCCGATCCCGCTTTTGTCCTTTATGACGTCTCTCGTAAAATTATCAAGAAGCTCGCCGGCTTTTGTAAACTGAGATTCGTCGCTGTAGGTAAAATACTTTGCCGGCATATCGTAATAATGTCCGCTCGAACTTTTAGGATAAGGAATCTCGCCTGTGTTCGGGAATTTAAACTCTTTAAGATTCAAGTTCGTCTTCAGCGTATCGAGAAAATCGTACGCGAGACTCGAATCCTCGACAAGTGTGCCGCACAGATATACGAAAGAATGCTCCGGGTAACGCCAGAAAATTGTGTATACGGGTTTAGTGTTCTCGGATGAGTTGCCGCTTACTACTATGCTTGAGTCGGATACAAATATTACGTACTTATCCTCATAGCCGGCGGAATAAAAAGTTAGATTATGAAGGCCCTTGCTTAAATTAAGCTGCTTGGTATATGTTGCGGGACCCAGAGCGGTTAAGCAGATGTTCGGCTCGATGATGCCGTTTAAGAACATGTCAACTTCGTTGCTAGATGCCCTTACGTTCACAGAGTATGTATAATTCATGCACGGATAGATTTTTTCGGATATCAGAGAGAGATATATCTGCGGAGGTTCGCCGCTTTTATTATTCTGATATGATTCGTATACCTTAAAGTTAGTGCGGCTTTCGAGCTTTCCCAAAGAAGGATCGCCGCCGTTATCAACTGTGTCGCAGCCGAAGAAAATTAATATTATTGCGGCCGATAAAATTATTGTTGCGAACTTCAAAATGCCCCCGTTTTTTTTCAAATAATAATTCAAATTAGAAAATTTCGCCGACAAAAAAGGTGTAATTCCACAGCCGCCGAGAAAACATTTTTCGAGAATATTTTCATTCGTAATGCTTGGTACGCGGCCACACATCCTTTAAATCCGTCTTAAATCCGCGGCAGATAAAAATAGGCAGATTATTTTCATACGGCATGCTGTACTTGTTTTTAACTTCGCCTGCTTTTACTACACTGTCGAATACAGCCTGATGGTCTTCCATATTACCCCCTACTATTATAACAACCTCCGGTATTTTATTACCGTATCCCCAAAGCCAGTAATTATTATGTCCCGAGACTACAAGCGGCAGCGGATATTTTTTAGAGTAAAACTGAAACGCGCCCGCTTCTCCGTAGTTTCCGGTATACACAAAGCAGCTGAGTCTCTCTGACTCGGGCAGAGACATATAAACTTTCGAAACCGTAGCCGCCATATTCTTCCACCCGAACATATCGGCGTAAAACTGCGGAAGTCCCGCCAGTTTTTTATGCTCTGCATTTTGATGCGATATACCGAGATATTCGTAATAATTAATAAATTGGCCTACCGGCAGTATCGGTAACGCCAGAGGCGCGAGAAATATTCCGCCTATTAAAACTACGGCCGGTACTGCAATCTTCAACCAACTTAAATATTTTTTGCGGCTGATATTCTCAATAAAAACTCCGCCGGCCGCAAACAGCGCGGGATATAAGGGCCCGAGATACTCTGCTTTGCTGTGCCCGTTTACGATAAGTATAAAAAATACCGTCGCGTAAATTATTCCGATAATTTTGTATTTCCTGCCCTCTTTATTAAAGAATAAAAAGTAAAGACCCGTCAGCCAAACGATTGCCGCGATAGGATCTGCATTTAGAAATTGACCCGAGATAAAATCTAACGGCGTTAAAGTAGAATATTTGTGAAGAGTAGCGTTCTTGATAAATTCCAGATCGGCAAAGTTATTTTGAAAATTCCAGACGATATAAGGGGAAAAGATAATCAAAGCGATTATGCCCGCAGCGTAAGGCCATTTCGTCTTCAGCATTTTTCTGTACGGAGTGAGCAATAATCCGACCAGAATTCCGAATCCAAGCCAGAGAATTCCTATCTTGTTCAGCAGTCCGAGGCCGAGAAAAAGGCCGAGAATAATCCATAGTCGGTGTTGTTTTTCTTCACTGCTTTTTGCAATAAGAAGTACTAGATACAAAGATATCGACCAGAACAGCCAGTCGAATGAATTCATAGAAAAGTAAGTACCCATCGCGAGTAATATGGGAGCAAGCATGGTTGCGAGGCACGAAATAATAGCAGCGGATTTTCCTCCGCCCATTTCAAGCGTTATTAACCCGGTTAAATAGACAACCGCACCGGATACTAAGGCCGGCAGAAGCCTAAGCGCGAAAAGCGAATCGCCGAACAGAAAACGGCTGACGGCAAGGATATATATTGATAACGGAGGCTGATCGACGTAGCCGGCTGCAAGGTGATTGCTGCATGCTATGTAGTAGAATTCGTCTCTGAAATATCCGTAGCTCGCGAAAAGATTAGTATAAAAATGAATTAGTACGCTTAGCAGAGAAATACCGGCGATGATAAGAAGCCTGGACTTAATAACTTTCTTGTCCATATTTTCCGCCTCTGCCGTTAAGTTTGGTTATGATTTAGTTTTCTTATTTTTTCAGAATTGCGATTTGTCCGGCATGGTAAAGATCATGCTGAACGATTCCGTGAAGCATGAAATAAATTGAATAGCTCTGTCCCGCGGCATTCTTTTCAAGATCTTCGTCCTTAAGTTTTGATATCGCTTCTAACAGCTTTTCCTGCCGGACCTCTAGGGTCTTAAGTGTTTCAGCCCAGGAAGCAGTCGTTAGTTCCTCCGCCGCGGGCCAGTCTTGCGCTTGCGGAATATCGGTGAACTCTCCTTCAATTCTTCTACGGGATTCTTTTTTCCAAGCCGAAATATGCAGTACAATTTCCCAAATACTGTGAGAGTTCGGCAGCGGTTTCCTAGAAGCTTTTTCGAAGGTTATATCCGACAGTAATTCACTTAGGGAAGGACCGTGCCACGCCCCGCCTTTATAAGCTCTGTTAAGCTGGTCGTATATTCTTTCGATCTCGGTCATGTCGTATCCTTTTATAATATTATAGATTTTTTTCCGCGTTATAAATTATTTATTATTACACGCGTCTCCACAATTTTTAAATTTAGGCCTTCAACCTCAATGTCGCAGTATGCCTTTGATTTAGTTAAATTGGGATAAAAGAAAAATTAATTTCCTGTTTTTTTCATGACTATTAACGATAAGTCGTCGTAGTATCTTGCTTCGCCTACGAAATTTTCTACATAAGCGAGTATCCTCTCGCCGATGCTTGCGGATGAAAGTGCGGTAAGCCTGGGCAGAAGATCTCTAAGTTTCCTTTCGCCGAAGAAATCTCCGAACTCGTCTCTCGCCTCAGTAACCCCGTCGGAATAGACAATAAGAATGTCGCCTTCCTTCAGCTCAGCTGCCTGGCTGTTGAATTCGGCCTTTTCCATCAAGCCGAGTGCCGGACCTCCTTTGGGCATTTCCGTTATTCTCCCGTCACTCATAATTAGCGGGGGCATGTGTCCGGCGTTTAGTATCTCAAGCTTGCCCGAGTTCGGCACCACTTTCAGATAAATAAGCGAAGCGAATAAGTTGGGGAGACTGTCGCGGTGGAATATTTTATTTATCTTGCCGCCCAATTCGCTGAGAGAATCTATGTCGCTTATCAAAGCGCGTAACGTCGACTGCAGCTTTGCCATAAGCAGTGCCGCTTTCAATCCCTTACCGGCAACATCCCCCAAAGCCAGCCCGACTTTTTCATCGCTGATTTTTAGGTAGTCCACCATATCTCCGCCGACTTCGTTTGCCGGACGCGTAAAGAGCCATATGTCCCAGCCCTCTACTACCGGTTGTCTATCGGGTGTAAGGGCAATTTGAACGGAGCGTCCTTCTTCGAGCTCGTCATGTGCAAGAAGCTTGTCCTTCAATTCCAGCATCAGTATGAACAAAAGAAGGAGATAACCCAGCAGCGCGTTGCCGTTAACTGTTACGTTTACATCGTTGTGTGATGTGTTTGCATAATTGAAGAGAAGTATTGTGCTGATGAGGAACAATATTCGTCTTGCCGGGGTAAGTTTCAGGAAGAGGCTTTTTAAAAGCCAGATAAGCATAAAGAACCATCGCTTAAACCAGCCCATCGATTTCAGCTGATCTCGCCTTCTCTCATCGAGGAAAAACTCTTTTAATTCCCGGTAATCCCTGCGGACAGTCCTTTTGAAGTCGCCCCTGCGGATATCGCTTAGGATTGTCTGTCCTAATCTAGGTTCGGATGAGTCTTTGGATTGTCTTTCGTTCAATTTAAAATTCCCAAAGGGACAAATAAAAGATTCGGTCGCCTTTAAAGTAAAAATAAAAGAACTTAAATCCTCGTAATCCTGTTAAGCGGTCTATTTTAATTATGTTAGTTTGATTCGCCGTCTGAACGGTAAGCGCTGAAGGTTCCCTTGTTAATTATGCCGGGGAAGCCTGTGTAGGTCCACTCGCCGTTGAGGCCGCCCGGAATTCTGTACGTTCCGTACAGCGACACGTTGTTGTCGGCCATGTTTGGGTTTAGTCCGATGTAAACATTGTCCGAATCGATCGTGCCTATTAATTCCCCTGATCCTGACTGCGGGCCGATGTTGGCGTTTTCGATCAGTTTGTCAATCTGCCATGTTCCGGTAAAATTAGCGGAATCAGTGTAAGCCACGCTGAACCAGCCCTGGCTGACCGGCGTTCCCGAAGAGTCGTAACCAGAATAATAATATTTCCCCTCCGGGAAGTGTTGACCGTCTTTGTTCTCAACCGGGTTGCTGCATTGAAATGCGGAAAGTACGCATGCCAGAAGAAAAAATACCGGCAATGATCTTCTTGCCATCTTTGTCCCCTAATTAATTTATAATAAAAATGCCGGGCGGATTCAAACAATGTTGTCTTTCTAAAATATATCATCGTTCAACGATCTATGCAAGACCGTATATCGTCCCCCCTAAAAATAATTACCTGTTTTATTGAAGAAACTTAAACTCTCGAATAAAATTAAGCTTTTCACCGGACTTATTAATTGAATAATCACGCCATTCAATTAGACTATAAGCCGTTCATATATATTATCTAACTATTTGCGGCCGAAAAGACTAAAATATATGCGGCAGAAGGGGATTACCCTCCCGACGCCGTAAAAAAATAAATTAACATGTAACCATTTCATCTTTCGTTTCGTCTTTGGTATGTAAGATGTTAAAATCTCTCAGATATAAGCTTCTAGTTCAGCAGTATAAAAATAAGATATACTCTTACTCCTACTATATGCTGAAAAACAGGATGGATGCGGACGACGTTACGCAGGAAGTTCTTATACGAATATGGAAAAATCTGGAGAGCTTCAATCCCAATGCCGCCGGAGCCTGGATAATGAGAACGACGCATAATCTTTGTCTCGATTATCTCAGAAAAAGAAGCATTGCCGTTAAAAGAGAGCTTAACATCGACGAAGAAAACTCCGATAAAATTAAAGAGGTGGACAGATTGACCGATCCTGAAGTGAAGGCACGGCAGGAGATGCTCAAACAGAAAATACAGGAATCTATTGAGAGACTTCCGGAAACGCTGAAGAGCATCTTCGTTATGTACGAGCTTCAAGGATTGAAATACAGAGAGATAAGCGAGATACTGGACGTGCCTCTTAACAGCGTGAGGGTTTATCTTCTTAGAGCGAGAAAAAGATTACAGCAGGAATTGAGAGAATTCAAGCATGAAACGATCGAATCATATTAACGACGAATTTATCGACAAGATAATTTCCGTTGCGTACGGCGACGCAGGCTTTTTCGACAAAATAAAAGTCAGGAAAGCGGCCGAACGCGATCCGGAAGTTAGAAAACTGCTCGAGGAATACCGGGAAACCGCCGGCGCACTTGGACTGATGAAGCTGGAAAAGTGCCCTGACGAAGTTGTTGCCTCGGCCAGGCGTAAAACAGGTGTCGATGTTAGTCGCGTTTCATTCTGGGGGAGGTTCTTAGGAGCGCTTACCTACAGACCGGTTGTTCCTCTTGCCGCTGCGGTTCTGGTTGCCGCGCTCTTTTTCTCAATTTTCTTTATTGACCGCCCCGGCGTAGATCAGCATTATACGCACGCACAGGTGCTGACCGCTGAGAGACAGGTCAAAGAATCTCTTGCGATAGTCGGCCGCGTTTTCAACATAACCGAAGATCAGCTTCAGAACCAGATAATTAAAAAACAGGTAGTTCCGCCTCTAAGGCAAAGTATATTAATAGTAAACGACCTTTTTAAGGGAGGGTAATTTAAATGAAATCAATAATTAAAGTAATGACACTTGTAGTTCTGTTTGCGGCAGTTAATTTATTCGCGCAGAACGATAAAGACTATTCCAAGTATCCCGGCTACGTGGATTTCGGAAATCTCACTAAGTTCGAAAAAGGCGACAACGTTACCGAAGTGAACATAGAAGAGAACCTGCTGAAAATGGTAGGCAAGATGGCTGAAGGCGAAGATAACGCTCTTTCGGAAATGCTGTCCGGATTAAAGCTCGTTAAAGTCAGTTCTTTTAAAACGGACTCGAGTGACGCCAACGCCATCATGAGTAAGATTTCCGAGGTCGATAAAAAACTAACGTCCGAAAACTGGAACAGAATAGTAAAGGCGAAGACAAGCCGCAGCTACTCCAATGTTTATATAAAAACATCGCCGGACGGAAAAAGCATACAGGGTCTCGCAGTAACTAACTTCGAAAAAAACGGCAAAGCTTCATTCGTAAACATTGTAGGTACAATAAACCTTGAAACAATCGGCAAGCTGGGAAAGAAGTTCGATATACCGTCGCTCGACAAGATAAAAAAGCATAAATCGGAAGATAAAGATGAAAAATAGTAAAGCGTTAGTCTTTGTTACGCTGCTGACTTCCGCTCTGCTGTTTGCCGGATGTTTTGACGTCGGCAGCAATTTTTTAGACGTAAGGGACCGTGTGCTCGATTCGACAGGCAGCGATTTCAACTACGACATTGAATTTTCTGCCGATGCTCCCGAGCTTTCACTGGCTTATCTGTTCGTTAAGTCTTCGCATAACAAAGATAAACGCTTTGCGGGAGATATTATTAAACATCTGAGCCGGGTTGAAGTCGGAGTATATAAAAACACAGATCATTCGCTCAGAGCGGATTATTCGATGCTTCGAAGAATAGACGACTGTCTGGCTGGTGACGGCTGGCAGTATATTGTGAAGAATATTAAGCCGGATGAGATCTCCGCGATCTATGTAAATAAAGACAGCGATAGGATGATGAAGGAATTGTGGGTCGTAAATATTAACCGCAAAAAACTTGTGCTTGTAAAAGTAAGAGGGGATCTCGATTACGTGATACAAACCGCACTTAGGGAAAAAGGACTTGGACTGAAGTTCAACTGATGTAATTTAAGAGCGGAGCTTGGGTACCAAAGTATACGCCATCACCGCGAATCCGAGAGTAATAAGCGCGCCGACGGTTACGGCCGACGGCTCGCCGAAATGTTCCGCCCCGAATCCTATCAGTAAAGCTCCCAGCGGAAAGAATCCGAACGAAGTGAACGTGTATACGCTCATCACTCTTCCGCGCATGTTATCTCTAACAAGATTCTGAACCAGCGCGTTCGACAAATTGAAAATTAATATGATTGCCGCTCCGGTACCTAAAAGGGCGGCAAGGGAAAACGGCAGCCATCTTACGTATGCGAATATTAATAATAGCAGAGGGAAAATGAATGTGCCGATTCCAAGCAGCCTGTAAGTGTGGCGCGAGCCGCCGATCGTAGCAATAATTAACGCTGCGGCCAGAGCACCGATACCTCGAGCCGACTGCATTATGCCGTTCGTGGCCGCGTTACCGTGAAGCACGGTTACAGCCCACGCGGGTATAAGCGTAACGAATGAAAGCCCGAAAATATTTATAACCGCCACTAATCCTATCAAAGTTCTTACCATCGGTTCGGATGCAGTATATTTCAGTCCCTCTATTATAATCTTTTAAAGCAGAGCCGTACTTCTCCCGCTTCGGCATTTCCTTGAACTTCATTTTTTTCAGTGCGACAATTACTCCGAGGAACGAAAGTGCATTTACAAAGAAGCACCAGCCCGGACCGAACAAAGCGTAAACTACCCCGGCCACCGCGGGTCCGACTGCTCTTGCGGCGTTGAACATTGTTGAGTTAAGGGCGATTGCATTAATTAAATCATCGCGGTCAACAAGCTCGAGTAGAAACGACTGGCGCGCGGGAGCGTCGAATGCGTTTGCCGTTCCGAGCCCGAACGCAAGCACAATTATATGCCAGGCTTTAACGACTCCGGCAAACGTTAGTCCCGCGAGTATAAGCGCGAGTATCATCATAGTTGTCTGAGTTATAATAATAACTTTGCGGCGGGGAATTCTGTCTGCTATAACGCCGCCGTAAAACATGAAGAGCCACGCGGGAATTCCTGTGGCGAAACCTACGTAGCCGAGAAAAGCGGGGGAGTGCGTCAACTCGAAGACTAGAAAACCCTCGGCGGTAGTCTGCATCCATGTTCCGAACAAAGAAACAATTTGTCCGCGGAACCATAGATTGTAGTTGGGATATTTAAGTGCGGCAAACGTCTGCTTGAGTGAGAACTTTCCCTTGAACCTGACGGCGAGGTACTGGAACCTCGTTTGTCCCACCGGAGAAGGCTGTTGTGCCTCCGTTCTTATAATTTTATTTTCATCCATTTGAGAAAAATACGAAGATGATACTCTTGAGAAAGAAATTAAAATCTGATGTTAAAAATCATTACCAAAGTTAGTTAAGAATTATTTAAAAAAATAAAGCCCGGCAAATGCCGGGCTCCCAAAAAAATAATTGAGTCGAGGTTTATTTTTCGTATTCTACCTTAACGTTGCTGAACCACAGCTTGAACTTACCGCCGGGCCCCTTATGTTGAGTAGAGATGGTAATGCCTCCGAACTTTTTATTTCCTTCCCATGTTGCCGGGCGCGGATTCTTGCTGTCGCCGCCGTGTTTGTAAACCCACTGATGAATATGGTTTGTCTTATCAAGATACAGATCGAACTCGTCACCCGGTGTGTAGCCGACGTTGCCGGTGTACTTGACCGTTAAGCACATTCCTTTCCCTTTGCCGATGGGATAATTCCGAAGTCCTAAATCTTTTATATCCACGTGACCGTCCCAAACAAGATGAAAAGGAAAGAGCAGCCAGTATTCGTCGTTGATAAATCCCGCGTCTATCTTTTTCAGCGAGTCGCTCATCGGCTTGTTTCTGTCGTACGTAACTGTCACTTCCTTCCCGTTTTTATCTTTCCCGGTGTAGGTAACAATCTTAGTCTTCGGCTCCCACTTCCAGCTACGGCTGAAAGTCTTACTGTTGAACTTAACGTTGAACGTATATTCAAGTGATTTAATCTTGGAAAAATTATCCACTCCGTAAGCGCCCGCCACTTTTTCCGCTAATGTGATTTTCTGCTTCTTGTCGGCCGAAGAAATCGTCGCCTGGGGTGATTCCTTTGCGCCGTTTCCTTGCAGCACCAGCATCGGTATTTCGGCTCCCGGCATAACCTGCCAAAACATCGGTGAAAAAACACCTTCGAAAGATGTTACCGCGCCGACACAGATGAGAACTGCAATCATCGATAAGTTAAAAAAACTCTTACTGATCATCCCCTTTTCATAAAAGAAACATGCCGATAATATAGCCGCAAGCAGAAGTGACTGCAGCAGGAATATACTGGTTAATCCGGGAGTTATCATAATCGTATCCTTATTTTATTATATCACTCTTTCCGCAATTGAGGGTGCCGGCGGGGAGCCGGGAAATGTTTTTCAGATGTGAATCTATTAAATTAATTCCGGTAAGTGAAACGGTGAACGAAAGAAATGTGACGTCGGTGAAAAAGATCACACCGGCCGGTTTATAACATATTCATTTTAGAATTATTTGAGCGGACACTGGGAGCAAAAATATTCCGTTTAAAATTGTATTTTTAAGTTAATCAATACGCATGGTCAATTTGAAACTGCGTGATTCATAACGAGAAAAATAAAACTGCTGCTTCCGGAAGATGAGTGCCATGAAAATTTACCTGCTCGGCTTTATACTTCTATTCTTTTCTTTGAGGGGATATTCCCAGCCGTATATTTTTAATAACCCGAACAAAACTAATTCGGAAAAAACCGTCTTGTCGAATAGTAACCGGAGTGCAAACAGCCGGGTTATAATTCCTCTTCAATTTAAAAAATCTAATCTTACGGCGACTGTATTCGGGTTTCTGCCTTCAGGTCAATATCAAAGCGAGAGGAATTATCTTCGTTACGATCTTCTCACGCATATAGCGTGCGCCAATTTCCCGGCAGATAGTCTCGGAAATGTATCGGAACCGGAATACTGGCCCTGGACAGATGTAATTAATAAAGCTCACGAAAACGGTGTAAAAATAATTCTTTGTACAACAAATTTTGTCGCCTCGCAAATGCATTATTTCTTAAACTCCGGTTCCGCAAGACAAAATTTACTTGTCAATCTAAAAGACATGCTTCAGGAATACAAGCTCGACGGGGTGAATGTTGACTTCGAAAGATTTTATACGGCGGATGCAGGCGATCTTCTAAACGGGTTTATGTCTGATTTAACCGAATATCTTCATAAAGAAATTCCCGGATGCGAGGTTTCGTTTGCGGGTCCGCATTATAACTGGGGCGGCGCATGGAGGTTTTCCGGATTAGCCGATGCGTGTGATTATATATTTTTAATGGGTTACGCTTACTCGGGCGTATCCAGCCTATACACCGGCTCAAATGCTCCTTTACTCGGAGGTTCGAAAAATATTACAGGCATGCTTACACAACAGTACGGCGGCGTCTTAGAAAACAATCCCCAAAAATTAATTCTGGGTGTCCCGTATTACGGGAATAAATGGTTTACCGAAACAAAAGAACCCCACGCGCGTATTATCAAATTTTTATGGAGCCAGCCGTATTATAAAAATATTAAAGAGGCGCAAGTAACCGGAATGCATTGGGATACCACCGAAAGTTCACCCTGGTATTGTTGGAGGATTAACGATACTACCTGGTGCCAGGTCTGGTTTGATAATGATTCGAGCTTAACTCTTAAATACGAACTGGCTAAAAGATATAATTTAAAAGGCGTGGGAATGTGGGCGCTGGGTTACGACGGAAGCCGCCCCGAGCTGTGGAACGCAATTGAAAAGCAGTTTTTAATAACTAATGTAAGAAACGATGAATCTTCTGTCCTCTCGTTCCGGTTGGCGCAGAATTATCCCAATCCGTTTAATCCGGTTACAACTATTAGTTATTATATTAATAGAAGGAGATTTTGTATCGTTGAAAATTTACGATATGCTGGGAAGAGAGACGGCAGTGCTTGTTAATGGGTATAGGCATGAAGGTAAATACGAAGCCAGGTGGAATGCCGGGGATTTTCCTTCCGGAATTTATTTTTATCAAATTAAAGCCGGAGCTTTTAATGAAGTTAAAAAAATGGTGCTGCTTAAATGAGAAGTAAGCCGATTATTTAAATAATATTATTTCTTATGCCTATACAGCCGCATCCAGTTGCCCTTATTATTGTATATCATCAGCATGTCGTGTTGTGGAAAGACCTGGTAGCGCATGTGCATCATTTCCTCCCGGTTAGAGAACACGGTGAAATATTTTCCTTCAATTATATAGTTGCCTTTTATCTCGCGCAGTATTTCTTTCATCGTAAAGGTACCCGCTTTCGAATAGTCCAGCTCCGCATCATGTCCCCTGTAATTATCTGTCTGCCATTTCCCGGCTATGCCGCTTTCCGTTACGTGTCCGCTTCTTTCTCTTATGAACTTAAAATCTTCCGTTATTCCTTTGACTGATTCCTGCATAATAAGTGTATCTGCCATGATCAATATGAGTGCCGTATCCTTGGTCGTTTTATTAAGGTACGGAATCGAATATGTTGAGACCAGTTTCGTACCGAATTGCTTGTAGTGACCTTCCCATGTTTGAGTCAGTTCATAATCAAAACTCCCATTATTGCCGAAATCGATCTTAAGAACAGTAGGGCTCAGCTTAATTTTTTCAGTCTGCCAATTTCCTACGAGATTTTTGTCAACCCTTCGAGCCGGCTTTGCTTGAGCGTAATTGATTGATTGAATAAGAACGGCGGCTATCAAAGATATGATCAGCGGAGAAATTTTAATTTTCATAATTAAATTATCTTTAATAAAATTTGCAAAAAATTTTACCTCGTGCTCTGTCAAAAAGAAACGCGACTAACAAAGAGCTTTAAACTTCCACAGAAAGATAAAAATATTTGATGAATTATCTAATGCGCCAGGTTCTATCCGTACATGTTGTATTAATATGGGGTGCGGAAAAGTAAAAAATTAATTTCGAAGGAAAGTAATAATTGAAGCAAATAAATAAATTCGCAGCCTTACCGCATAATAATTAAAGGTGCTGCCCGGTAACTTTTAGAATTTAACGTTTCCTCCGTAAAGTCGCCCCTGGGGGAGGCGGCATACGGAAAATTAAATACAGCGAGTATTCCGTCATAACGGCCGGCTATTTATTATCCATTTTCCTGTCTTTTAAAAATCCCTTAAGCGTAAATATCTGGGTCAGTAGAACTACGGTAAAGACCCCGACCAATATTAACATAAAGGTAGCGCTCATTTTTTCTCCTTAATAATTATTTAGTTCTTGCCTGTAAGGCTGTACCATCCGCAACCGGGAAACAAATATAATCAATATTGGATATTTTTCGAAATTAGCCGTGAAGAATATCCGAAAATGTTGCTCCCGGACATATGCCGGATTAAGTCTTTTTTCGTAAAAATCGTTGTTTTTTTATCAAAAGAGAACTTTTTTAGTAATTTACAATGCAGAGCCTGAGCAAATCAATAATGTTAACCGCTTGTATAAATAATTAAACTAGTGCACAACCGGGTAAATGAAGTTTATCGCTTTATCAATTTCTCTGGATTTATTGTAAGTAATAGTTTAATTTCACATTCGACAACAGGTTTTAAAATGCAAAAATTGTCTTTTATACCGTTCCGCAAAATTTCCAATAAAGCCTTTATAAAATTATTCATTGTCGTGTTCATTTCGGCGTGTAGCTTTTGTTTCTGCGAATTCACAAACCAAAAACGGGGGTAAGAAGATGGAAATTAAACTGCAGAGCAGCGCGTTCAAAAAGGGAGATTTGATACCTTCAAAGTACACATGCGACGGGGCGAATATTTCGCCTCAGCTAAAATGGAACAATCCCGCCAAAGGGACAAGGACTTTCGCGATAATCGTTACCGATCCCGATGCGCCGAGCGGTGAGTTTGTGCACTGGGTGGTTTATAATATTCCTGACAGCATTCTATCGCTTCACGAAGACGTTACACCTACGCGCAACATTCCCGACGAGATAATGCTCGGAACCAACGGTGCGGGAAGAGTCGGATATTTCGGTCCGTGCCCGCCATCAGGTACGCACAGGTATTTCTTCAGAATCTACGCGCTCGATTCCGCGCTTCATCTTGAAGCGGGTGCCGACAAAGGCGATGTGTTAAAAGCGATGAAGGGACACGTTCTTGCCGAAGGCGAGCTGATGGGAAAATACCGGAGGCAGGGTAAATAAATTTTTATCGATGATAAGCCGGCTGCTTAACTGCGTTGTTTAATCGCATAGGGGTACTCATTGCTTATTTCATCATGGTTTTTTCGAGAAGCGACTTTGTGGCAGCTATGCCGTCGTGTTCGCTCATCCTGCCGCCTTCGTATTCTATTCCTATGTAGCCGCGGTATCCAGATTCACTTACGGTCTTCATCATCTTAAAATAATCTATCGTGGTTTCGTTTCCGTTATCATCAAAGTCATACGACTTCGCGCTCAATCCTTTCGCGAACGGCAGCATTTCGGATACACCCAAATATCTGTCGTAAACCTTGTCTTCGCTTATTCTGAAATTACCGAAGTCGGGTAGGGTACCGCAAAGCGGATGGTTGACGAGCTTTATTACATTTGAAAGCCACTTGCCGCTGCTCGAGAGTCCGCCGTGATTTTCCACCAGAACATTTATGTTGTACTTTTCCGCGAATGCGGTTAATTGCGATAAACCGTCGGCAGCGAATTTCATTTGTTCTTCCTCGGCGCCCTCGCTGGCGGCGTTAACGCGGATTGCACGGCATTCCAAAATCTTTGCGTATTCTACCCACTTAAAATGGTTTTGCACAGCTTCTTTTCGTTTTGACGGAATCCGGCTCTCCCAGTCTTCCCAGATCATCGCACATAATAAGCAGACTTTTTACGCCGGCGTCATCGGCTCTTTTCTTCATCTCCTTTATATAATACGAATCTTTGTCGATGAAGAAACGATTAACGTATTCAACGGCTTCAATATTAAATTCTTTTGTTGCGTATTCGGCGAAATCTAAATTATCGAGTTCACCGTTGAATATTGATCTATGGAGAGACCACTGGGCGAGGGAGATTTTAAGCATTGGGTTATTTTATTTTTAAATCAAAAGTTAAATTATATTTTGTAACAGATGCAATAAAAATATTTATAAAAAATAACCCCGCTTTAATTTTGTTAACGGGATTTTTAAATGATTAAATTAAACGTAAGGATAACTTCATCACAAGTTTCCCATGACAATAACCATCCCGGAGTGTTTAAATGAGCGTAGAAAACCAGCCGGTTAAAAAAAAGGGCAGAATAGAATCGATAGACGTTTTCAGGGGATTAACAATTTTCGTAATGATATTTGTAAATGATCTCGCTTCGGTAAAAGGAATTCCCGCCTGGATGGAGCACATGCCCGCGAACGCCGACGGGATGACGTTCGTTGATGTTGTATTCCCTGCTTTTCTTTTTATAGTCGGTATGGCAATCCCCTTCGCGCTCAATAAAAGAATTGCTAAAGGGGACAAGCTTCCGGGACTTATCAAACACATACTCTCACGCACCTCGGCGCTTTTAATTCTCGGTGTAATGATGGTAAATATAGGCGGACTAAATTCTTCCGTCGTCGGTATGAGCCATTCGCTCTGGATGCTTCTGCTCTTCATCGGCGCGATAATGGCGTGGAACCTTTATCCGCAGGCGGAAGGGAGAAGAAAAGCCGTTTATAAAATTCTTCAATATCTCGGTGTTGCCCTGCTCATCTATCTCGCCGTAATTTACAGAAGAGGCGAGCCGGGAAATCTCTCCTGGTTTCATACGCAGTGGTGGGGGATATTGGGATTGATAGGATGGGCGTATTTCTTCTCGAGTCTGGTTTACCTGGTATTTAAAAATAATCTGCCCGGCTTAATTGGCATGATGATATTCTTTGTCCTGCTTTATATAGGCGATAAATCGGGCGCGCTGGGAAGTTTTTACACTAACAATATTAAGGACTATTTCTGGCTGGGCGGACACATAGGAGCACACACGGCAATAACAATTTCCGGCATAATTATATCGACTCTCTTCATAGGTGAAAGTAAAGCGAGTACGCCGAATGAAAAAATAAGATGGATGATAATCTTCGCCTTGTTTGCTTACGCCGGCGGATTTTTCCTGCGCCCTCTTTACGGTATATCGAAAATTTATGCTACGCCGAGCTGGACGCTTTACTCGGTTTCTATTTGCACTCTCCTCTACGCTTTTTTGTATTGGCTGATCGATTTAAAAGGGGTTGTAAAATGGTCGCGCTTCCTTAAACCGGCAGGATCAAATCCTCTTCTGGCTTATCTTCTCCCCGATATATTTTACGCGCTCATCTGGATGTTCGGAATTAATATTATGTCGGAATATTTCGGCTACGGAATTGTAGGCATAATCCGCTCGCTCGTGTTCTCGCTGATTATGCTCTGGTTTACGGCACGGCTTACGAAACTGGGCGTGAAACTTCATTTGTGATGATATAATGATTGTAGAGACGCATGGTTATGCGTCTCTACAAATACACATTACCGCCTGCCGGTTATGTAATTTGTCAATTCGTTTATTGTATCTTCCTTCTGATCGATCACGGCTTTTACCACATCGCCTATAGATACTATTCCTAGCAGCTTATCGTTTTCCATTACGGGCAGGTGGCGGATCCTTTTCTCCGACATAAGAGCCATGCACATCTCCGCGCTTTGAGAAGGCAGTACGTAAACAACTTCGGTCGACATTATTTCGCTGACCGGAGTATCCTTTGATGACTTTCCGAGAAGCGTAATTTTTCTGGCGTAATCACGCTCCGACATGATTCCTGTTATCTTTCCGCCGTCAATTACAAGCAGTGCGCCGATGCCTTTTTCCGCCATCAGCTTCAGCGCGTCGTACACGAATGTATCCGGTGAAACAGACCATATCTGGTTTCCCTTCGATTCCAGAATATGTCTTATGTCCTTATCCATTTTATACCCCTTATTTATTGAATAATATTTCTCTTCTAATTTGTGATGAAAGATTCCGAAATTATCGAATTAATGAATTCGAGAACCTGCCAGCCGCAGGCGGGTTCGATAATCCGGTAATCATTTCTAATGCTTATCCACAGTAGAGGAGATTAATTCGTTTAACAACAGCTCATCAATTTACCGTAGAAGGAGCGGCGGCGGTCTCTATTGGCTCATCCGGCTCGCCTATTGAAGGCGTATCCGCCAGGTAATGCACCAGCTGATCGATTACAAATTCCCTTTCATCTATTACCGCTTTTACTACGTCGCCTATTGAAATTAAGCCCGCCAGTTCTTCGCTATCAAATACGGGAAGATGTCGTATCTTTTTGCCTATCATCAGCGCCATGCATTCGTCTACGGTCTGGTCAATTTTAATATATAGTACATGCATCGACATTATTTCACGGACAATTGCCTCTTTGGAAGATTTTCCGAGAAGAATAACTTTTCTCGCGTAATCCCTTTCCGACATTATTCCCTTCACCTCTTCTCCCGATTTTACGAGGAGCGCTCCTATACCTTTTTCCGCCATTAACCGCAGAGCTTCGAAAACAGTCGTCTCCGGGGAAACAGACCAGACCCGATTCCCTTTCTTCTGAAGTATTTCCCTAATAGTTTTCATCGCTCATTCCTTTCGTTTTAATTAATCATAGTATCTTTAACACTTAAAAGTCGAAATAAATTTTCAATCAAACCCGCATCAACTTTCCTGATCTGCATAACGTATGTGTTTAGACTAGAACGGCCGGTATTGTATCCGGCCGCTGCGCTTAACCTTATAATAGAAAATTATTTTTAAATAAGCACTAATTTTTTTAACGTAAAAGTGCGGAACATGGTTTTGCCGTCATCTTTTAACTAATTGGCTACAAAATTTATAGGTGATAAACCGATGTAAAAGGCGGGAATATATTTGAAGCGGGTTACAATATTGCGGCTATATAATCGTCGCCGGGGAGCATCTCTTTTATAACGGGTGCATAATGGTAGTGTTCCGGAAGCAGTTCCATTACGCATCGAAGAGACGCCCCGCGGCATTTTTTAAATCCCTTTGTTAATTTTCAGATCATTCATTACCGAAATAGCATCTGTCTTAAATCTTATCATATCACCGGCCCAACTGCTTTCGCCGGAGGAATCGACCTTCCCTTTGAGCAGCACGGAACCGTTCTCTACAATTATATGAATAGGGGGATCCGACATGTAGGCATATCCTTCGAACATCGGGTCTGTATAAATTAATCTCGCGGCTCTTATGCCTACTATGCCGGGCCCGAATGTGTTTTGAATTTCGTTTTTAATTTTTGTTACGCCGGCGACTTTCTCCGCTTCCTTTTCATATATGCTTTTATCCCACGGCTCGTGCGCCCAGCCTTTCAGTACAATCGTCCCGCTGCTGTCGCTTGCGGTTACCCAGTCGAATATAGTATAGAATACGTGATCGTGAATCTTTTTCAACACCGCGGAAACAAGTTTTGCCGGGGGTACGTTCGATGTTGTTACTTCAAGATTGTTCACTACTTTGTAATTATCGTTAACGTCCCGAGCGTCTTCTTCCGCGTTGCGTTTATCAGCCAGCGACGCGACCGAACCGTTTAGTGTTATCGTCTTATCTTTTACAGAAACATCAATATTGTTTTTGTTAATTAGTCCGTCTTTTGCCAGCCTGTATTCAACGAATATCCTTACTGTTTTATTCTGATGATTTTCCGACTGCGCGAATGTATTTGCCGTTATCAATGCAAAAGCCAGGAGAAAGTACGGAATGCTTTTTATCGATATAATCTTCTCTTTTTTCATCGTTCTTCTCCGTCGTTTATTCTTTCTTAGTATCTTTACTTCGCTTTTAGTTTTTAGACGAATGAAATAACGATTCGGCTTAATACGAAGCGGAACTTGTTAACGCCGTCACCGGATGGGCTGGTTACACATAAATGGATTGCGGTTTATGGGATTCAAACTGTGAGACGGCTAGTGTAAATTAATCGATGATCTATTAAAAAATGTTGCACTCCTACAGAGTGCTGTCATTGTAGGATTAATCTGTTTCTATAAATATATCGCTCCTCCGGAGCGATGATTTCGATGCAATTACTCCGCTAGTGGTGAGATGTTTTAGAGATTTAAAAACACAAAAACAAACCAAACTATGAAAGAGCTCAAAAAAAATACTTGTTCTTTTTGCTTAATAATTAATTATATTCGAACTACAAAATATTAAAATGATTCTTTCAAAAGGGGGATTTTGAAATTGAAAGACACGCATTTCTATTTCGCAGGCTGTTTCCATCTAAGTTCATTATTTATAGTTTCATACTTAATAACTTATCTGCTGTCCTACCATATAAAACGAACAACATTGAATAAATCTATCAACTGAACATTCTTTAGAACTTCGTTATCATTATCGGGGAATTGTAATGGCACTCAAACTAATATTTGTACTACTGCTGCTAGTAATTATTTCAGAAAATTCATGTAAAGATAATGGCGTGGGACCGGGTAATTCGGATTATGGGAGAAGAGATTATACTTGGGAAATCGACACTATTAGGACCCAAGATCCTTTAACCTTAACAAGAATTTGGGGCATATCACCGACTGACGTTTGGGCTGTTGGTAGCGGAGCGACTTCCGCAATTGATATTTGGCATTATGACGGTAAATACTGGCGATGTGACTCTGTTGCAAGATTTTTTACTCCATGGGCGGTAATCGGTTTCTCTAGCAACGAGGTCTGGCTTGGCAATTCGAGTAGCTCTATCTGGAGATATAATGGCTATCAATGGCAGCAGTTTGGGAATTATAGCATAGAAGGATTTAAACAAGTTGTTATTCAAAATTTCGACGGATTATCTAGTGACGATATTTATGGTGTGGGATTTGCAGAGTCTACTAACGGAGTTGACTATAAAGGGATTATTATACATTACGATGGGGAAAAATGGAGTTTCGTAAATATTCCCCCAATAGAAGTAGGGTTTGCGGATGGTAAAATTGAACAAGAAAGCAATACTCTATTATTAGAGGGAACGGATTATGCCACGACAGGTTGGGTAAATAAAGTTCATGCTTGGGATGGCAATCAGTTGAAAGAAATTTATTCCGGAGGGCCATATGCTTCTGTTGGAAATATTCAGCATGAAGTCCTTATAACTATTAACCAAAAAATATACAAATATACAGACGGTCAATTAGTTCTTTGGAAAAATTTAACCGGATCTGAATATAGTGGGAAGGTCTGGTGCGGCAGAAACGAGAACGATTTCTTCATTGCCTCTGCTAATGGCATGGGACACTTCAACGGACAAGACTTTAAGACGCTTTTTAGGACCAATTTAACTATAAACGGTGGATATATTTTTGATAAAGATGTCTTTTTTATTTATGCAGACAATAACAAAGTCGGTATTAATATCGTAGTTCACGGTATATTAAAATAAATAAAATGGGGTTTAGCGATAAAATAGCATTCTTAATGGGGAGAGGTGCAGCAACACCCTCTCAAAGATGCAAATAAAATTTTAGGCTGCTCAACTAATTTAGTCCGTTTAGTGCGGCTATTTAAATTATTTCTATAGTAAAGTTTGTTCCCTCCGATTCATTAGATCCCGGCCAGAAAAAAGTAAAACGTATTTTAGCACCTTTCTTTAATTTTGATGTTGGTATGTCCGCGTAATAAATTCCGAGTCCGCTTTCTTTTGTCGATCTCTCATTTTCAGTTTCCCAATCATCCGTAGACCAGCGCACTACGGCTTTCGCAAGTGTTTCGATGCGGAGCGTTTTTCCTTTTTCCATGCTTCTGCATTTGTTGTTGAATCTCCACACGGAAATTTTCGAAGCCGTTTTGTCTTCAATATATCTTTTATGCCCGTACGGCGGCATATCGAAAATTTCTTCTTCGTTTAAGGAGCGTATAAGCTTTGCGTACTCGGCGTGCGCCCACGCGAGCGGCATAGCGGAACCGGCCGGCTTGCCGAAGAAAAGTTCTCTCTCGGGAATATCTTCTTCATCCCATATCTGCTCCGGTATCATTCCGCCTTCGTTGGCGAATTTTTCTATCGTCTTCATTAATTTTTTCGCGTTATCCGGTCTTCCCGCCGCGATCTCGTAATGCGCCCGCTCGCCCGTAAGCAGCGGCCACGCTCGCCCTATCCCGGTTCCGTCAAAGGGACTCCCGTCCTCGTGCTCGCCGCATCCGTCGCCGTTGTAGCGGTGCCAGGCGGGACCCGAAAGGCGTGTCGGTTTTAAGCTTCGTATCTATAATTTTTATTGTGTTCATAATTCGCGGATCATCGTGTTTTCTTAATCCGAATCGCACGAGCGACAGTGCGTCTGGACTAATAAGATGAATAGCCGGTGCCGAGTCCTCTCCGGGCGGACGATTTTTTACAGGCACAAAACCTTTCATCGGCGATGCCGCGTCCGCCTGATCGGGCGGCGCTATTCTCACATAGTAGCCTTAGCAATACGTACTAATGAATACGCGTAACATAACAC
>CAWBBX010000009.1:0-52120 GCA_963787005.1 uncultured Bacteroidota bacterium
TTATGAAATAGGATTATATAAAAGACGGTTTAATGTTGTAAATAAAAAAAGCTCAAGAACTTATCATTTTCGAGCTTTCCTAGTAGCGGGGGCCCGCCTACATTTCATTACGGCGGGTAAACAGGATCCCGATTTCATCGGGATTTCGTCGTCCCGATAAATCGGGACGCCTCAACTTGAACAATCCGCTGGCCGGTTACTATTTAAAACAAAAAACCCTCACTTTCGTGAGGGTTTTTGTTTTGTAGCGGGGGCAGGACTTGAACCTACAACCTTCATCTCAAATTTAAAAAATCGAAAGCCCCCACAACATGTGAAGGGCTTTTTTATTAGCAGTGTACTAGAACGAAATTTTTACAACGATAACAACCGGAAAAATCAATGTTACTTTATTTTTGGACCTTTAAAACTGTCGTCACTTCTCTTTTTCCACCGGAGGACAGATTTAAAATAAACATGTGCGTTTCGGGATTATAGTTGATTTCGCCTTTATCCGAGTAAACGGGAACTTTTGAATAACCGTTCAACTTTACGGATGATTCTTGATCGGCGAATATCACCTTTACAGTTAAATTACCGTTATTATACTTAATATCCTCGATCCTCTTTTTACCCGTAGCGACTATCTTATTTTCGTCGCCCAGAAACGCGATCCCCGAAGGCATAAGAGGTGCAATGATATAATAAGTATAAAGCCTTTTATTTAGACTGCCGCTGAACGTAACATTATTCTCTACCACTTGTACTTCCTTAGTCAAAGGATCATAAACAACCGTGTTTCCTTTAATCCCGAGTTTGGGAGGCTTGAAGTTTATATTTCTGCTGAAAGACGAATCACTAATAAAGGCAAAAACGTATCCCGTCTTGATTTTCCCGTGCTTGGTGTACGTATAGGCCAGCATAGGGGAATTCGATCCTTCGGCGTCGTTTATATAATCGACATCTAACGGCACGATCGGGGCGTCGGGCTTAACAAGAACTCCGTCTGTCCTGCATGCCTTCATAATATTCGATTTATCCTCCTTACCCATCGCGTCGCCGGTGCCTACGGGACCTGCGGACAGAACGGAAAGGATCATATTTCCTTCTTCACTGCTTTTAAAAACATCGCACCACGGATATATGCCGCATTCGTAAGCAAGCTGAGAGGTATAAATAAAATGCTTCCACTTTTTCGGTTCAAAGCGGTCGCCGCTCGTGCGGATTGTAGTTAGATTGTTGTACTTCAGCCCTTGAAGGAAGAATCTCGGCATTGCCATACAGTACTGCATCGTCATTCCGTTTTTTAAACAGGCGTTTGCCATACCATCTGTGAATTGGTTCCCAACATTTATATCCTCGGCCATCTCGGGACTCTTATCGTAAATATAGTTCAGCCAGTCCTGCTCATAACAAACCACACCCGCATCGTTAATATAATTCATAATATGCTGCCAATATTTCTGGTCGATCGCCGCGTAACCCGAGATTTTAAATTTATCATGATAATTGCTTTTGGGATCGATCCACCTGTTGTGTGTTACCATCGGCAGATCAAGTTCCTTCTGAAAAGCGTGCAATCCTCTAGGGAAGAGAAACGGATCGGCCGTGTAGCTCATCATTCCGCCGTAGCGGTTCCATTTACCGAACGGAAGATTAGGATTTTTATGATCTGCGTCCGGCTTGCCGTTGGGATCATAAATTGATTTTTCGTACCACCAGCTGTCGAGCTGAATATATCCGAGCGGAATACCCTCATCCTTATATCTTTTCCTTAAAGTCAGCAGAGTCTTTGCGTATCCCATAGTTGTATCGTAGTTATAATAATAATCGGCGCCGTTATCGGTCCAGTAGCCGAAATATTTCAGCATAGGTTCGGAATCGTTGGCCGGGATTTTCCTTTGATAGATCGAACGCATGGTCTTGCCCCATAATTTCCACGCGCCTTTTATGCTTTTTGATAGAACCAGAACGGTCAAATGTGAAAAATTTTTCGGAAGATTTTTAATTCCCTCGTTCAAGCCGCTGCTTATAGTCCTTTCGCCGTCGCCCGTCATTTGCGATACAATAAAGTCCGACGCGGGAGAAATTATGAATGAGTTCATCCGCCCGTTAAAAAAGAGCCAGGGAGAAGATGTTTCGTTCAGTTTGAATTGGGGCGGAGCGAACGTACCGTTCTTGAAGCTGAATTTATTCATACCTGAAGGGAACTCGGTAAACGACGGAAAAGCCTCGGGCGCGGAATTCAGGCTTTCGGATAAAGTTAAAGTGAACAATACGACCGGATTCTTTTCATACCATTTTATTGTGCCTTGATAAAGAATACCCGAGAACCAATTAAACCGGATTTCCTTAAAATTACCGAGAGCATCGATTCCCTGCGCCGTCGCCGCATCGGTCAGTTCATGTCCCAAGCTGCCTTTGAACTTCCAGTTCATCTTTCCTGATGTAATAGTATATTCACCGGTCTTTTTGTTAACATCTACCGAAATGCCGGATGAAGTTTGCGCGATAGAAGGCGACGCAAAAATTAGAAAAGCAAAAAGTGAAATTTTAACTAAAAATATTTTCATGTTTATGTTCCTAATAATGGAATGATAATTAATCCTGATATCTGCTAAGAAACTATTCAGATAAATCTCTCAACAACCTCGGTTACTCTTTCTGATAGACGCGGATGTAATCGATCTTGTAGTAAACGGGAAAAGCAGTCGACGAGGGATCGCCTCCTGCGCCTCCCCCGATAGCGAGATTTATTTTTATATACTGCGGCTGGAGAAAAGGGTTCATACCTTCGGCGTTCTGATTATAAGTATCGGATAGATCCGCGGTATTCATAAGAGTATCGTCGAGATACAGAACTATCTTCAGGCTGTCCCAGTCCATCCGCCACACGTGAAATTCCTTCGCCCATTCTTCCCCGCCCAGTTCCGATACCGGCTTCCGGAAAGAATCCCATATTGCCTTTCCCTGCTGAGCCGCGCCCCAGGCAATATTTGCCAGAACGTTTCCCTGGTAATATTCCATGATGTCTATCTCGCCGCTGTACGGCCAGCCGCCGGAAACTCCTTCCGTCCAGAACGCCGGCCAGAGTCCCGGGCTTATATCGATCTTAGCCCGCATCTCGAAGCGTCCGAACTTCCACGAATGCAGCCCTTCCGTGTACAAGCTTGCCGACGTATATTCCGCGTACTTCCTCTGCCGCTGCCACTTCTGGCTTCCAGGTTTATAATCGGGATTAAGTATGCTGTCCCGCTTTCCTTCTATAATCAGCATCCCGGAATCGCATACAGCGTTTGCGCCCGTATAATACTGCAGTTCCTGGTTGCGCACGAACCCGTATTCATAACGCCAGTTTTTAGGATCAGGCTTTCCGGCTGTATTAAACTCGTCCGACCAGACTAATTTATATCCGTCGGAATTATCCGTTGGTTCCGTAGCCGCATTTTCTTTGCATCCGAACAATGTTACGGAGATAAGCAACATTAATACTATTGCGCAAAGCATTTTCATCGCTTACCTAATCGATGTAATTATTCAGAAAATACAAGAATACGCTCGCCGTCCATGTGTAGGCCGGATCGCGGAAAGCCTTTCCTGTTACTGCATCAAAGTTTTCCGAGAAACCGCTCTTCAAACATAAATTGCAATATTTTTCCGCGATTTCTTTCGCAAACTTATGTTCGCCGCATTCGTTCAATCCTTCAACTATAATATAAGTTGAAGGAGCCCAGACCGGACCTCGCCAATAGCTGTCGTAACCGTACTTGGGACTAGAGGGGTTTTCTGTGGCGGGTCCGTATTTTGTAATTATTCCGCCCGTCTTCAAATCGTGAATCATTTTCTTTTGAACGTCTTCCGGGAACCTCTTCCCCAGGATAATGGGAATATACGGCAGCAGGCTTTCACTGTGTTCTACGTATTTACCGGTAACCGAATTTTTGTAGACAAATTTTCCGTCTTTCCAAAAGGCACTCATCAACCTCTTAAACAGAGTGTCCGCTTCCAGTTTCCAGCTAACGGATTCTTCTTTCAAACCGAGTCTTCCGGCAATGTCGGACAGCTTATCCATTTGAATAACGAGAAAAGAGCTGAGATCGGGACCTTCGACAGGAAAGCCGATATCAAAAACCGTCGCATTATCCCATCCAGAATCGTTCCCGTTGTGATACTCGGGCAGCATATCCTGATTGTCGTCTCTATACTTCAGCCAGAAGTTAGTGAGCTTAACAAGGTATGGGTAAACCTCTTCGTATCTTTCTTTATTCATCACGCCTTTGATCTTCTCCAGTTGCCCGATCGCGAACCCGTAAACCGGCGGCTTAGTAAATCCATAATGGATAAACACGTCCCTGAACCTGTCCGGTAAAATCCCTAGTTCATCCTGATTTTTTAGAACGACCATTATCTGATCCCAGGCCAAATCCGGATAGCCGCCGGCCATACCTATCGCGTTGAAGCAATTATCCCAGCTCCATATATAGTTCATCCAGTTCTTAGTCATCAGCATTCCGGGCCTGCTCATCAGTCCCCTGGGATATACAATACTCGACCAGTTTATATAAAGAGCTAAGTTTCTTGCCTCCTTAAATTTGCCGCTCACTCTTGGTGATTTTTTCAAGAACGTTTCAAACTCGTTTTTAACATCCGATGCGCATTCTTCAAATGATTTTTTATATTTTCTCGGCACCCATTCCGAGACATACTCTTCGATCGCGAGTCCGCACGATTCTTTATCGGGAAGGACTATAATTTTATATACCGGTCCTTCTTTTCTGATCTCCATTTTTCCTTCCGTGCAGGTAACCATAAACCTGTCGTATCTGTTCTTCCCGATGATTCTATACTGATTTTTATCGGGCATAGGTATCGGGTATTTAACCATATCCGAAGTCAACTCGAATCCCCCGCCTGTTCCCTTTATTCTTATGGTTTTTGGATTTTCAAAACAGATATTAACTTCGCTGTTGTTTGTTTTTAAGGAAGTAACCCAGGGAACCGCATTTAATGTGTACTTAGCCGGAGTATTATTCTCGTCGAAAGGAATGATGCCGAAAACCCAGCGAGTATCGTACCCGATGAAATGTTTTATGAACAATGTATCCCGGGGAATTTTATTTCGAATTGTCGAAACGGCAAAATAAGATCCCCGGACGCTGAACGGCACTCGATTTAAATTCAATTCGGGAATTTGCGCGGCGGTAAAGCCGTTCATGAGACATACAATTAGAAAGGCGAATAAAAAATATCTTGAACGCCTGTTCATTTTTCCCCTCGTTTTTGTTAGAATCAACGGTCTCTCAATTAATTATTTTTTACGACCTACTTCTGTAGAGTACTTTCGCCCGCTCATCTGTTCGATTTTACCGATCATCTTCGCCCTGTTCTTCTTCACGGTTCCTATATAGTTAATGAGATTCGCCCTGGTATATTCAAATACCTGGTTATTAATTCTTCCTTTCAATTTCTCCCAAACGGCCGCCATGTTCTCGGCTCCGGTAACCGCGTCGTCTAGATTCATAAACAGATCCTGAATTACTGTTCTTCCGTTGGATAATTTGTGATCGTATTTGACGAAATGAAAATAAGGAAGAAACTCTTCCCCTTTTACCGGGTCTTCGAATACCTTTCGAAGTTCCGGCGCGTATTCTCCCAAAACTTTTTTCCCCACTTCGGGACTTATTAAACCGATACCTTCTTTATTCATACGGAAAGTGGTTTTTCTCTCTATCAGATCATCTTCCTGCGAAGCATCGAACCAAATGCCTCTGTATCCCCTGTAGATGTACTGATTTTTCAACACGTCGTCCGACTCGAATAAAATCTTCTTTATCAATCCGTGCACGGCGGGATCGCTCCCGAAAGTCAGGCCGATCCATTCATCATAAATTTGTTCAAGCGGTAAATCCGGATTCCACGCGAGTCTTCCGAGACCGTAATAATTAACCATGTTCAGAGGATTGGACGTCCATGCCGGCGAAGGGCTTATCATCGATACGCCGAGCAGACATTTGATATAGTTCTTGTTATAGCTCCCCTTGCCGTTCCGGTAGTTATCCGAATCCATCCACCATTTCCATTTTTCAATCCACGAAGCAGGCCAGCTTTTGGCAATCACCATCTCGGTGCCGTACGATGTTTTTTGCATCGCACCGTCCAGCGGCGAGATCGGGGCGGCAAGATCCCAATCCAGGGGATTTGCTTTGCCTACAATTGTTACATTGCTCAGATACTTTCCGTCGTTAGGAACGTAAATGTCGTACTGCATCGTGTTCCTGTAAACCGGCGTTATATGGGCGTACCGGTATTTCCCGTAGACAAAACCTCTGATTAGAACCTCTCCTCCGTATGGCGTCAGGTTCTCAGCTATTGCGTTGACCATTTTCGGGAATGGATTTCCGAGCTGAGCTTCGGAGCCGAGCTTTAAAAGATAACCTCCGAAATCGGGCACTCTGGCGTAAAGAGTATCCGCGGTCGCTTTATCAAGCGCAAGTAAATAATTAGGCGACCAGTACAGCTTAATGCCGTAATTCCTGAAAATCGAAGCAAGCTTTACCACTTCGTTCATATGATGAAGAAAGTTATTCTGCTCCTGCCAGTTAATTTCCGTCGGACAAATCGCGTTCCACCCTGCGGAAGCTAGCAGCCTGGCCCAGTCTTCGATCAGCTTTGTGTGTCCGGTGCGCAGATCGTCCCATGAAAATATGGAATTGTAACGGTTCCCTTCCCAATTGTACGGATTAATTTTTTTACCATGCCAATCGTCCCCGGCAGTGCCGCGGAACCAGTCCCAGTGATTTACTATGCGGATCTTTACTTTGGGATTGCTGATGACGTTCAGGTTCGCCAGGTCCTGCCCCAGCTTAATTTTTTTAATCAGCTCAAACGTACCGAAGATTACTCCCGCCGGCTCATTTGCCGCTACCACGAGATAAGAATCGCCGTTGTTTTCTATCGATCGCAGCACATAGCCGTCGTCCTTTACCTCGCTTAAGCCCAGTTCGCCGGCCATTGCTCTAATCAATTCGGATCCGCCCGGCGTACCGAGCAATATATTTCCTGCCCTTCCGCCGTTTGTTTCAACCGGAAGCTTGTTACCGAACAAACCCGTTACCGCTCTATTTAATTCCTTACCTGCCGTTTGAACGGTAGGATTATCGCTTTGTATTATTATTTGTTTTAGAAGACCAACGTCCTTCTTATTATTAACGCGTGAGTAATTAAGCCACGCGTCGTACAAAACTTTATCTGAAGCTTTGTATTTATATACGTTTAATATTTTGTCCGGGCTAATTATGTCCCTTCTCGATTTATATATCGATTCGGCCTCTTTAAATATTTTAGATACTTCTTCACCCTTCAGCACCGTGTTGTATATCCTGATGTCATCGATGAAGCCGACAAACCCCTCACCGATCAGTATTTTCTTCAAACCTTCGGTTCTCAGGGGCTCAACGCCGGTACCCGAGAGATCAACGTCGGCAATAAGCTGTCCGTCGCGCCAGCCGGTAAACCTTTGGTTCTTGTAATCGTATGTCACGGTAAAATGATGCCATTTGTTTACTTCGATTAATGCGTTACCTATGGGATAAAATGCGTCTTCGCGGATAAGATGCTTGTACCACTGATCGTTCAGCACGGTGGATGAAAATTTAAACTTTCCTTCTCCCCTGAATCTAGGCTGAAGATAACCGCGGTAGCTTCTTAGCGTGAAGGCGCCGTTGTCATAATCCACTATATTATAGTTGCCTATTCTGCTCGCGTCTATCCAGAAGCTTATGGTTCCCGATTTAATTGCTAGATTCGATCTTGAATCGGCGGCAACGGTGATAGGCTTAGCCTGAGGCGCCATTCTAACACAGTAGCCGTTCCCGTCGAGTTTATAAGTCTCGGCTCCGTTCAATACTGCCGTATGCCCCGATCCGCTGTTATCCGAACCGGAGCCGTTATCGAAGTCCCATTTTCCGACCAGGCTTTTTGCGGAGCTTCTCTGCGCAAGACAATTGGGACTCAATAATAGAGAAAAAATTGCAGCCGCGAGTAAAAAAGTTTTTATCATAAGGATACCACAAGTTTAAATGATACTTTAAATTATTTTTTTTAGATTCAATTCGTTTTAATTGATTCCCACGTTCATTTTATCATAAATATTCTTCAGGATATTTTTATCCTCCTCACGCGCTCGGCTTCTGTTGACCATTCTCCATTTCATTTCAAGTATAAATTTATCAATATCGTACCGGTGTCCCGTCTTTGTATTTAATCCGTAAAATACTCCGGGCATTCGATCCATCTTGTACAGCCGGGCAAGAGCGTTTTCCGCGCGCATCTTATATTCGGGCTTAGGATCGTCCGTGTACATTCGCATCGAGAAGTAAGCTGCCGTCCATTCTCTCTCCAGCTGCGCCGCGTCCATGAGGAAGTTAAATTCTTTTTTCAAGGGTTCGATCTTTTCCGGAGACAAATAGCGGCTAGCACGGTCAATATCTTTCATGGATTCTTTAACCTTATTTATAACCTCGTTCTTTTCCGCAATCAGCTTATTGTAGACGTCGGCGTCGGGATGATAGAGCTTGTTTTCCATCTCCTTATCCGCATGATTTTTCGTCCACTTGTACTTTGATCTCTCCAGTAAATGTCCGAAATAATACCTATAGTCGCCCCACCCAGAGCCGATCGATTTAGTCAGCCAGAATCCCAGGAAGTACCTGCCGTGGTGATTTATATACTGAGTCCTCAGCATTGCCGAGGTAATATATGGAGCGGCAAATTTGTTATATCTTTTTTTCGCCCAATCCGCCATTACTTCTTTAACAGTCAGATTCGGATCTTTCATAAAACGGGAAAACGCATAAAGATTTATCTCGTGGCTGTCCTCGAAAGGTCTATCCCAGATGAGCCTCGCTCTTCCGACCATACCTGCAAGGCCTAAATCCCTTGCTCGTCTTGCGTACTTTTGAATATATTCGGTCTGCGCGTAGGCTCCTTCGGAACCGAGGGCTTTTTCTACGCCGAGATCAATCTCGATGATCTGTTTTTTCTTCCCCAAGCTGCCGTGCATGTTGTCGGGCGGATAGAAAGGATCGAACTCGTGGAATGTTGTCTTACTCATAACTATAATATCGTCAGGGAGTTTCGCAAGTGCCGTTCTGAAATATTCCATCTCTTTCGGCTCGTAAAAAAAGCTTCTGAGAATAAGCTTCTTTTTGTGTTCTTTCAGCACATCGTAAATTAATTTTGTCAATCGATATATCCGTTCCGGCACATCAAGCTTTGATATCACTTCGGAGTTTCTGAAAACCTTGTTGTCGCTTTCGTGCAGCGTAAGCACGAAGCCCTCACAATCGGGCATCACTTGAAGCAGCTTTTCGTATCTCTTTCTTACATAAGTAAACAATCCGGGATCGTCAAAATTAACCTTGCGCCCAATCTTAAATTCAGCGGGGATATCGTCGAACTCATGAACCCAGAGATAGTACGGTATCTTCTCTTTTGCCGCGAGCGACGCCAGATATTTAAGATCCCTCTGCCACCCGGCATGCGGTTTTGTATGTTCATCGCTTTGGGAATACAGCTTTGACAGATTCGGATATTTTTTTTCGGGATTAAAATCCTTGCCGGAAACCAGGAACCCGTCAACCGAACGGAATAAGCGGTGAGAGAAAATAAAAAAATTTACTCCGTATTCCGGGGCTTTTTCAATGGCCTTTTCAAGCTTCGGAATATCGTACTCGTGAAACTGCCAACCGTTCATTGTAAAATTCGATTGGGCGAATGAACAAACCGAGCCAAACAATAATAAAAACATAACTCCGATAAATTTATTTATGGCTCTTAACTTCAATTATTTGCCTTATTCTTACTTTTAAAAATTATTGTTCGACATTTAAAACTTTACCGTTAAATATTTACCGTTATAACGAACCGTCTTATCTAATTTTTTTTCAATATCTATCCCTACTCCGTGACCCGGTTTTACGAGAACTACATTAAAAGTCCTGACCTTCAGCATACCCGGGAAATCACCTTTCCTGTTGAAGAAGGTCAGGGTTCTCTTCTCATTATTCCATCTAATTTTTAAGACGGAATAAATACCTTTTTCATAATTATAATTGTCGTTTTCGTCCTCGTATAATTCAAACCCGGCATCGGCGCCTGGGTAAACTCTCAACTCAACCGGATCGGCCGGCTTTTCATCCGCGTATTGAACGAAAGGTCCGAGAGGCAGAATAGATCCGGCTCTAACGAAAATCGGAATTTTATCGAGAGGGGCATCGGCCGTTACCGTTTGTCCGCCCTTATATTTTGTCCCGCTCCAGAAATCGAACCATTCCGTTCCTCCGGGCAGATAGACTTTTCTTTGGGTAGCTTTTGCATTCGTCACCGGATTAATCATCAATGACTTGCCGAACATAAACTGATCATCGATCGAATCCACTTTTTTATCTTGTTCAAAATCGAATACCAATGCCTGCATGATAGTACTGCCTTCGGATGTTATCCGCCATGCGTTCGAATAAATGTAAGGCATAAGCCGGTAGCGCAGGTTTGAAAAAGCGGTAAGAATATCCTGTGCTTTCTCCCCGTAAGACCAAACGGCATTCGGAGTTTTTCTATCTCCCGGCGCTCTTCTTCCGTGCGCTCTGAATAAAGGACAGAAAGTTCCGTATTGAAACCACCTCACGTATAATTCCCTGTAGGCCGGATCGCCGGGATCTCCGCCTTTGTAGCCGCCTATGTCGGTAGTCCAGTAAGGAATTCCGGACATGCAGAAGTTCAATCCCGCGGTTACGGAGGTTTTTAAGTTCTTAAACGAAGTTCCTATATCACCCGACCACGTAGCGGCCGCATATCTCTGCTGCCCGGCAAACGACGAACGGGTAAGAATGAAAACACGTTTGTCGGAAGATGTTTGCCTTTGTCCTTCGTAAACATTTTTTACATCCTCCAGAGAGTATGTATTTAAATAACGTTCGGAGCTCCCCCGAAAGTTATTCGATTTTCGATATTCTGATACTCGTTCCGGTTCAGTCGCATCGAGCCACCATCCGTCCACGCCCATCTTGAAGTAAGAGTTTTTAAGAAGATTCCAATAAAGCTTTCCCGGCGGAAGGATTGTATGCATCGTAAACTTGAGAGTCATCGTAGCTGTTTACATTAAGCAGATATCCGTTTGATTTCATCTTCTCCCAGTTGGGGGTATTCTTAGAAAAGGAGGGCCACACGGAGACCATTATTTTGCAGTTATAGTTTTTGTGCAGACTGTCTATCATCTGCCGGGGATCGGGAAACGATGACTCATCGAAACGGAAGGAACCGAATCCGTATTTTCCCCAATGCAGATAGTCGAGAACTATCACGTCCAAAGGGATGGAAAGGCTGCGGTATTCTACGACTGTGTTCATTAATTCTGCGCGGGTCCGGTATCTGTTCCTGCTTTGGAAATATCCGTAGGCCCATTTGGGATAAAGAGGAACTTGTCCGGTTAAATTTCTGTATTGTGAAATTATTCCGTCCATGTTCCGCCCGTAAATAAAATAATAGTTTATCTGATCACCGATTTCCGAACGAAAAGAGGTTCCGCCCGGGCCGTCGGAAAAACGTGTCTCGGAATAATTATCCCACAAAATTCCGTATTTATTTGTCGATACTAAGAACGGCACGGCCACTTCGGTGTTATCCTGCACAAGGTCAACGGACTTATTTCTATAATTAAAATCACCATTCTGGTGCTGACCCAGACCGTACAGCGCTTCGCCCTGCGATATGTGAAAAGTCTGGCCGACGATCATCCCCTTTCCTTTATCCGACGAATCCTTGCCGAATGTTCTGCCGGACTCGCTCAAAATTAGTACCCCGTTTTTATAAAATTTCAAATTCCCCGTCGCCCGCGAAAACCTGACTAATAGGCTGTCGGTTTCAACCTTAACTTCTCTTCTTGTTTCTTTAACGGACCAGCGCGGGACGGGAAAATTGTCCGTATTTACGACTAGACTTCCAATTTTTGAAAACTCAGCAGGAGACGACTCAACATGAATTATAACCGGGCTTACTAATTCGATCTTCACTTTTATCGAATCCAGGGAAATAATTACTCCTCTATCGTACTTTAAAATTCCGCCACTCGAAGAAGCATAAGAACTTGAAAAAGTAATAAAAATGAGGATGAAAAAATAAAACGAAGCGTATTTGATTTCATCATTCATTTTAATTTAAATACTTCTTAAAATCGCTCTCTGAAATTTTATTATAATATCCCATAGCCAGGTCAGCGTCTTTTTTCCAGTCGTATTGTCCTACAGGATATTCTTTATCGTAGTTTTTAATATTTTCCACCGCACTTTTAAGTTCTCTCATACCGTCGTCGATAGTTTTAATTAATGTGGATGTTCTGAAATTCTTTCCCCTTCCATAGATCCTGTAACCATAATAGACCTTGGCCATTCCCTCAAAAAGATCGGCGGAAAGCTCGGTCCGCTCGAAAGTATCGTATAAGTCGGTGTAGGCCGAATCGTCTTTAAACTCGCCTTTTATCTTTTTTAATTCCGCAACAGCTTTGGCGGCCAGTTTCTTCCCGTATTCTTTCTCGGTAACTACATACGACAGATATTCCTCGTTCATCAATTCTTCAGGTTGCACCCACTTATTAGCTATTACTTCGGGGATCTCTTCCATATTCAATTTGTCGCCGGTTTTGTATTTTGCCGGAGAGAGATGGTTAACGATATCGATCCAGTAATGAAACTCCTTATTCACGCCGTGATCGACAGAGATTGACGGATTCTCCATCCATCTGCCGGATACGTGACGTGTATATATCGAACGGTAATCGAAATTTATGCTCGAGTGATTGGCTGTGTTCAAACCTAGTGTATAATAGACGGAAGTTATAATATCGGGCGCCATTTTAAATATCGCTTTAACAGGCTTCAATAATTTTTTGCCGTATTTCCGGGTGATAAATTCGTTGTAAACGGTCTCCATATTTATACTCGTATCGTTCGTCAAGCTGTGAATGGCAAAAAGGTTTATCTCGGACGGACGCCCGATTATCGACGTAGTTCCGAATCTGTCGGTTCTGATGGAAAACCCAATTACATTGGGCAGGGACTTGTAATATTCCCACCTATTGAAGTGAATCCCCGGAAATATGCTGGCAACTACGCTTTGTCCACTGAATTCATGGGCGCAGTCGAACTCAATAATTACAGGCAGTTTAATATTCTGAACCCACTGCGAGACGGGGTGAGTTATAAAAAAATCGTGGGGTGTTTCCTTGCACATAACTATTACGCCAGGATTTTTGATCAGTTCTATGCTCTTCAGAATGGATTTCAGTTCGATCTTGTTATAAACAAACGTACGGATGTAAAGCTTCAGGTGGAGTTTGTCTATAATTACGGATGCGAGGCTGTCTATCAGAGCAGCCTGTTTTTCCGACGAGGTTTTAAGCTTCTCGGAATACTGATCTTCGATACGCGTGCCTGTCTCGATGAAAGTAAGCACCACGCCGTCTACACCAGGCGCGAGCTCAAGCATGTTCCTGTAATCCCGCTTGATCCAGCCCCATAGCTTAGGATTGTCCAGGTTAAGCTTTCCGCTTCCTTTTAATTTAAATTTGTCGGGATAATAATCCGGCTTGTACAGCGCATGGTCCCATACCACAACTTCTTTGATGCCCCTCTTATGGGCTGTATCGACAAGCGAGTTAACGAGCCGCCGCTTTTGAGGATCCCTTAAATCATTCAAATTATTTATGATTTTATGCGAAAGCTGGAGGTGATTAACTCCGTATGTTGCTGCGGCATTAATTGCTTTTAAGTCTTCGTGCTTATTCGAAGAAAGTATATTCCAACCTATGATTTCTTTAGAATTGACCGGCTCGTTTGTACTGCTGCAGCCTAAATTAATAATCGATAAAGCTGAGGCAAGGACAAACGGAAATGCTTTCCTGTATAAAGACATCACAGGTCCCCTTTATTTATATGGTCGGTTTCTTTATATTTAGAAAAAATTTAAACATATCTTAAGATCATTTATCCTTAAAACTTCTTTTCTGAAACGGTTTCGTTTATTTCGGGCAATCCCGGACAACTATGTATCACAAAATCACTAACGGTGTCTCTAACTTCAACCAAACATTCGGCGCCCTTTCCCTTCTGCATCGCAACTCCGTCCAAACCTATGCCCGAACCGTCGTCGAGAATGAATGCCGGTCTGTCGTCATTCTTTTCAAAACCGAGAGTACAATTATTAAAGACGATATTTTTAACGTGACTGATATAATATCCGAAAGCCGGCAGAGGAGCGTGGAGAACGTCCTCGATAAGTTTCTGAGGAAATCTTTCGTCGTTTTCCGGCGGTTCGGTTCCGGCTGCCGATAATTCCTGCCCACCTTTAACGATAATTGAAACGTTATCAAACCGGATGTTCTCTATTGCGCTGTTAGGTTTGCCCCATATGGCGTTTGCCATTTCACCATTAATAGGATTCGAAATGTCCGTCGCCGTAACGTTTTCGAAAGTTACATCGCTTATTTTACCGGTGGTATAAGTCTGCCCGGACGGAACTCTTTTTACATCCGACACTTTTATAAAAAACGGCGAAAGCACTTTTTTCATGGACACGTTTCTATAAATCAATCCGCTTACAACGCTTCCGTCGTTCGAGGTTATACCTATTCCGTTTTTACCCGCGAAATTTATCTCTACATTTTCAAAAGTACAGTCCCTGATCGGCCCGAGAGTTTCGGTACCTATCATCAGCCCATTGCATCCGGCGGATATTATACAGTTTCTAACGGTAATATTGCTGCACTCTCTGATCTCGCCGAGAGAATAATCGCTGCCTATCTTAATCGCGTCGTCTCCGCCCTTTTCCTGTGAACCGTCGTATCTTATTGAATTAATAAAAGTGTTTGTGATCGTAACATTGCTGCTGTTCATGATGTCAATCCCGTCCCTCTGGGCTCTAAGGTTCACTCCGTCGATCGAGGCGCTGTCGCATCCGGTAAGAAGAATGACGTAGTGGGCTCCGCCGCCTCCGTTATAGATAAAAGAAAGTTTTGAGATGTCTATATTCCTGCAGTTTTTCAGCGCTATAACCTTATCTCCCTGTCCCGGTTTTACCTTGCTCGATTTGGTCAGTCCGCCCGCATCTATCGTTCCTTCTCCTGTTAATTTAACATTCTCCAGATTTTCGCCCCAGAACATTGAAGCATGAACGTGATAATAGGCCGCATCCATTTTACCCTCGTCGAAGGGATTGTCTTCCCATAGGTCATAGCCGTCCGTTTTCGATTTAACAGTAGCACCCGCTTCTATATCTATAGTTACATTGCTCGCAAGGTGAACGGAAGAAGTTAGATAAGTCCCCTCGTCTAATAACACCGTTCCCCCTCCGCTCGAGTCGCAGGCTTCGATCGCCTTATTTATAGCCGGGGTATCGTCGGATACGCCGTCGCCTACAGCGCCGTAATCCTTTACGTTGAAGATTGACGAAGCTTGTGCATCCTTCGTGTTTTCCATAACCGGATTGCTCGTACAGAATGCGAATAAGAAAGGGACAAGAATTATAATTCGTAATGACTTCGTTTCCATAGTTTATCTCATTAAAGTTTAGGCAGAAACATTTTTTCCACTGTGCCGTTTTTAAGCCAAATTATTTATAGACCCGGTGTCGATTAACTTCACCCTTGTCTCTTTATTTTGGCAAGGTATTCATCGGCTATTTTAAACAAACCGTATTTTGTCCTCATGAAATTGTCTCTGTGTAATACCTTGCCGTCTATATCATAAAATTTCAATATCATGAACGGTATATTATTTACTCTTTCTATAGTAACCCCGAGGAAACCGCCTACAACGTTAAGATATTCGTGCTCCGGCATATAGTTCCCTTGTTTCCAGCCGCCTGCGTGTTCGTCGGTTTCGGCACCGCAGGAGAATTCCCACAATCCGGTTTTTATATCCCTGGAAACGTACTGCCAGTGCCTGTCGCCGCAGATTACTATCATGTTCTTCCGGTCCGCAAGAAATTGACGGATTTCGTCCCCTTCTGTTTTGAATGCTTTGTTGGCCAGATTGTCGCCTTTATTTTTTCTGTCGGGACCAACCACAGGCGTTTGGTCTATTAAAATTCTGAATGAAGCATCGGACTGACGAACCGTATTTTTAAACCATTCTTTTTGCTTCTTTCCCCAGATAGTTTTTTCCGGCCCGTCCGGCATAGTATTGCTGCTCCTGAAATCACGCCCTTCAGGAAGCCAGATCTGCAGGTCTTTTCCCCAGCGGACGGTACGCCACGTATGATCTCCCATGGGAACTTCATCGAGAAATATCTGCTGACCCTCCTTAAAGGTAAACTTACCCATAAACTTTGTTTTCATTTTAGGATAACAGTCATCCACCCAGGTATCGTGATCGTCTTTCTCAAAATAACTGCCTACCTGTCTGTAGAAATCCGTTAGATACGGGAAGCTGTAAGTGCGGCTCCAGTGATAGCGCGCCAGGGCTTTCGTCTTTCCCAATTTATCGTAATAAACATTATCACCCGTCGCCACGAAAAAACTCGGGTGAAGCGCCAGCATGTTTGGGTAAATTTTCCATCCCATATCTCCGGCATCGTGATCGGTTTCGCCCTGTCCCGTAACAACCGTAAAAACAACTTTTGCAGGCTGGTCCGGCGTTGGTGCGGTTTCAAATCTTCCTTCGATCGTCTGCCCTTTTACGCCGCTTTCCGACTCGGATTCAACTCGTATTTGATACTCCGTATTCGGCTCAAGATTTTTCAGTCTGAATTGGTGTGTGTAATCGTGATCCGGGTCTACTTCTTTCCAGCCGGTAGATTTCCAGCCGTCGGAATTTTTTGCTTTGTAAAAAACGCAAGTTTTGCCGGTAGTACCAGGTACCGCGCCGGCAATATTATTAACGTTGTAGCCCTCCGGATATATTACAACGGGGTCCAATGTTTTGTCTCTTGTACCGCGCTCTTCCTTGGTTAATTGTCTGAGTTTACCGGATTCGGGATCTTTATATAGAATTTTAGGCAAAGGCGCATCCGAAGACACCCTTTCGGCATTAAGCGTTAATCTTGTCCAGATAATTGCGCGAGTTTGATCAACTTCCCCTATTTTTATTCCCGTCGCCTGATAAGGTCCGTTTCCGTCATTAGTTTGCGAGAGAATACCGACCGATGCTACAATCAGAAGCAATAAAACGGAAACAACCATTGTAACACTTTTTGAATTCATTCCAGTCTCAAAAATTTTGTTTTCAATATAATGACACAATACGATTACTTAGTATAAAGACTTTCCGAATCTCCGGATGCTTCCTGCAGCCTGCCTTTTTGGTCGGGAATGCCCGACATCTTATAGAAGAAATTATTTATGGAGTCCCGCCAGATACGCGCTTGTATTATTTGATCATCGAATTTCTCCAGCACTTCACGGAACCTCTCATTATCGATCTTTCCCCTCAGGGTTTCCCACTCATCTTTCATTTGTTCTACTTGTTCCACACCTTTAAAATGGCTGTCGTATATATACTGGATAAGCGTTTCACCGGAAGAGAGGCGGTATGTGTAAGGAACATGATGGAAAAACAGCAGGAGTTCTTCGGGACAGGTTTTTATATCTTCATACATTTCCCTCACCGGGGGAAAGTATTGCTCTACGAATCCGCTTCCGGTAGAATTAGTGCGGTCGTAGCCTACACCGTTTTCGTCGGCTTTTGAGGAACCGATTCTCTTTTCGGGCGCCGGCAGAAAATGCGGATACTTTCCGCCGCCGTTACACATTATTCCCACACCCAGAGGGGAAGTATAATTTTCATACGTTTTCCAGGAAGACAAAAGGATGTCCGAGATTGTTTTAACAACTTCCGGATCTTTACCGAATGTCATTTTCACCCATTCGTCGGTAATTTCTTTCGATGATAAATCCGGATTCCATGCCAGCCTTCCGTAGCCGTACGTGTTGGATTGAGCCAGTAAGAGGCCGGTCCAATTGGAATCGGAACCTATATTGGATACGCCGGTGATACCGGAAAAACGCTGACCAGTTAATTCTCCGCTTATAATTTCAGATACAGTAGATCCTTTTCCCTTAGCGTGCGTATCAAAATTTAAAATCTCTTTCCATTCGGGCACAAGGTAGCATAGATGAGTAGCCTGACCGGTATACTCCTGGGTAATCTGCAGTTCAAGCATTTGATTAGTTTTAGGCATTGAACCGAACAAAGGGGACACAGGCTCCCTTACCTGAAAATCGATAGGACCGTTTTTAATTTGAATGATTGCGTTTTCTTCAAACTTTCCGTCGAACGGCTTGAATATATTATAAGCCTGCGCGGCTCTATCGGTCCCGTTGTGAGTATACACAAACGCACGCCATATCAGTATACCTCCGTAGGGCTTTAAAGCGCGGGCAATCATATTAGCTCCCTGCGCTGGAGTTCTGGCGTAAGAAAACGGACCCGGCTCCCCTTCCGAGTCCGCTTTAACAAGAAAACCTCCGAAGTCGGGTATCAAGGAATAAATCTCGGCAATTTTTTCTTTCCACCATTCCTTTACGGATACTTCAAGAGGATCGGCGGTTTTGAAGCCGTCGATCAACATAGGGCTTGAAAAGTTCACGGATAAGTACACCTTTATACCGTATGCCCTGAAAACTCCGGCAAGTACCTTTAATTTTTTCAAATATGCGCGCGTGATCAGTTTCCAACCGGTTAGGTTGTGCTTAGCCGTATTTACGTTGTTAAGTACGCAGCCGTTGATACCGACCGACGCCAGCATTCGGGCGTAATCATAATACCTGGTCTCAAGCTCGGGAAGATTATCCCAATGAAAAATAGACCTCCCGGCGTAACCTCGTTCAATATTTCCGGAGGGATTATCCCAATGGTTTACCATACGAAATTTATTAACGGGATCGTCAACTATATTTAATTTACTTATCGGACTGTTTGTCTGCATCAGCCGCAGGAAATGAAATACTCCGTACAGTACAGCTCGATCAGTTTTACCTGTAATAACGGTAAACGTTTGCTCATTCTTTTCTATGGTGACAATCCTAAACCCGTCCTGTGTTTTCGGCTTTACCTTATCCCGCCTCAGAAGCTCCCTTATTATTTTCGAGCCACCGTAGGTACCGATAATTACGGATCCGGAGACTTTCAACGCTCCGGACACTGCAAGTTTAACACCGAGCATCTCGGAAACGCCGTGTATGAGTTCATCCTTGGCTGAATTCATAACTATTTGATTTTCCGTAACTACTATTTCCTTGTTGAGATCCTTATACTCGCTCAAGACATTTTCGTTGGTAATCTTCTCATACCTTAACCAAAATTCATATCCGTTCTCCGCGTAAATATTTTCAAAGAACAGAACCAGCACAATCGCAAAGACAAGCAGATAGCCTGTTCCGTGTAATTTTCGTAATCGCATTTTAACTATTGCTTACCTTTTATTAACAATGTATGGATTTAATTTTTCCTCTTACGAATTCCCATGCACCCGCCGGACGCTGTTGGCAGGTACATGGGGTCAAACATATCCTAAAGGTATTATTTATGTGTACGATTATTTTATCAGCATCATCTTCTTCGTTGCAATAAAAGAGCCCGAATTGATTCTGTACATATAAATTCCGGAAGGCAAGTTTGCGGCATCGAAGTCAACACTGTAAGTTCCGCTGGAAAGATCTTTATTAACAAGCTGCGCAACCTGCTGACCGATAACATTATATACGTTCAAAGTGGTAAACCCGGATTTTACCAAAGAGAAAGATATCTTGGTAGAGGGGTTGAACGGATTCGGATAGTTCTGTGACAAATTAAATGTTGCAGGCAATTCCAAATTGTTCTTTACAATACCTGTTACGCCTATAAGATCGGAAGGGATCGGAGTGCCTTCACCGGGAGCGTAAGCTCCGGAAACGTCCCATATCATCCAATCCAAGTCACCGCCGAACATTCCGCCCGTACTGGTTTCGCCGTACTTAATATAATTGTTGGAACTTCCCCCGGCTGCAACGTCCAGCATCGGAGTCGGATTTTCATCAAGATATATTTTAACAGCGCCGCTCTTCAACGTATAGCGGATAACGTGCCAATCGGTAGGATTGGGCATTACAAATTTTGCATCGGCCTGTTCCGCATATACAGTATCAGGATATTCCATATACAGGTCCAGACGCGACTGTCCGTCCCTCACAGAAACATACCAATAGTCGTACGAATTACCTTCAGTTTTTGTCGCAGCTATCATCTCATCCGACGGCCTTACACGAAAAACACAGGTAATTCCTACGGAAGGATCGGTTATATTCCACTCGTTTCTCCATGATTCCTTCTTATCGCCGTCCAATTCGTTTATCGTGATCAATTTGTTCCCGGATGCATCAGGATCGTCTATAACGGAAGTCAGTACGGAAGTAGTTGCATCCGTAACACCGCTTGTCTTGTCGGACTTAGTAAACATGACTCCGTTCATTTCCGTATTCTCGGGCAGTGTGCTGCAATCCCATACTGCCCACTGCGCCTGAACTTCACTAAAGGCCAGAACAACAAACATTATGAGAACAAGTAGTAATTTACCTTTCATATCAACCTCCGATTATTTTTTACTGTTTGTAAATTAGGTTTATTGAATAGATATTATTTAACTCTAAAAATTAAACAACAGGGATACACGGTTAACATTTCCCAAATTCGACCCGATATCGGAATAAGCGTAATCTATCTGAGCACTGCTGTATTTGAAACCGACGCCGAAGGAGATGCTCTCAACATCGTAATTGATCTTATAACCGGCTCGCAGCGTGAACATGTCGTTGTAAGTATATTCGCCGCCCAGATGAATCCGCTCCGAATAGTCCCTGGGATTTACGCCTTCTACAGCTAGTGTTAGCTTTTGCTGATTACTGGGAACGTTCAGCAGCCCCAGAGCGTTTACGGAAAAGCCGACTCTATAGGTTAAAGGAAGTACGAAGTATTCGTCTACGTATCTTATTTCTTTCGCAAAATTTTGAATGGATACGGCGATCTTCAGATCGTTCCATTCGGTGTTATAGTTGGTACCTATATCGAAAGCCATCACCGAAGAGCTCCTCGCCACCAGATTCTGGCTGCAGTATTTAATCGTAAGACCGGCTCCGAATTTGTCCGAAAATCGTTTTGCGTACGAAAGTCCTACGGCGAATTCGGCTACCTTAAGATTGCCGGTATCGTCGTAGCCCAGCAGTGAGTTGCTAATTTCCGTCCCCTGAATTACCCCGTAATCCATATTGACAGCGCTGATTCCGAAAACTCCGATACCCCCGAAATCCATAGCCGCGGAAAAAGCCTCGTTTTTAATATCGGCAAACCAGTTTGTATAGCCGGCAAAAACCGACCTGTTCTTCAGCGAAGAAAGTCCGGCCGGATTCCAAAAGACAACGGAGGCATCCCCTTCTAAGGTGGCGTATGCATCACCCATTCCGGCACCGCGCGCGCCGGGATTGATTTTCAAGAACTGGTACCCTGTCTGAGCAACCTTTTCAACGTTTTCAAAACTGGGGAATCCGTCCCTTGTCTGACCGAATGAGTAATTAAACAACAGGCCGACGAATAGGACAATTAAAAAAGTTTTTAAATAAATCTCTTTCACTTCTATCTCCACTGTTTGGAATGTGAAAACGGTTAACGAATTATTATGAACTTACCGATAGTGCTTCCCTTGCCGTCTTTACTCTGTATCTGGTATATGTATACACCGCTGGCTATATACTGATTAAACTTTGAAATCTGATTCCAATCTTCCGTACCTTCCATCGAATCATGGTCTATTTCATCGATAATATCTCCCGATATCGTATATATTGTAATGCGGCATGGTCCAGGGAGCCCTGCAAAAAGTATCTTATCTTTCTGACCGGGATAATTTCCCTTACCGGACTTATCGTAGACGAAAGGATTTGGAACTACTCTCACCTGGCTCATATCATCCTTGCCGACAGCGGTTCTCGGTACGGCGGATTTTCTCGAGGTTCGTGCCCAGTACTGGCTGCTTTCCAGCCCTTTTGCATCAACAGCAGTTACGTTGTAATAATAATCGAAGCCCCTGTTTACATCGGTATCTTTATAATATGTACCCGTTATTTGGGATTGAACGAGCGGATAGATGACGGAATCCTGCACACCAACCGCGCGATATACGTTGTAGCTTACAGCGCCGGGAACCGGAGCCCAATTTAATTCTACGTATCCCGGCCCGCTCTCCACGTTAACTGAAGCCGGAGGATCCGGGTTCGATCCTTTAGAAGGATGCAGTTTGTCCTTCCACAACTGCTTTGCGAGGCTCAGCTTATTAAACAGATCGGTTTTGCCCCAGCGTAAGAATTCATTTTTCTGTGCGTCTGTTATCTCACCGTTTTTATATTTCAGTCCCCATTCCCTGCACTCCTCAGTACTTCGGGCACCTACACCGTAAAACATTACGATGTTTACCGTGTCGCCGAAATCCATGTTATAAGGACCTATTGACATATACATCCTCGGCTGCTGCTCTTGTTTAGGGCTTGCGCCGGGAGCATCCGGATTTATCGGAGGGGGAAATTTTCCTTGGGTTGTTAAGTAGGAATAAAACTCACCGTCGGACCAATTTGTAAGCGCGTAATTTGCTCCTCTCAAAACGGCTCTCACCTTTGCAGGATCGTCGCTTCTGTTTGTCGTGCTGTTATCCGCATGAACCAGACCAATTCCGTTATAATACGGAGTCAAAAATTCATCGGTTGAGCCGAAAGCAGGATTACCTTCATCCTCGTAGGAACCGTTGTCAGGATCGTCGCCGTCCCAACCGTAGAAAATCTGCAAAGAATCTCCGGATTCATCGCCGTAGTAATCCATGTAATAAGAGTTTGTGCCGGGGTGGTACATCTGAGCCAGATGCTGATCCGGCCACGATCTCCACCGGTCTAGTATAAAGTAAAGATCAGTCAGTTTTTGATTCGGCAGATCTACTCCCGGATATTCGTCGGCTTCCCCGGTATTAATAATAATATACCTAGTGATTGCAAAATCTTGATATTTCGGATTACTGAATCCGTACGTCCGCGAAATAACCTTCAAGCCCATTGAATTGATGAATGTCTGCTCGATTATCTGATCGGGAACAATATTCGGGTCAACCGAAGTGGAAGTATTCATCGTTTTTGTAATGTCGGTACCATCTACAGTTAACTGCGTCGGTGCGTATCTCAAATATTTTTTCGACAACTGGGGATGATTGGACGATTCCCACGCCTCGCTGTGCTGCGTACCGTTCTTATCCTTCCAGTTACTGGACATAAACGATATATCGCCGTCGGTTCGGGAATGGTCTATGTCGTTAAAATCGGCAGGATACAAAAACTGCAGGCCGCCGTTGTCGCTGGTAATCAGCTCGAACCGCCCGCAATCAAGGGTTAACTCTTGAGCGAACACCGGTACACTGAAAAGTATAATTAAAGCAAGAAGCGGTTTAACGAAAATTTTATTGATCATGTCTGATATTCTCCAGCAAACTTTTTTCTATAAATTATTATACACTATAAGATCAGCCTAACTCCGAACCAGATATTTCTGGTCGGTCCGTAAAGTAAATAATACATTGTTTTGCCCAGGAATTTCTGTACATCGGGGTCATTCCAAGTTCCGGGCTTTAATCCTTTTTCGGCTACAAGCTCCAAATACTGATCCTGACTGACAAGCGACTGATTCCAGAAAGAAGGATTTCCGTTTAGGAATTTAGAATTCAGCAGATTCTGAATTTCCGTATAGACATCGAACGTAATACCAGAGGTATGGAAGCGCTTGGTAACGTTTAAGTCTATGTTCGACCAGGGTGTCCATTGAATATTACTCTCATCGTTACCAGGGTAAGCCTCCGAATGATATGTTAGATAATTGCCTGCTTCCCACTGGATGTATGCGGAAATTGTCAAGTCGGAGAAGATCGCATCCAGTATTTTGCTCGACGGTATATCGGGAACCATAAAAGTAAGATTAGCCTTAAAGTAGGGACGGGGTTTGGGCTTACTAGTATTTGGCGACTGAAGGACGTTCTTGATGAACGGGTCTTCATAATAAGTGCTGTACCCGTACATACCGTTGTCGCCGATCCTATAATTGTAACTAATTCTGCCGAAGAAATATCTGCTGTATGGTATATCTATCTCTGCCTCGAATCCCATAATATCCCTATACTCGTCGTTCATGCTTCTAGGATAGGAGTAGTTATAGGCGTTGGCATCAAAGGTAACGGTTCCGATTTCGTTCGAAACGTCCTTATAATAGCCGCTGAGTTTATAAGTGAAAATATCGAGGACGTTGTGCTCAATCCCGAGCTCGTACGATATTGTTTTTCTGAATGCGAGATTGGGATTACCCATCCGGCGCAGGGGGCCGGAAATATCCCGGATGTCGGTAAATAAATTTTCCACCGATCCAGTCTGATAGAAATAGCCGTAATTGAAAAACAACTTCGCGTTCTCGGTTATAGGATGCGAAACTCCCAGTCGGGGGCTAAACACGATCTTAGTTCCGGGAATTTCGGTCGGTGCAGCATACAAGCTGTCGAAATTCACGCCGTTTTGATAAAAATAAGACCAAGGGTCTGTAAAAGCGGGTACGTAAGATTTGAACCCGTCCATACGAACACCTACATTCATTATCATTCCGGCGAATTCGATCTTATCTTGCAGGTACGCCGCGAACTTTAAATAGGAAATACTGCGCTCAGTCCAGTATTCCGCAGGTTTATCTATATGACTGTCGTCCCAGCGGTGGCGGCCGTAATTCAGATACATTTTATTAATTGTTGCATTTGCTCCTGTTTTAAAAAGATGATGAGTATTAAGCTGGTTTGTGTAATCGCCTTTCAACTCAAAGGATTCATACCATGAATAATCTCGCCAGCCCTTATCTTCTCCTAAACGATCCACGCTCAAAACATCTTTATATTTATTAGGAGCAAATCCTATTGGAGTTTCATCCATCGGAACTCCTCCTATCATAAATAATGTGGTTGTATCTCTCCAGATTCCTGGAGATTCAAAATATCTCGTTTTATCGTACTGGAAATTCAACCCGAAGAAGGAGTTTTCGTTTATTACATTCTCAAAGTTCAGCCCCTGCATTGTACGGAATATATCTGCGTGATCCATTCTCGTATCGGCATTATACAGATGACCGGCGGCCGTGCCGTCCATAGCATCCATTATATTGTCCCATGAGTGAGCATCGACGAATGTACCGGGCTCGGCGTTGTATGTTACGGAATTTGTCTGTCCGTAATTGCCTCTGTATTTTAATTTCATAGAAGGATTAAGCTTGTAATCCATTTTTAAAGTGTAAGACTGATCCAAGAAAGCCGGTACGGAAAACTTGAACGGAAAAAGAGTGCGGTCGTAGTACCCGCTAAAGAAAAACGTTATCTTATTTGATGAAAAAGGGACCGGTCCTCCGAATGTGCCCTCCGCGTAATGATCCGGCTGGCCGCCGTATTCCTGGGGCCTGTGCTGATATTTCCAGATTGCCAGCATATCTTCCGGCGTGGTTGCGGTTCCTATAACTGACCCGTATTTACCGAGAATAGATACTTCGTTTTTATGCACCTTCATATAAGTGTCCCAGCCTTGGAAATCCGGTACACCGTTGCCATCCTTGTCGGGTGATGGTCCCAAATACAAATACCTGCCCACGTCCCACCAATTATCCGGCGAGAATATTTCGGGACCGAAGTATTTTTTGTGGGACGGGCTTATCCTGTAATCAATAGAGGCGTGGTACTTTGGTCCGCCCCCTTTAGTAACTATATTTATTATACCCGAGCGGGCTTCTCCGTACTCCGCGTTAAATCCGCCTGTCATCACTTGAATTTCTTTTACTGCAAGTTCGGGGACTTTAATAATGGGCATACCCAATCGTTTATCGTTGCCGTTCATTCCGTCTATAAAGTAACCTATCTCGTCCACCATACTTCCGCGTATAGTTATGTGTCCGTACTGGTCCCGGTCAATTCCCACTCCGGTGGAGATCATTCCCCTAAGATCTACGCCCGTAGGAGAAACGTCAAGTTGTTTCGCGGTCAGAATATTTTGAGAAAACGATACGTCTTTCCGTATTTTTTCTCTTTTAGCTTCCACAACAACTTCCTTACCCAGTTCGACCGATTTTTCTTCCATCTCAAAATCTACGTTTGTGGTCCGATCGATATAAACCTGAACGTTCTCAGTAATAACGGAAGCGTAACCGACGTAAGATGCCTTTACCGTATAGGATCCGGGAGGGACATTAATAATGAAATATTCCCCGTTCACATTGGAGGCGGCTCCCATATCGGTACCTTCAAGGATAATATTCACTCCGGGAAGCCTTTCGCCTGTTTTCTTATCCTTTACAACGCCGGAAATTTTGCCAGTCGTACCGGCCAAGGCAAATGAAGTAACTAATAACATTACAAGAACGATCAACAATGACCTGTTACACATTTTCAATTTCCCTTTTCATATTTGAAAGTTGATTTTGTAGGTTATGGTAAAAATCTATTATTATATTGTTGAATTTTTTTATATATTGATTTCGTTCTAATTACAGACGATTGTTCGGAATGTAAATATAGATTCCTAAATTAAGGGGGAAAGTAAAAAACAGGTTTTTAACATTGTTATTCGAATGTTTTGACTCAGAATCTGCCTAAATTGCTCCCAAAATGATCGTTTGGAATTAAATCCCTAACATTGTTATATCCTAATGGATAAAAATACTGCGCACAATATTTTAGAGAAAATTTTCAGTAGCGGCCATTTCTCCGCGGAGATAGACCAAAAATTACTGCGTTATCTAGTTGACAATTCTTTATCCGGGAATACGCTTAAAGAAATTGATATTGCCAGAGATATTTTCGGCAGGGATGAAGACTTCAATCCTCTCGATTCTTCAATCGTAAGATCCCACATGTACTCGATAAGAAAACGATTGGAAACTTATTATCTTGCTGAAGGCGCAAACGATCAAGTAAGGTTGTTCCTGCCCAAAGGATACTATAAAGTAGACTTCATTGATGATTCGGAGAAAAAGCTCCCCTCACTGCTACGATGGAGACCCACATACTATTTTGTTATTATCTCCCTACTCTTTGCAAGTGTTTCGGTATATTTTTGGCAGAAAAACCTTTCGCTAGCGAAGGAAACAAAAACATTTTATCAAGTAGATGAAAATAATCCGATATGGCAAGACTTTCTCCACTCTGATCTGCCGACTTTGCTGGTAATAGGAGACTATTATGTTTACCAACGCCCCCATAAGCTGAGCGACAGCGAATTATTCATAAGAAATGTTGAAATAAATTCGAATGCGGATTTTCAAAAATTTCTGAAAAAAAATCCGGAAGCAAAATCAAAGTATATTCATACTCCACTGACTTACCTCGGTATGGAAGTGCCCTATATTGTCTTTACACTGACAAAGGTCTTTAGAGGAAATGAGAATAGACTCAAAATAAAACTGGCTTCAGACCTAGTCTGGCAGGATGTTCAAAAGAATAACGTAATTTTCGTAGGCAGCGATAAAACCCTCCGGATAATGCGATCATTTTTAGATCAGTTGCGTTTTAAAGTCCATTTATTCCCTCACAAAATATACTACACACCTAATTATAAAGATACCGTAAAGACATATTCATTGGAATCTTACTATCGTTACGGATTTCACGATGATTTTCCAATAGTTGCGAAGTTCCATACTACGGACAAAAATATTGTGATGCTGATGATATCCTTTTCTTCCTTCGGAAAAATCGAGGCGCTTAAAGCACTAACATCACCTTCTTTCACGGATACTCTTAAACAGAAAAAATTTATTACCGACAATATGCCGCCTTATTTCGAAATTTTATTTAAGGTCCACGGCATTGAAAGAACCGGATTTAATACCCAGATCCTTCATTTTCACCCTATCACAAGAGAAATTTTGGCTGAAAACAATCAGTAACCCATCATGAAGGAAATCACCCGAAACTTAAGAGCAAAATACTTTAAGTCCATTTTATAGTATAAGCTTCTTTTCTTAAAAATAGGGCTAGTTCTCGCCTGGTATAAATACGCCGTGCCGACAAATATTTATAGAATGTTTACTGCCACATTAGCAATTTGAGATATCAATATTAGATTCCGATAAACTAACATGTGTTTCTATTTGGTCTATTAATTATTAAATATTACTACTATTAATGAAAAAATCCCTGACTAGTATAACTAATCAGGATTTTTCTGTAGTACTAGTAGCGGGGGCCCGCCTACATTTCATTACGGCGGGTAAACAGGATCCCGATTTCATCGGGATTTCGTCGTCCCGATAAATCGGGACGCCTCAACTTGAACAATCCGCTGGCCGGTTACTATTTAAAACAAAAAACCCTCACTTTCGTGAGGGTTTTTGTTTTGTAGCGGGGACAGGACTTGAACCTGCAACCTTCGGGTTATGAGCCCGACGAGCTACTCCGCCTTCGGCGGACTCCACCCCGCGATATTCTTCTTTATCCACTCCCGACCGACACCTGATTTCAACCATTTTTCTCTTTTAATTGCTTCGGATCTTGTCGAATACTCTTCTGTATAAATGATTCGCCAATTATTACCGTGTTTTGTTGAATGGGTCGTGTGCAGATTGTGTTCTATATTTCTACGCTCTAAATCCGGTGTATGACCTGTATAATGATAACCTTCCTCACTGATAAGAAGATAAACAAAATATGGCATCTTTACCTCAAAATAAAAAATCCTCACCAAAACCTAGTGAGGATTTTTATCTTTGTAGCGGGGACAGGACTTGAACCTGCAACCTTCGGGTTATGAGCCCGACGAGCTACTCCGCCTTCGGCGGACTCCACCCGCGATATTCTTCTTTATCCACTCCCGACCGACACCTGATTTCAACCATTTTTCTCCTTTAATTGCTTCGGATCTTGTCGAATACTCTTCTGTATAAATGATTCGCCAATTATTACCGTGTTTTGTTGAATGGGTCGTGTGCAGATTGTGTTCTATATTTCTACGCTCTAAATCCGGTGTATGACCTGTATAATGATAACCTTCCTCACTGATAAGAAGATAAACAAAATATGGCATCTTTACCTCAAAATAAAAAATCCTCACCAAAACCTAGTGAGGATTTTTATCTTTGTAGCGGGGGCAGGACTTGAACCTACAACCTTCGGGTTATGAGCCCGACGAGCTACCAATTGCTCCACCCCGCGGTATTTAATTTTTTTTTTTAAGAACTTCGCTATTAATTGCGCTCTTATTTTCAAAAGGGATTGTAAATATAAACAAACATACCGCCCATGTCAAATTTCGGGCGTATCGAATCGCTCGGAAAAATTAGACAAGAACGTATTTTGCTTTAACGTATGTACTTAGCCGTCGATATTGTTAAAGCTCGATATCATGCCGTCAATCACCTGCGAGCGCGCGTGGATTTCGTTCAGCTTCTGGATTATACGGAGTATCCCCTGGCGCTTCTCTTCAACTATATCGTTGACGAACCCGCGGACTTCCGGCATATTGCAGTCATCCAGCATTTGTTCATAGAAACGCACTATCGACGCTTCTTTGCGCAACGCCTCGTTAAGCATAGCACAGGTATTCTTGCAGGCATGAACGCACTTTATGTCTTTTGCTGTCACTTCTCCACCTCATGTAAATAATGAGTGTTTTAGTTAATAAACGATTTCTCCGATTCTTTGGCCAGCTTGCGCCCTATCTCAATCGCTTGCTCGTTCAAAGGTATCAAATGATGGTGCCTCTCAGGAAGAACTTTCGATAAAGCGTTGATTATTGTTTCAATTTTTACAACCGGCTTTATCTCCAGAAACGCTCCTATCAATATCATGTTCGCAACCTGCTTCTTGCCGAGCTTCTGCGCTTCTTCGTTTGCAGCTATTGCTATTATATCTATATCGGTTCTGGTGGGCGGAGTAATTATACTCGACTGTTCATACATCAGAAATCCGCCCGGCTTAACTTCCGGCTCAAATTTTTCCAGTGAAGGCTGATTAAGTACTATAGCGGAATCGAATCTGGAAATAATCGGAGAACTTATTCTCGCAGGGGAAACGATAACTATGCAGTTCGCTGTTCCTCCTCTCATTTCCGGTCCGTATGAAGGCATCCAGCTTACTTCCCTGTTTTCTATCATCGCGGAGTACGCGATAATCTGTCCCATTGAAAGCACGCCCTGTCCTCCGAAGCCCGCGAATATTATTTCATGTGGTTCTTGCATTATAAATTCCTTTTTACTTTTCTGCCAAACTTTTCAGAATGATACCGCCGCGTTAAGCGGCCGTGTACTACTTATCCTTCGGCACTTTCATATCGCCGATAGGATAGCTGGGGAACATATTCTCCTCGAGCCACTTGTTGCTCTCTACCGGCGTCATCTTCCATCCGGAAGGACAATTAGATACAACCTCTATAAAGCATGTTCCCTTGTTCAGCTTCTGGTATTCAAAAGATTTCTGAAGCGCTTTTTTCAGCTTCCTCACCGCTCCTGCAGAATGAACCGACTGCCTTGTAACGAAATACGCACCGGGCAATTGTACCATCAAATCCGTTATCTTCAGCGGGTATCCCATAAGATCTGAGTTTCTGCCGTAAGGAGAAGTTGATGTTACTTGCTTTAGCAGTGTGGTCGGCGCCATTTGTCCGCCTGTCATTCCGTAGATCGCGTTATTGATAAATACCATCAAAATGTTTTCGCCGCGGTTTACCGTGTGAATCGACTCCGCGGTTCCTATGGCGGCCAAATCTCCGTCACCCTGGTAAGAGAATACGAATCTGTCGGGCAGAATGCGTTTAATTCCGGTGGCTACCGCACTCGCACGTCCGTGCGCGGCTTCCTGCATATCGACATCCATATAATTATAGGCGAACACCGAGCAGCCTACGGGGGCAACGCCTACCGTCTTATCCTGTATTCCCATCTCCTGAACCACTTCCATTATTAGGCGGTGAACAACACTGTGTCCGCAGCCGGGACAATAATGAAAAGGCGTATCGGTAAGCAGGGGAGTTTTTTCGAAGACCAGCTCGTAGCCGTTTGTTGTTGTTTCGCTTTGCATTTTTTCTCCCTAAACTTTGGTGATACTTTGTTCTTCGATTATGGCTTCCATCTTCTCCACAACTTCTTCCGGAGAAGGTATCATTCCGCCCATGCGGCCCTTGAAGTGCACCGGACATTTGCCTTCGACCGAAAGCTTAACATCCTCTACCATCTGTCCCGCGTTCATCTCTACAACCAGCATGAAGTTAACCTTCTCCGCAAGCTGTGAAAGAATCGCTTTAGGATACGGGTAAAGAGTTATCGGTCTTAAGAGTCCGGCCTTGATGCCTTTTTCCCTGGCAATGTCCATCGCCTTCTGGCAGACCCTTGCCGAGAGACCGAATGCCACGAATAATATTTCCGCATCCTCGGTATTGATTTCCTCGTACCTTACTTCTTTCTGCATCTTCTCGTATTTTGCCTGAAGGTCGAGATTGATGCCTTCCATTTTTTCCGGTTCGATAAAGAGCGAGGTGATAATGTTTCTCTTGCGTGTGGGGGGCTTGCCTACCGTAGCCCAGTTGTTCTCGAACTTAACGAGCGAGCCTTCTTCCGGCAGAACGACTTTCTCCATCATCTGCCCGAGAGCACCGTCGGCGAGAATTAATGCCGGGTTCCTGTATTTTTCTGCGAGCCTTATCGCGTCGAAAACAAAGTCGGCCATTTCCTGTACCGATGAGGGAGCTAATACTATAAGATGATAATCGCCGTGCCCGCCGCCTTTAACCGACTGAAAGTAATCGCTTTGCGACGGCTGGATTGTGCCTAATCCGGGACCTCCCCTGTTTACGTTAACAAGCAGGCAGGGAAGCTGCGCGGATGCTATGTAAGAGATCCCTTCCTGCATGAGGCTTATTCCCGGACTCGAAGAGGAGGTCATTACTCTGCCTCCTGCTCCCGCAGCGCCGTATACCATATTTATCGCTGCCAACTCGCTCTCTGCCTGGAGTACAACTCCGCCGCGCTTTGGCATCTCCCGTGTGAAATATTCAAGTATCTCAGACTGCGGGGTAATCGGGTATCCGAAATACCCGTCGATCTTTGCCCTTATTGCTGCTTCGGCTAGTGCCTCGTTCCCTTTCATCAAGCGAACGTCGCTGCTGCCGTTGTCTTTCTTTGCCATTATTAAACCTGTTTTTTATAGAATAAACTTTTCTCTGTGTACTCCGCTAAACCGCTTTTTTCAAAGCCGACTTAGGCTGACGGTAGACTGTTATTGCGACGTCCGGACAAACGAGCGCACAGTTTATGCAGCCCGTGCAGTTGTCCTTGACCAACTCTACGTACCTGTAACCGCGGATGTTTATCCGGCTGGACAAAGCAAGGCTCTCCTGCGGACAGGCCACAATGCAAAGCTCGCATCCTTTGCATGTATCGGTCTCTATCTTCACCGTTCCTTTTATCATAATATTTATTCTATTTAATTATTAATTATTCATTTGATATAAAACACACAATATATATGCCAGGGGGGCAAAAGCGGTTATAACGATGATTTATGGGTACCCCATTTTCATTATTAGGAAGGGAAGTTAACTTTCTGTTCTTACTATCGAGAAGTGCTAAAAATGTGTGTGAATATTTATACAAATTGGGTGTGTGCTTAATTTTTCAGCAGTTATTGGCGGGAACAGGATCGTGATCAAAAAACTGCAAAATTTGTCCGTTTTTGAACTTTCAGGCCCAAGAAATGATAAAAACCTCGGAGTATTTTATTCAGCAATAATTAATCTAATATTCGAGACTTATTGATATTAATTTAAATCAAAAGTACTTTATAATTAAGCGCCGGTTAACTTACCGGCATCCCGCAAAGCGGGATGAACGTGAATAATCCCGGATGAAATCCGGGGGACTAACTAAAGCTAACGTATAACACGAACCCCGGCAGGGGTTCAACAAAGTGTTTAGAGAGTATGAGCACCTACACACAAATTTTATATCACATAGTTTTCTCTACAAAGAACCGCGAAAAAACTATGATAGAATCCGGTCAGGAAAGATTATACAGCTATATAGCCGGAGTCCTAAAAAAGAAAGGCTGCCACTTATATCGGATAAACGGCGTTGAAGATCATCTTCACATTGCGACTCATCTTCATCCGTCCGTTGCACTTGCAGATCTGGTTAAAGATATAAAGTTATCTAGCTCAGAGTTTATAAAAGACAACAATATTTTCCCGAGTTTTGCGGGCTGGCAAACAGGTTACTGTGCATTTACATATTCTATTTCGGCTAAAGAAAGTTTAATAACGTATATAATAAATCAGAAAGAGCATCACAGAAAGATTACGTTCAAGGAAGAGTATATTAAAATGCTGAAAGAGAACAATATCGAGTTTGATGAACGCTATCTATTATAATTTTGTGCCGGTTTTCAATTTATTGAACTCCCATCGGAGTTCTTAGGATACTTAGGATTATTTTATCCCCCCGCGCTTCGCCTGCCTGCGGCAGGCAGGCGCGAGGTTATTTAAGTTGCATCACTTCGTGATGCCTTTAAAATATTTTCCGACTTTGAATCTGTCTAGTTTATTTTCAACTCCTCAACAATTCGCTATATATTATTATTCATCGGAAACAGAGATACTCGATAATGGGGGAGACATCAATAAAAGACATCCCGCAAAGCGGGATGAACATGAATAATCCCGGATACAATCCGGGGTACTAACTAAAGTTGACGTATAACCCGAACCCGGCAGGGGTTCCTAGTAAGTCCGGGCTATCTTTCTTGCTCCGCGCTACGCCTGCCTGCGGCAGGCAGGCACGAGGTTATTTAAGTTGCATCACTTCGTGATGCCTTCTAGCACTCAAACCTTAAATTTATTTTAATCATTTTTACCTTTTTAAGATTTCACGATACATCGCTATCAATAGCAAACAGCGGAACCTAAAAATAATTTAGCATGTAGTAAATTTTCATCCCGCGGAGCGGGATGAACATGAATAACACCGGATGTAATCCGGGGACACTAAAGCTAACGTATAACACGAACCCCGGCAGGGGTTCAACTTTAGCACGAGAATCACTAGCGTTCAAACCTTCGAGGTTTTATAAATCCCGAAGGTTTATTTTTATTTCACTTTTATCTTCATCATCCCGCTGCTGCCGTTTATTTCCGGGTAGTACATCAGCGAACCCTGCGCCGGCATCACCATATAATTACCCGGCATCTCCGCGCGGATGAGATACGAGAATTCCATCTTGCCGTTTACGTTTGTAACGAAGAACGCAACTCTGTTATCGCGGTATTCTCTTTCTGCGTAAAACCGGAGCGGCATTACATACTTTCTTACACCGCCCATATTGTTCCCTTCACCTTCAATGTTATAATTTCCAATATCTTTAACTACTTCAAATCCGGACGGCAGCATATCTTCAAGCATAAAATATTGAAAACCTTTCTGCGACGGGTCAACGGTTGTCTTAACCAAAATTATCTGTCCCGATGAAGCTGCACCGGTAAATTTTTCTTTTTCGTATTTTATGCGTCCGTCTATCTCTTCGGATTTTAAAGGATAATATTTCCTTTCAATTTTAAAATACTTACTTGTTTTAACCGTATTCTCTTTCGAAGAGTAATATTGGTTAAGCGATGAGAAATATAACCGCCCATTACCGGTCTTCATAATTTTTATTACGTTCTTTCCGTGCTTTAGATATTCATTTGTATCTATTGTTTTCTCTTCGTTGAACACGTTCTTTGATGTAAAAATTTTCTCCGATAATTTTACCCCGTTTAAATAAACTTCTGCATTATAATCCGGAGAAAGTTCATAGTTAATTTTTATATAATCCGTCAAAGCGAATATAACCGCCGCGGTTTCCTGCGTAGATCTCCACGAGAATCCCCGTTTCATATTAACGAGCCAGCGCACCGCGTCCGCAGTTATCTCATTGTTTACACCTTCTCTTAACAAAGCCTTTACCGCGAATGCAGTGCTTTGAACTTTATCGTCCTGCCATGAGTAATGCCACGACTTCCCTCCCCAGTAAACGTAACTTCCTTTTTTCTGAGCTTTGGAAATTAATTTCTTCAGCATTTTCTCGGCGAGCATCGGCTCGTTCATGTTTCTTAATGCGATGGTAAGCAGCGACAGCGAATACGGGTTGATGTTCTTTTTCATCAGTCCGTCGATTATATTTTTATAATTTTTATATATGCCGTCTTTTTCTGCAGTCGATAAAGCGTATAGCATGTATGCGATAGTAGAAGGATCGTCGTTATCCGAATTCTTAAGCTGTTCTCTTAAGCTTCTCAATCCTTCGTTAAAAATGCTTGAGTCTGCTTTGTAACCCGCCTGCTTAGCGAGACTCATGCCGTAAATAACGTAAGCCGTCATAAACGGATGAGTTCGGTCGTTCGTCCACCAACCCCAGCCGCCGTCGTTATGCTGAAAATTGTACAGCCTGTTTAATCCCGCTTTAACCATCTTCGGAAGTTCTTCTATCGTCTTCGATTTTAACGGAGCGTGAAGTTCTTTGAATGCGTTATCGACTATTAATGTCGGTAAAAACCTGCTCATAGTCTGCTCAACGCAGCCGTAAGGATACCCTGCCAGATCATCTAACGCTTTAAGCATTGTTCCGGCAAGAGAAGGACTCATATTAAATGAAAATTGCGCGGTGCGAAGATCAACGTTATCGGGAATATTGAAGCTTAGTTCTTTAACTTCATTTGAATCGGACAGCACGGCGTTAACCGGATAGGTGATTTTAAAACCTTTAGGATAAACCGGCACACTTAACTTCACCGCATCCGACTCCTCATTCGTCAACGCTTCCGCCCTTAAAGTGATATCGCCGATCGGCTTTGTTACTTTAACTTTCCAGTCAATCCTAACTTCTGAATTCTTATCTACATTGATTAAATATTCCTTTTTATCAGAGGAATTAAAATTATTCTTATAGCCTTTTGTGCTTATCTGAGATCCTTCCGGTTTTACTCCTTCCGGGTAAAAAGAAATTTTCACTTTTTTATTTTCACTAAGATAATTGTGCACTATAGTAGAAAGGAAAATTTCATCGCCTTCTCTGAAAAACCTCGGCGTCTCCAATCTTACCAGCAGGTTCTTTCTAGTTATAACATTATCCTTGCTTTCGCCGACTTCAGTATTTTTAGTAATTCCTCTTACTGTTGTTCTCCATGAAGTAAGATTATCAGGCATTTTAAAACTTACTTCGGCGGTTCCGTTTTTATCCGTTACAACATCGGCATTCCAGAAAGCAGCGTCAGCAAAATTCGATCTTATCTCCGGCTTTACAAAAGCAGGTGTTTCTCTCATTTCCCCCTTATTAACCGCGGTGAAGTATAAGGCCTCACCCGGTTGAGCCATGTCGGCAGTTCGGCCCCTTCCCATCGGAACAGGCCGGGGTAAGTTATTTATATAGCTCTTGAGGTCGATATCTTTTACTGTACTGCCCATAACCTTTACACTATCCATAAACAGCGTTTCCCCGTCATCAAGGTGAACGAGAACCGCGTAGGTATCCTTTAGAATATCATTAAATTTAAAGTGTCCCGAAGAATCCGCGCCCGCGGTATAAAATGATGATCCGCCGCTGAGCATTACATAAATATTTTTGAAGTCAACGGTGTTGTTCCGCGATTTCAATTTGCCGGATAATTCCGCATCGCCTTTAACATCGGGATTTGCGTTTTCTTTGAGGAAATTTTTATCGATGAATGTGGCGTACCTGCTCGAGCCGTTGTAATAATTATTCTGATCTGAAAAGTATGTGGGTATGTATGAGTATTTCGGAGCGTAAAAATATTTCATTATGCCGGGAGTATTGTCTTCTTTAATAGCGTAGATGCTTTCGTCAACCACACCAACAGATAGCTGCGCGTTTTTAACGGGATTTCCGCCGTTGTCTTTTACAGTAATTTTATAACGCGCTTCATCTCCCGGTTTATAAGTTTTCTTATCGGGATCGATTGATACATTAAGAAGTTTATCCTTGTCCAATACTCCGATAAGCTTTGAAGTTCTGTGAAGCTGTCTGTCTTTTATGTAAGTAACGCAGAGGTTAAAGCCGGGAGAAAATTTGCCGGTTAGCTTTTCCTTTATTGTGAGACTATTCCCTTCTACGTTATATCTTTTATAGGATAAAATATTATTCGATTCGTACGTTAAAAGAAGCTGCGTGTTTTCCTGCGGAAGAAATACATAGGCGATCAAACTGTCTCCTTTCTCGTAAGAATCTTTATCAGTAACTATCTCCAGTCCGAAACTGCTGCGGCTGTAATAATAATCCTTTACGTTCCCCATGAAGAACGAGCTATGCGCGGTTATCTTTCTCCCCTTTTTGTCTTTCGCTATAACCGTGTAGTTGTAGTGTCCGGAATAAAATCCCTTTGGAAGAAATGTCAGAACTGCTTTTCCGTCTTTTCCGGTTTTGCCGGAAAGTGTATCGGGAACCGGCTTGGAATAATTTTGATAATCTCTTTTTACATCGGGATAATTGACAATTATCTTAAACGGGGTTTGAACTTTTTCTCCTTTGAAATCGGATGCGCTTACGCGAAGATTTACAGATTCGCCCGTTCTTACAAAATATCTGTCCGGCGAAGTAGAAAGAGTAAAGCTTCCTCTTGTAACATAAACGCTCGCCGAACCGGAAACCGTATGCCGCGAGTTATCCGTTACTTCGGCTTCTATTATATATGTATAATCCGCATCCAGGTCGTTCCCGACTTTATATCTAAATTCGTATTCCCCGTTTTTATCGACTTCCCCATCTTCCTGCTTTATTAAATTGTTTCCGCCGTAACCGATGATATTCGGCGCATAACTTTGATAAAACCACGAGTATCTTCCGCCGAACCACCATGGTCTCCAGTAATGCTGCCGATAAAGTTTAATCTTAACCGAAGCGTTTGTTACCGGCGAACCGAAATAATAATCTGCTTTAACCGTCGCGCGTATAGTGTCATTCTTCGCGTATTGATCTTTTCCCGGATCGACTTCCACTTTGTATTCCGGCTTCCGGTATTCTTCCACGCTGAAATTTCCGTTGTAATATTTGTTATCCTTTATCAATTGAATATTGTAGTAACCCAGGTCTGCGTCTTTATCGAGAGTAAATTTTCCGGAGATTGCACCGATATCGTCCGTCTTCATTTCATCCGAAAAAACATCTTTATTTCTCGGTGATTTTATCTTCACTTGAAATTCCACGCCCGGCGCGTTTAAATAATTATTTCCGTCGTTTTTTCTAAATATCGCTTTGAAGTGTACGATCTGTCCCGGACGGTAAACCGGCTGATTTGTATAAACATAAGCGGTAAATGTATTTTCATAATTACGGAAGTAGAAATAAGGATCACTGAGCACCGTTTCATCCTTCGTTTTACCGATAATTAGAACGTTATCGTTAGTATAGGATGAATCTTTAGGAAGATTGAAAAAAGCAATTCCGTCTTTATCCGAGGATACACTGTCCGCCGGACGGCCGTTTTTATAAAGGTAGAAGTTGGTATTTTCAATAAAGTCTCCCGATTCTGCATTAACTATATATGCTAGAATACTTTTATCGTCTTTCTTGAACACCATCGCGTAATTTGAAACGGTGATTCCGCAATACGCGACGAGTCCGTCCTTCATCCCCTGAAGAATATATATACCGGGTTCTTTGATTATTCCGATTTTCAGATTATTACCGTTGCGGAAGCCGCCGATCCCGGATATCGCCGCCGACCATTCTTTAACCGGTGTCGTATAATTTAATAGTACCTTCCCCTCTTTGCCCCAGATATCAAAATTATAGCGGTTAAGCTCCCTGCCCATTTCGGAGAAGAAATACGCCGTTCTGTTGATTCTTAACAGTTTGAAATTATATTCTGAGCTTCCTTGTATATTCGATCGAAGATTTACCGTAACTTCGCTGCCCGGGTTATATACCGTGAAATTCGATAATGAAAAACGCTCCTTTGTTTTATCCGCGTCTATCTTACCCGCGCCGAAAAAAAGAGGGAATAAAAACAATAAGAGAAGGCTGAAATTCTTGAAAGATATTTTTGAAATGGGCATCCGGTCTCCGGTTTGTTTCAGGTTTATACGAATAGGTGTAAAAAAAGTGCCAGGAAAATTTTCCCTCTATAATTATTAAAATCCCGTAGAGCAGACCACTGGTCTGCTTTTTAGAATCTTATATTATTTGTATTGTTAGATTTAATAACAAAAGAACAAATTGTTTGTAAAAAATGACTAAATATATACGCGCCATTGCTTCTAAACGCCGGTTGAATTAGCTTTCATCAAAAAATTCCGGGATCTTTATGAAAACCGTCTCTTCTTTATACATACTTATTATTTCATTAGCCTTTTTGTTTTGCGTCAACGTTTATCCTCAAAATAATAAAATTCCTTACACCATGAAGGTGCAGGTAGAGCTCAACGTGCCGTCCGGACCCGTAATATCGCCCGACGGAAGTAAGGTCCTCTTTACAATCAAGAAAGGAGACCTTAATACCAGCGAATGGAATACACAAGTCTATCTATTCAATTCCAAAAATAAAAATTACGTTGAGCTTACCGACAGCGGTAAAAGCTGCACATCACCGGCCTTCTCGCCTGACGGAAAATGGATCACATTTGTCTCGAAGAGAAAATTAATAACGGATGATTCTAGCAAATCGGATTCTAAAGCATCCCGGCTATGGGCAATGCCGGCGGCCGGAGGCGAGGCGGTAAACTGGACAACATTGCCCGGCGGTGTAGAAGAGTATGCGTGGTCTAGTGATTCAAAGAAAATCGCGATACTTTCTGAGTATTATAATGCGGCGCAGGAAAAAGAAAAGGAAGAACTTAAGGAGAAAAAACTGGAGGTCCAGGTTTTCCCGCACAAAAATCCGGATAAAGTTATTTACGTCTTTGACGTTCCAAATAAAAAGTTAATATCCTCGTTTACGCTCGATCCCGGAGTGGAGGATATTCACTTCGATAATGCGGGCGACAAAGTCATCTATCAGACAAATTATACGGGCGAGTACGACGACGAACAGAAATACGATATTCACACCATAAGTCTAATGGGGAAGAGAACTCAGCTTACTTCTGATCCCGGACCGGAAACTTCTCCCGTATACTCCCCCGATGATTCACACATTGCCTTCATAACCCAGACAGTGCCGGACGTGGAGTTCGCCGAGACGGATCTGAATATTATGGATCCCGACGGGAAAAACAGCGTAAACCTGACTAAAGATTTTAACCTCAGCGCGTCTGACTTTATCTGGAAAGACAAGGACGATATTCTTTTTACAGTAAAGGACGGAACGAATACGGAGCTTTTCGAGGTTAATATTAAATCCGGGAAGATCAAGCAATTGACAAAGGGGAATAAGATTATATCCGATCTGTCTTTTTCGGATGGACGGAAACATCTCTGCTACCGCCTGGGAAGCGGTAACTCACTTCCGGAAATTTACGTAGACGGCAGCCGGGTATCTGACTTCAGCAAACAGCTTGATAACTTTAAATACGGCACGCAGGAAGTTGTCAAATATAAAAGCGGAGACGGAAAGTTCGATCTGGAGGGAATACTATTTAAACCGGCCGGCTTCGATCCGACTAAAACATATCCCATGATACTCACGGTTCACGGCGGACCCTACGGAAGGTTTCAAAATTCCTTCCTCCAGACTTATGGCATAAGAGATTTTAATTCAAAAGGTTACGTGGTTTTTGCGCCGAATCCCAGGGGCAGCAGCGGATACTCTGATAAGTTCTCTCAATCAGCCAGATACGATCTCGGCGGCGGGGATTACCGCGATGTTATGACGGGCGTAGATTACATAATTTCGAAAGGTTTCGTTGATACAACAAGGATGGGAGTTACCGGCGGGAGCTACGGCGGTTATCTTACTAACTGGATCATCTCGCAGAACCACAGGTTCAAAGCGGCGGTTTCCATGTACGGCATCTTCAGCTGGTTCACCGACTGGAGCAACTCGTGGCAGCCGAGCTTCGAGAAGATGTGGTTCGGATATTACTACTGGGAGAAGCCGATCGACATGAACAACCTTTATGTCAATCGCTCGGCGGCATTCTTTGCTCAAAACATTTCCACTCCAACTCTCATCCTGCATGGCGCAAAGGACGTCTATACGGACGTGTCTAATTCAAGAGAGATGTATCAGGCGCTTCATACAAGGGGAGTTCCGGTCAAGTTTGTCATTTACCCCAGGGCTCATCACGGATTAAGAACCGAGCCGAATCAGTATCTCGATACAATAAACCGGGCAATCGATTGGTTCGATAACTACCTTAAATAACTACACATTACAGATTATACCCCGTAGCGCAGACCATCGATCTGCGCTATAAAAATCATTTTTTAATTGTATAACTGCAGGTACAAACTTTATTATCGTACTAAACTTTTTTTAGTTTAGCTTACCTTCGTTTTCACGGAATAATAATCACATTCAGGCCATCAAAACATGCTGTCAAGCAAAAACCGACTAAAATACCAAAATAGTCGAATATTTGCCCGGACTCACATTGGCCCCCGAGGACGTCACATGATATTGCTATTACTTGGTTCCAACTCTAACTTTGAAATGTAAAAAGTATGTTAAATTAATAAAGAGGTACTATTGAAGTCATTATCAAAAGCAATTATAATTTCAGTTATGATTTTACTGGTTGGATTTACAGTTGTAACGAATGAGACAAGCGAGAATACGGCACCGGTAAAAGGCGAAGAAGTGACATCATTAAACAGTAACGAAAACACAACCAATTCTTCAATCGTAAATTATGAAGATATAGGTACTCTGAGAGCCTCTTGGTACGGTCCGAAATTCCACGGTAAAATAACCGCCAACGGTGAGATCTTCAATCAGATGGCTTACACCGCCGCGAGCAAGGTAATGAAGTTCGGAACCTTGCTGAAGATAACTAACCCGAGGAATAACAAATCGGTTATCGTGAGAATTAACGACAGAGGACCTTATATCGCTGGAAGACAGCTGGATTTATCCAAAGCGGCTGCTCTTTCTCTCGGTATGATGAAGAGAGGCGTTATAAAAGTGGAGGTTGAAAAGTTGAATCTTAAGGGAATCAACTCTCCGGTTATAACACTAAACTGATAACTGAACAAATATTAAATCACAAAGACCCGGCCGAGCGCCGGGTTTTTTATTACTCCCAAGAAAACACGGACGCATGAAGGGCATGTCAATAGTTCTACAACATGCATTCATTCAAACATGCTTTTCATTTATTTCACCCCTGCCCACCTTCGGGCAATCTTTCAGGGCATAATATATTTACATCTTATCATCACCGGGCTTTGCCCCGGCCTGAGTTATTTTACACCTTCGGCGTATTATAATATTTTAATTACAAATTTCATTTAATGATTTTTATGGGTAAGACTACCTCCAAATACTAAGCCTCATCTCAGTTCGAAGATTAAAATAAAACGAAATAAGCAAAAGAATTTTTCAATGTTGCAGACTCATCACATCAGATAGGTAAACTGAATAAGCCATTAAATCTTCCCTAAAGGGGAAGAATTACTTAGCCCGGGGTATTGACCCCGGGTAAAGTGTCTGTTTATATCAACAAACCCTGAAAGGGTGACATTATCCATGCATTCATGCTACAATGCAACCATGCTTCTTAAATGTTTCGCTATAAATTCTTAAATTGTATCTATGCTTTGCCTTAAATGTTCGACAAATCCCAAATGGATCGACGCGGCGATTAAAGATCTGGACAATGTAATGATAGACCATGCTCACTGCGAGAAAAAAGCCGCGGCTACCGGGCTTAGTCTTATATCGAACTACCCGGAAAAAACCGAGATCTCCCTTACTATGTCGGATCTCGTCGTGGAGGAAATCGGTCATTATAAATCGGTAGTGGAAATTTTGGATTTTAAAGGAATAATACTTTCGTACGACAAAGGCGACCCTTACGTCAAAGACCTCCTATCCCACGTTCGCAATAACGAACCCGAACGGCTGCTCGACCGCCTTATCACAGCCGCGATAATCGAAGCCAGATCCTGCGAAAGGCTCCAGATACTCGGCGACGGATTAGAGGATGAAACGTTGAAGGATTTTTATTCCAAGCTTTCGGCCACGGAAGCCGGTCATTACGTTACTTTTATTAAATTAGCGAATCTTTATGTCGATGAGGAAGAAGTGAAGAAAAGGATCGATGAGCTGACAGAGATTGAAAAGAACATCGTCGTCTCCCTGCCTAATCATCCGACTATACACGGCTGAAAGCGGAATTAATACATTATACTTAACAATCATTAAAGAATTTTATGAAGAAATTAAACCTCGGGTGCGGCAACGATTTAAAAGAAGGATATATTAATCTGGATATCGTCGATTACGGCGGGAACATGCTGCACGACATAAACAAGTTTCCATACCCTTTTGACGACAACACGTTCGACGAGATATTCGCCTCCCATGTGCTCGAGCATCTCGATAATTTCCATAACACTATAACCGAACTCTACCGCATATTAAAGCCGGACGGTCAGCTTATCGTTTATGTTCCTTTCTTTCTCAACACAAAATACTTCGGCGAGCCCGATCATAAGATCCCCTTTTCGATTAGATCATTCGACAATTATGAATATATCGAAAACCGTAAATTAAAATTCTACGAAAAGTGGAAACTTAATCACAGAACCAATTACAAAGGCAAGGCGCAGTTCGAGGTTTTGGAGAAGAGATTTATAACTTCTCACTTTGCCGCTCTCAAATGGATGGACGCTATCGTAAATATAGAACCCGTTATATACGAGAGATTTTTTGCGGGTATCTTTTCGCCCGAAGAAGTTTACTTCAAGCTCAGAGCGGTTAAATAAATATTAAATAACTTTCGGCTTTTTAACAGCTTGAATTATTATTAGCAGCCAGCCGGCGAGGAATGATAGTCCGCCAAACGGAGTAATCATCGCAAACAGAACTGTTCCCGTAACCGCGTAAAGATAAAGAGAAAACGAAAACAAAATTACTCCGACTGTAAACAATAACGCCGCTTTATAATATTTTTTAATTCCCGCCAGGCCTAGTGCAAGCACTGCCACCGAATGAATCAAATGGTACATAACTCCTGTTTCATAAATCTTCATCATTTCCGAAGACAGCGAATCTCTCAATCCGTGGGCACCGAAAGCGCCCAGCGCGACCCCTAAAAATCCCAGAATACCGCCTGTTATTATCCATTTCCGGCCTTTTTCATCCATTATAAATCCGCGTTTTATTTATCAGCAAATAATTATTCCTTATTAAAATTTAGGCAATTCCTTTGACAATTACCGATCCGCATACATTTCTAGACTCCCCTCTCCTTTATAAGGAGAGGTGCCGGGGGTGAGGCCGGTGGAAATAAACCGGGATCGCCCGCTGTCCACATCCATTTATCTTGAACCCTTTCCCTAAAAATTGTTAAATTAAAGTTTCCAATTTTCAAAAAGACACGAAACGATTATATGAATAAATTCGATCTTGTATCCAACTACAAGCCGTCGGGCGACCAGCCTCAAGCGATTAAAGAACTAATCGAAGGTATAGAACGGGGTGATAAATTCCAGACCCTTCTCGGCGTTACAGGAAGCGGTAAAACATTTACGATATCCAATGTCATCAAGGAAATAAATAAGCCGACTCTTATTATCTCGCACAACAAAACTCTCGCCGCCCAGCTTTATTCTGAATTTAAGGGGTTCTTCCCTAAAGATGCGGTTGAATTTTTCATCAGCTATTATGATTACTACCAGCCGGAAGCTTACGTAGTGGCAAGCGATCTGTACATTGAAAAGGACTTCTCCATTAACGAGGAAATCGACCGGCTGCGACTAAAGGCAACGACATCCTTGGTGGAGGGGCGGTCGGACGTAATTGTGGTTGCCAGCGTAAGCTGTATCTACGGCATCGGCGCGCCGCAGGAATACGCGAAACAGATCATCTTCCTGAAAAAAGGTGAAACGATCGAGCGCAAGAAACTGCTCCGTAATCTCATCGATATTCATTTTGTTAGAAACGACATAGAGTTTACGCGCGGTACTTTCCGAGCGCGCGGGGACGTTGTCGAAATTATTCCCGCTTACCAGTATGAGGAAGCAATAAGAATTGAGTTCTGGGATGATGAGATTGAAAAGCTTTCTATCATCGATTCTATCACGGGAGAAGTATTAAAAGAGGTTGATTCCGCCGCCGTTTATCCGGCAAAGTATTTCGTATCGAACCGCGAGCAGGTGCAGAAAGCTATTTACAACATCGAGCAGGAACTTGAAGAAAGATTGAAGTATTTCAGATCGGAAGAAAAATATTTGGAGGCGCAGCGCATCGAGCAGAGAACTAGGTTCGACATTGAAATGATGAAGGAGATTGGCTACTGCTCCGGGATTGAAAATTACTCAAGACACATGGACGGCAGAGAGCCGGGATCTAGACCTTACAACTTAATGGATTATTTCCCTAAGGATCTATTAGTTATAATTGATGAATCACACGTTACTATGCCCCAGCTGCGTGCAATGTACAACGGCGACCGCTCGAGAAAGGAAACTCTTGTTGAGCACGGATTCAGACTCCCGTCCGCGCTTGATAATCGCCCAATGAAGTTTGAGGAATTCGAGAGCATGCTTAACCAGGTTATATTCGTGAGCGCTACGCCGGGCGATTATGAACTGGAAAAGAGCGGCGGCGTAGTAGTTGAGCAGATTATACGTCCGACCGGACTGCTCGATCCGGAAATTCAGGTCCGCCCGATCAAAGGCCAGATCGACGATCTTATCGGCGAGATAAGAGAGCGTGTTCCGAAAAACGAAAGAACTCTCGTAACAACTCTTACCAAGAAAATGGCGGAAGATCTTTCCGATTATCTCGATAAGATAGGTATAAAAGTTCGATACATTCACAGCGACATAGACGCGCTGGAAAGAGTGGAGATCCTCCGGGATTTGAGAATAGGCGACTTCGATGTTCTTGTGGGAGTTAACCTTTTAAGAGAAGGCCTGGATCTTCCCGAAGTCTCGCTCGTCGCTATAATAGACGCCGATAAGGAAGGATTTCTCCGCAGCGAACGTTCTCTTATGCAGACGGCCGGCAGAACCGCAAGAAACGTGAACGGCATAGTAATTATGTACGCCGATAAAATAACCGAGTCGATGAGAAAAACCATCGAGGAAACGAACAGGCGAAGAATTATACAGCAGAAATATAACGAGGATAATAACATATCTCCCCGGACAATTTATAAGAGCATGGAAGAAATTATGTCCTCTACTTCAATTGCCGATATGAGGAAGAAAGAGGAAAAAGAAAATTTTTCGTTTACAAAAGTGGCCGAGCCTATTTTAAAATACATGAATGAAGATCAGAAGCAGGATCTGATAGAACAGCTTTCAGACCAGATGAAGCAGGCTGCAAAAGATTTGGAATTCGAAAAAGCCGCTTCGTTAAGGGATGAGATTAATCGTCTTAAGAAAATGCTGAAATAAATTCCTATTTATACACAAAAATAATAACATAGCGTTTGATAGGTTTAATTTTTAGTTTACGTATAAGTAAAAGTCGAGCGATTAATGACATATACTATCATTTATGAAAGAATAAAAGATTCTTCTTTTCCCGAAGGATATTATTATGCTCACATACCTACGTTCGATATTACCACACACGGTTCCGGGATTGAAGGAGCAAAGAAAGCTGCTGAAGATCTCTTAAAGATATGGATTGAAGAAAAAAAAGCCAGCGGCGAAAAAATACCTTTAGAGGAAGAATCGTTTTATTCAAAGATCGAAATAGAAGATGCCTTACTCAGCTAAAGAAGTTCTTGCGAAACTTCTCAAAGCAGGTTTTGTCGAAAAAAGGCAATCCGGTTCCCATAAAATATTAAAACAAGCTAAAATTAGTTTCGAGGATTTTAAAGAATTATAAATTCGCAATAAGATTTTTTAATATTTGAAGAAACGACACCGTCTACCGGCAGGTCGCCTCAGTTATAAATTATCAAACACCTTATGTAGAGACACGCCGGCTTGTCCCGATAGTTCGGCGTGGCGCGTCTCCACAAAACAATTTTTAACTCTTCTTCTGTTTCTCTCTCGCTTCTATTCTCTTTATTGATCTCGCTGCAACTTCCTTTATTCTGAAATTGCTTTGATTTTTTTCCATTTCTTTGAGCAGCGCTATATCGTCTTTATTTCCGAGGCTGCCGAGTCCGTTTATGGCGATGAGCTGCGCTATCCAGTATTTATCCTTGGTGTATTCTTCAAGAAGGTTTACAGCCTCGTCCTTTTTGTACGGATCTCTAATTAAAATCGTAAGCGCCTTCAAGCGTATTGCATCGGGCTGCCCGTACTCTGCTAATTTAACCGCGGCGTCAAAAGCCTTCGCCGAATCGAGCTTAACCAAAGCGTCAAGCCCGGCGGATCTTATTACCTGCCGGAATGAATCCGTCTTCAGGGCTTTTTCGGCGATCGGAATTGCGTTTGACGAATCCGCCGACGCTAAAGAAAGCGCGGCGGCGGCCCTCACAAAATAGTTCTTTGTACCGTTAAATTCCTCTTTAAGCGCATTGGCAACCTCACCGGATTTAAAATTGCCCAAAGATTTTGCGGCCGCTTCGGCGACTCTCGCGTCCTTGTCTTTTAATGAATTGATCAGTGCTTTCTCAACGTCTCCGGTTTTAAATTGAGCAAGAAGTTTCGCGCATTCCGCTCTCACTGCCCAGAACGAATCGTTATTCAGAGCGTCCACAAGAGGAGCGGATTGTGATCTCGAACTGTCATCCGCAAGCTGATCCGCCGACCAAATTCTTCCGGCCGCGTCTTTATCATGCTTGAGCTGAAAAACCAATTCATCCGCAGATTTTTTGAAGTTCAATTCCTTTAATAAATAGTTGCCTTCGTCAAAGTTTACCATCAGCGGCTTTTCTTCTACATTAAACTTGAAAACATTTACGGAATCATTTACCCAAACCGTTTTTGTAATTTTTTGATCGGGTGTTTCTATGTAAACATCTACCGGCATTTTATAAATTGGGGTAAGGCTGTCGACCTTCTGTGTTTGAGCGACATTTATTGTTAATGTATGCGAAGGCTTATCGTAGCCGTAGTTTACAGTAAATACCGGGTGCCCGGCCATGTAAAGCCATTCGTTGAAAAACCAATAAAGATTTCGTCCGGTAGCTTCCTTAATTGCGTTTTGAAAATCATGTGTATCTACATTCTGGAACTGAAATTTGTTTACATAATGTTTTATCGCCTTAAAGAAAGATTTTTCGCCGAGTATTCCTCTAAGCATATTTAATATTGAAGCGCCGCGCGGGTAAATATATGTGCTGAAAACATTATCCGGCGAACGAAATTTATTCCACACCGTGGGTCTTCTTTCTCTCTTATCGGCTCTTACAACCTGGTTATGATACTTCATCAACTGGTACGAAAATTCATCGGCGCCGTATGCGTGTCTTTCATAAAGAAGATCGAAGAAATCGGCAAAGCCTTCGTTGAGCCATGCGTCCGACCACGTCCGGCACGTAAGCAGATCACCAAACCACTGGTGCGCGGTTTCGTGAGCAATAAGTGAGGTACTCAATCCCTGCGGCTCCGCATTTTTATCGTGTATGGTATTATCCGTGAGTGTTATAGCGGAGACATTTTCCATCCCGCCTTCTGTAAAATTAGTTACGGTTGTCAGTGACATTTTTTCCCAGGCGTACTGATGTCCGGTTACTTCGGAATAAAATTTCAGTATGTCCGGCTCCTGGTGAAAATCTTCTTTTGCATATTTTGCATATCTCGGTTCTACATAGTAATCTACCGGGATCTTACCGTAATGATCTTTTACCTCGTCGTACTTTCCGGCTATTATCGAATTAAGATAAACTACGTGCGGCTTCGACTCGACCCAGTAGAATGTTTTGGTCTTATCTTTTTTATTCGATGTAACCTTCTCGAGCGTACCGTTTGATATTACTTTCCAATCTGACGGTACCGTCGCCGTAACTTCGCTGGTTGAGAAATCATCAGGATAATCGTGGCAGGGGTACCAGTATTGTGCGTCCTCAGATTCACTCTGGCTCCAGATCTCGGGTGTCCGATCAGGGTAAGCACTGTCCGGAAGCACAAAGAATATCCCTTTAGTCGGAATAGTTGAATATGAAACCGAGTAAGTGAGAGTGTCATTTAGATCGTAAGTTTTTCCCAATGCAATCGAAAGTATTTTGCCGTCGTATTTATATTGAAGGTTTTTTCCGTTCATTTTTATATTGTTGATCTTCATATCCATCGCGTTCAGATGAACGCTATCGTATTCCTTCCTAAGCGGAACGATCTTCTCAGTCGCAATACCTATAACTTCTTTCTTCTTGATGTTGAAATGAAAATCAAGTCCGAGGTTAATCATATGAAATTCCCTGTCCGGTGCGTGATGCGCGGGCCCTTCACTATTTGAAAACATCGGCTGTGCGGATAAAAATGAGAGAGGAATAAATAGTGAAAGTACAAAAAGTGAGACGGTTTTCTTTAACATTGAAAACTCCGAGAAGTTATACGTTTAATGGTTAGCGGGTTAAATCAGACTTAAATTATTATTTAATTTAATGGCAGCGGTTGCTCTTTGTCACTTTACCGACAGTTAAAACCGATAGCAATATATGCGGATTATTTATTTTCGTGAATAAGGGTTGAATACCGGGAAAACCGGTTCCAGTTCTTTTTTAGGAGAATCACCTTTGTAAAGAACCTTCTCGAGGAAAAGTCCGGAAGGGGGCGCTGTATATTTGGCGGGAATGTTCGTCTTGTTCTCAAGCGAATAAATCAGATCATTCTCCTTCATATTGCCGCGTCCGATCTCGATGAGAACCCCTGTCATCCGCCTTACCATTTTCCACAAAAAGTGCGAGCCCGTTACTCGTATTAAAATAAGATCACCTGATTCTTTTACCTCGACACTTTCTACAAGTACCTTCGTAGATTTTTCTTCCCTGTCCTTCTCGGAGAAAGAATAGAAATCGTGCATTCCGGTGAAATTTACGGCGACCTCTTTCATCGCTTTAAAATTAAGTTTGTCCTTTATCCACCAGACATAATTTTTACCGAAGGCTGTTCTTCTTCTCGAAACCTGGTAAATGTAGGAACGGGAAATTGCGTCGTGCCTGGCATGAAATTTCGGATCCGCTTTCTTTACTTCCAGTATGTTGATGTCGTGGGAAAGGCTGTCATTGAACTTAATGCGGATAATCTCGGGAGCCAGCATCGTTTTCACGTCGAGATGAGCAACCTGGCATAGAGCGTGCACCCCGCTGTCGGTTCTGCCGGAGCCTTGAATATCTGCGTTAGCTCCTTTAAAGATTTCTCCCGCCGCTTTAATAAGAGAGCCCTGCACGGTGCGCGCGTTCTGCTGCTTCTGCCAGCCGCTGTAGCGTGTTCCTTCGTATTCTAGATAGATTTTAAATCTGGACATGAATATATAACCGGCTCTTATTTCATTTATCTGAAATTCTAAATCCCATTAGAGGTTTGGGCTTACGTTTCTCCGTAATCAATTCCTTGATGGCTTCAAAAATTAATCTAATTTGTTCGTCTTGCTCTTTAAATTTAGATTTGGTTTCTTTCTCAAGTTTCTTGAGCCTTTTGCTTAATTCCTCACCGCTTTGAAGAAATTTTCTCAATTGAACAAAAGCTCTCATTATAGCTATATTCACATCGATGGCACGGGGGCTATTAAGTACGCTTGAAAGCATGGCAACACCCTGCTCTGTAAATGCAAATGGTGTGGAAGGGCTGTATTTTCTGTTTCCGAGGTTATCACAATTTGTGATAACCTTATTCCATTCTTTTTTCGTCAGTTGAAACATAAAATCTTCAGGAAATCGCCCAAGATTCCTTCTAACTGCCTGCTTAAGTACCCTTGTTTCAACCCCGTATAACTCGGCAAGATCGGCATCAAGTAAAATTTTCTCGTTCCTAATTAAGAAAATCTTTCCGGCTATTCTTTCTATCGGAATAACAGATTTCAATTTTCTCGGCCCCCGGTTATTATTTTAACGTAATCTCTTCTTCGGCGTAATCGTCGGGAGTCTCACAAACACGCACTTTTAACTTTTTAATGTTGGAAGGAAGTTTAGCGTTCTTGATCTTATTTAGAAAGTAGGTTGTAATATTTTCGACGGTGGAATCAAAATCGACTATCATTCGTTTTGATTTCATCTTCTCTAGAAATTCCACCACGGGCAGATCTTTTTCGTTAGCCATAAAGGAATGATCAAGCTCCTCCACGATCGGATCGATCACGTCGCGGAGATCGTAATAATCCATCACCATTCCTTTGTCGTTCAGTTCGCCTTCAATCTCAACAAGCATTTTATATGAATGCCCGTGGATATTTTTACATTTACCGAAATGCTCGGGAAGACGGTGTCCCATTTCCCAGTTGAATTCTTTTGCGATTTTCATTTAAACACCTTTTACATTGGGTTCCCAGATAAACTTATGCATCTGCAGTTGGAACCTCACCTTTAGTTTATCCTCAAGTATCCACTCGACCAGCCTGACCGGCTCGAGTTTTCCGAAAACTACGGAAAAGATAACCTCGGCTTTTTCCGAGAGTTTATGATTTTGAACAATTTCCCGGCTCCATTCGTAATCCTCGCGGGTTCCGATAACAAACTTCACCTCATCTGTCGGCTTGATATAATCTATATTCTCGTACATGTTCTTTTTCAGCATTCCGCTGGAAGGGCATTTGAGGTCCATAATAATTTTGACCCGCTGGTCAATAGTTTTTATTGGAAGGCTTCCCCCGGTCTCCACCATCACCGAATATCCCTCTTCGCAAAGCCTTTCCATAAGCGGATAACATTCTTCCTGGAAGAGCGGCTCGCCGCCGGTTACTTCAACCAGGTTGCAGCCGAATTTTTTCACCTCGGCAACTATTTCATCTATCGAGTAGTCTTTACCCTCATAAAAAGCGTATTCCGTATCGCAGTATGTACACCTTAAATTACAATAAGTTAGGCGCACAAAT
>CAWBBX010000010.1:0-29849 GCA_963787005.1 uncultured Bacteroidota bacterium
CGAAAAAGGGAAAAATATATTTATGTAAAGTAAGTCTTTATATAAATTAATAACCTGCCAAATATCTTAATCTAAATTTTTAGATGAAACTAAGTATTTAAAGGAAAGGGAGCTATGTGCTTTGTAACAAATTATCTTTTATTCAGCCAAGAATTTAAAGAGAGCTATAGAACAAACGAGATACAATTTTTAAGTGATAAAAAGCACTAGTTTGACAGGATAATACTTTTTTCAGTAAAACCTATGGAATGATAGTAAATCGGGTTTATATATAATAGAGTGGATGATGTAATAAAAGCAAAGTCTAATTTAAAATACTATAGCTGCAAAGCAAATAGTAATGTAACATTTGGAATAATGAAAAACCGTTTGACTGAAATATTGAACGAAGAAAATATAAGAAAAAGGGAAGAGCACATTGATATATCAAGTGAATATAATAAGGTTACTAAAGTTCAAATTAGAAAAAAATCCTTAAGTTAACATCATTCTTAGCTTTTCTCATCTCGTTCCTTCCAGCGCACTTTGAATTTATTAATCACAATTTTGCCAGTAAATTGAAATGATGTGCCAAAAGTGTCCAAATGGGGGTCAAAAAGGATTGATTACAGAGTATGCGGGAGAATAAAAAATGCGGAAAATGCTTAAAATCGCAACTTTCGCATCATTAAAAATAGCCGAGGAGAGACTTCGAGAAAATTCAAAGGGTATTTTATCATTTTAATTTATTGAAAATTATTTATAGATAATTTGTTAGTAAGTATAAAAATTTACATATGAATGGTCGTCTTTTTCAGAGATTCACTAATAAGCGAGTTATAATTGGTTGTCTTAAATTAGATTCACGCGGGCTCATAACCCGAAAGTTGTAGGTTTCCCGATTTATCGGGACGACGAAATCCGGATGAAATCGGGATCCTGTTTTCCCGCCGCATCCCGACTTGTCGGGAGTAGGCGGGCCCTCGCTATTAAAAGAAACCCCTCACAAGTGTGAGGGGTTTTGATTTTTAAATAGGTCTTAACATAAATATGAAGGAACTTCATTTATGAAATTCCTAAAAGTTAAAATCTCGAAGGTCACTTTAAAGACCTTCGAGGTTTCCGTATAATTCATTTGTTCTGGTTAAAATATTACTGCAGATTTCCGGCTTCTCCCGCCAATCTAAATTTTTCAGCTTCGGCTCTGCTAAGTTCAAGTCCGTGTCCCCCCGGACCGGTTTCCGATTTCCGCAGCAAGATATGCAAAGACAAGACCTAACACTCCGAGTATTGAAAATATCCACATACCGAGATCATATCCGCCGGGATTTGCCGCGCTTGCGCCCGAATAATCGTTCGCGGCTCCGATAAGCAGCGGAAAGATCATCATTCCTATCTGCTGGATCAATGTCATCAGCGCGTATGCGGATCCGAGCCGTTTTTCTTTTACTATATAAGCAACCGAAGGCCACATCACCGCGGGAATTAAAGAGAACGCGACTCCCATCATTATAACCGGAACGTAAAGCGTCATGTTGCTGTAAGCCATTAATAAGTAAACCGGCAGCAGCAGAATTGATCCTATCGTCATCAGCAGTGCGCGCTTGCCTATATAATCTACAAGCAGACCGATAAGGGGAGTGGCGAACATCGCGGCTAATGGTAAGTTCGATATCATCCATCCGGCTTGTTCACGGGGCAGATGATGGGCTTCCATGAAGAATTTAACAGCAAAAGTTCTGAAAGGAAATATAGCCGAATAAAATGTGACGCATAATAATGTTATGTACCAGAACGACTTGTTGAATTTAAATATCGTTTTAAGACTTAACTTATCGGTCTCACCCCCTCCCCCTAATGCAAATTTCTTTTCGCCGGAAGATTCTATTATATAATAAACCAAAATGCCGGCAAGCGAGAGAATACCGATTAAAGCGGCTACAAATAAAGGGCTCGCATAACCGCCGCTGTACAATCCCGGAAAGATGGATGCGGAATTATCAACGGCGACAGTGCCGCTTCTGGCAAAGAATAAATTTAATCCCATCGCAAAACTCAGCTCTTTCCCTTTATACCATTTTGCTATCGCGACTGTAATGGCTACAATCAACGGCTCGGAGCCTACTCCCAATAAAAATCTCCCGGCTAGCATTAAATATAAATTTGATGAGAACGCGACCATAAAACCCGAGACGGTGCATATAGAAGCAAAAATAAGCGCCGATTTTTTTGTCCCCCATTTATCGACTAATATGCCGCCGAATACCAGAACTATAATTGCCGCAAGACTGTAAGCGGAGTAAAGTTGTCCGATTTCAAGGTCGGTAAAATGAAGTCCGGTTTTCAACTGATCGGCAACCAGCGAAATGGAATCGAACACATAATAATTGCCGAACATGGCAATGCTTAAAAACAGGAGCACCATCCATCTGTAAAACGGGGTAGGTTCTTTCTTAGCGATTTGTAACGGGGGATTTATTTCTGCCATTTTTACTCCGTTGAAATTTTAAGACTGAATTTATAAATTTTCTTCGATATATATGGCAACGCCCGTCATGTAATTGATTTTTTTTAATTATTGATAATTTCGGCATCTCAGGGAGCCTGCACGCCGGATTAGATAAAATGAAGGGTAATTTTGCGGAAGGATAGGATAAAAAACCTTATAAATGAAGCTTCTTTTAATCAAAGACTACGCGCGCGTTGAAACAAAAATTTTCTAAATGAAAAGAATATACTTCAAAATTGCGCCGGAGTTTTGGTAAATATCGGTAAACAAAAATACAGCGTTTAGAAATATATAATTAACGGAGTAAGCGGCACGTTTATTTATTGTGCGATAAAATCAATTTTCTTATCGCCTCTACATCCGGAATACCATTGGAATAATATCTGCAGGCGAGAGCCGGCTGATCCGGCTCGGGTAGATCTTCAAAATCCCTGCCGTTAATTAATAAGGTCGGTGACCCCCTGAATTTAAACTTTTTCGCGGCTTCGTTCGTTTCAACCAGCGTTTCTGTATATTCAGCGTCTTCAATTCCTTTAATCGCTTCCTTAACCCTTTCAACCAATAATGGAGAATTGGGACAGCCGTGAAAATGCTGAACCTCTATTTTAACTTTACCGTTCATCGTCTTTATTGAAAATTGTTATTACAAATTAATCAAAATCCTTTAAATATTCTGATCGGCTTATCCGGATCCGAAAATTAAATTAGGAAATAGACATCTTTTAAGTAATATAAAAAAACAGCCATGTATTAATTGACACACATGGCTGCCGCATGAATTGGAGAATAAAGAACGATTCGGCTGTGTTTAATTATCTGTATTCCGGATTGGGATAATCGAACCTGCAGCCGGCATCCCACTCAGAACGCTGGTTTCCGTGCGCCGGAATTCCGTTGTTTCCCTTCAGTAATTTTGCCATATGCATAAGGTTCCATGTCATGAATGTTGTATTGCGCTGAGTGAACTCGTTTTGGGGTCCGCCGGAACCTTTGTCCATATAAGATGGACCGGGACCTGCTTCGCCGATCCAGCCGGCATCTGCCTGCGGAGGAATTGTGTACCCGACGTGCTGAAGAGAATATAAAATATTCATCGCGCAGTGTTTTATACCGTCCTCATTACCGGTAATTATGCATCCGCCTACTTTTCCGTAGAAACTATATTGACCGTTCTCGTTCAGCTCGCCGGAATTGGAATATAGCCGCTCAATAATATGAGTACAGACGGATGATTTATCGCCAAGCCATATGGGTGTGCCGAGGATTAAAATATCGGATGCTTTTACTTTTTCGTACAATTGAGGCCAGTCATCAACCTCCCAACCGTGTTTTGTCATATCAGGGTAAACTCCCCTGGCAATATTAAAATCGACCGGGCGCAGTATCTCAACTTTTACGCCTTTCTTTTCCAAGATGGCTTTTGAAATTTTCATCAGCCCTTCCGTATGCGATAAGTCGGGTGATTTTTTTAATGTACAATTAAGCATTAATGCGCGTAACCCTGAGAAATCGTAATCTTCTGAATCGCACAGCTCTTTTTGTTTTTGGTTTAATTCCATAGCGCGCTCCTTTTTAATTATAGAAGACTTGTTTTAATTTTTATATCGGAAAGCAGCGTTTTATGAACGGGACATTTATCCGCGATTTCCAACAGCCGCTTTTTTACTTCGTCCGTTAAATTCCCCTCAAGTTCAATAATTCTTTCAATCTGATCAATCTTTGCGTTTGAACTTTCACAATTGCCGCAGTCATCGGAATAAATCTTTGAATGCTGAAGGTGAACCCTGACTTCTTTTAAGTCGATACCCTTTCTATCCGAATACATCCGCAAGGTCATGGCAGTGCAGGCCCCTAACCCTGCCGCTAAGAGATCGTACGGCGAAGGCCCCAAATCATTTCCGCCGACAGACTCGGGCTCATCCGCCAGCAGCATATGATTGCCGGCTTTTATTTCGGTAGTATATCCTTTCTCTCCTATTCTGGCCACTATCTTTTTGTCCGACCTGAGAACGTTCTCCTTTGGAAAATCAATATACTTCTTTACCCAGGCGGAAATTATTTCGCCGGCGTAGATAGATTCGGCTTTTTCCGATAGAAGATGATCCGCGCCGTCCAGTGACACGAAGCTTTTGGGATGCTTCGCCGATTTATAAATCTGCGCCGCGTTATCGATGCTTACAATATTGTCTACCGGGGAATGAAGTATTAACAGCGCCTTGCCCAGATTTTCAACGTCCTTGTCATGATTGCCGTTTATAATATCTTCTAAAAATTGTTTTTTTATTTGGAAAGGCCTTCCGCCCAGCGAGACAAGCGCTTTGCCCTTTTTTTCAATAGTAGCGATGTCGTCTTTCAGGAGATATTTTATATGAACGGGATTGAAGGGGGCTCCGATAACGGCAACGGCTTTGACATAATTAAGCTTTAACGAAGCTCTTAGAACCGCCGCGCCTCCGAGGGAATGGCCGATCAAGATCTGAGGTGCCTGATATTCTTTCTCCAAAAATTCCGCTGCTGAGATTAAATCCTCGATATTAGAAGAAAAATTAGTATCGGAGAAATCACCCTCGCTTTCTCCGAGACCGGTGAAATCAAATCTTAGTACCGCAATCGAATTACGCGTAAGGGCATCGCTGATGTTTCTTACGGCTGCAAGATTTTTAGTACACGTAAAGCAATGCGCGAATAAAGCGTAGGCGGCCGGTCTGCCGTCTACAGGCAGTTCCAATCTTCCGCTTAATTTAAAGCCTGCGTTATTACTAAAATTAACTTTTAATGTTTTCATAATATTAATCATGATTATTAATGAATAGTACTAATATTAGTATCCCGGTTCCGTCATCTTCAAGATATACCCTCTTAGTTTGTTGTGTCTAAGAGGCCCCTTTCCCGGGACTATTAACTTCATTTTTCTTTGTGTTGTATTTGCCGGCAATCTTATATGGCGGCACTCCCGACAGAAATTGAAAAATACGCAAACCGTTCAACAGCTGCTGCCGGATAAATCCTTCTTTTATAAATCTTCTAGAAGAAGTTGTAACACGTGCCGGGAGAGAATAAATTCTAGTCAGCCTTCGCGCACGTCTCAGCAGATCTACATCCTCGAAAAGGGGCCAATCGTTAAATCCGTTAAGCCGGTTTAGGAAATCCTTTCTCACCACAATACATTGATCGCCGAATCTGGTAAGTACAGAATCGATTGATGTAAGTTTGGAATATAATGAAAGCATTAAGTTCTGTCTATCAAACTCGAGTCTGAAAGTACCGATTTGAACCTCGGCCGCAGAGAAATGTTTATCAATAACCTCGAACGCGCTTTCGGGTAAAGTGGTATCCGAATGAAGAAATAAAATGATCTCCCCGTCAGCCTCTAACGCTCCTGCGTTGCATTGCGGTCCCCGACCTAACTTCGAACGAACGACACCGGCGTTTCTAAGGAGAGCCTTCCCGATGGTCGCATCTCTGCTTCCGCCGTCCGCCAGAATAATTTGAACACCGTCTCTTGCGGCTAGAACACTATCAATACAATTGAGAATGTTCTCCTCTTCATTATAAGCAATTATAACTACCGAATATTTCATATCAATAAATGTATCCTAGTGATAACATTTAAAATTAAAGCTGATCATGGTTTTACAACCTCTTAAAGTTAGTGTTTCGAACAAATACGTTTTGTCGGATAGCCGACAATAAGAAAATTTATCTCATGTTAATTTTTAGTGAAATCAAATATTTATAATATTATCTGTTTGCCGGGCAGATCATATTAGTAATTTAAGAGATAAAAAATGAGGCAAATTATGGCTAAAGGAGCATTTCGGTTACTGGCGTTAGCGGCTACAATCTTAATGCTAACAGAAGTTTCGGCCCAGGGTAATAATATATATCCCGGGATCGTCCATAAATATGTAAAAGACGGACTTGTTGATTATAAAGGCTTAAAGGACGATGCGGATTTCTATGTCTATTTAAATAGTCTGGTCAATATTAATCCGCAGAAATTTAACCGTTCGGAGAAACTGGCCTTCTGGATAAACGCGTATAACGCCTTTACCTTGAAGATTGTATCGGATAACTATCCGGTTAAGAGCGTAAGAGATATTAGCAGGCACGGTGTGATTCTTTCTCATATCTTAAAGACAACCGTATGGGATAAAGAATTTATTAATATTGATAATAAAATCTATTCGTTGAACGTTATAGAGCATAAAATACTGAGAAAGATGAACGAACCGAGGATACATTTCGCGATTGTATGCGCGTCAATAAGCTGTCCGACTTTAAGGAACCAAGCATACGAAGCTGATAAAATAAATAATCAGTTGGATGATCAGGCCAGACTGTTTATTAATGATACCACTAAAAATTCTTTCAACAAAACTTACCGGATTGCGCATCTATCAAAGATATTCGACTGGTATGAAGATGATTTCGGAGGCACGGATGAGAACGTCCTTAAATATATTGCGAATTATCTCCCCAAAGAGATTGCGGAAGACATAAGGGATAATTCTGAGAAGTGGGAGATAACCTACAAAGATTATAATTGGAATATCAACGAACAGAAATGATTTCTTCATAAGGAATATTCTTACGGGAACTTCATAAATGAATTTCCTACGGGTTAGAAAATTCTCGCGAACAGTGCCGGGATTCTTTGTTCTAAATATCAACCGGATAATGAGTTCTTCAAGCTGCGGAGCGAAGCGATTGAATCCCGGCATTTGTCCTGATTCTGTTTTTGCATTCTCTTAATAATTGGATATTAATTAGGTTTAAATTTTATTGCCCGGTATCACTTGACAATATATAAATAATAGTTTAATATTGTAAGTAAGTGATTACTTAATCATTCGAATGAGAAATATAATGTCGAGAGAAAACACAGATATAAGACAGGAACAGATAAAAAAAGCGGTTTTGGAAATAATCGCCGAGGAAGGGCTGCATAATTTCTCCACGAGGAATTTAGCAAAAAGAATCGAACTTACCGAAGGAGCAATATTCCGGCATTTCAAAACCAAGCGGGACATTATTAAAGGCATTATGGATGATGTTGCGAATGATTTAATCGGTACTCTTAGAAATATTGCGCTGTCGAAGGCAAACGCGGAAGATAAATTGTTCAATTACCTCTGCCGGAACGTGCAGTATCTTAAGAAGAACAGGGGCATAACAATTTTGTTGTTTTCTGAGGCCGCTCATCTGGGGGATAAAGAGTTAAAGGAAAAATTAAATCAGATACTGACCGAGCAAAAGAAATTGATAATAAAAATTGTAAAAGAGGGAATATCCGAGGGAATATGGGATAGTTCTATCAATCCGGAGGATGTTGCGGTTATGTATATGGGAATACCGATTACTTTCAATATAGAATTAGTTCTGAATAAAAAAGGTATGAATACCAATAACTTCTGTAAAAAAATGTACACTCTGATTTTGAAATCACTTAAAAAATAAAAAAATTTATTAATATAAGTAAGTATGCGTTTACTTATTATAATAATCCAACTTAAGATTTATGAATGAAAAATTTGCAACGCTTATATCAAGTGACGAATGTAATGATTTGAATTCATATGTCGATTCTTAAATAGAGAAAAATATGCTGTACTTAATTGTTTCTATAATAATTCTCGCGAGCTCATTTTTATTCTCGATGCTCGGATTGGGCGGGGCGCTGATATATGTTCCTGTTCTTAAATGGGCTGGCTTTCCTGTAAAGGAAGTAGCAATTCCGTTAGCGCTGCTGCTAAACGGACTGACAACGCTGATCGCGCTGCTGGCGTACTTTAAAAACAAACTGGTTGACGTAAAGGGCGGTCTGGCAATGACAATTTCCGCTTTCTTACTTGCACCGGTCGGGGCGATGGTATCCGAAAAATTACCGGTGAATGTTTTACTCGTGCTGTTCTCGGCTGCGGTCCTAGCGGCTGCGGTAAGAATGCTGTTTATGTCGAGGAAGCCTGAGCCGAAGGAAATAATGTCGTTAAAAAAACGCGCTATCATTGGGGCTTTAATAGGCGGGTTCGCCGGTTTCATGGCCGGACTACTCGGAGTAGGAGGCGGATTTATTATGGCGCCGCTATTAATGTGGATGGGATACGAAACTAAAAAAGCCGCGGCGACATCCGCATTTGCAGTAACCTTTTCGTCGTTCTCCGGATTTATGGGGCATGCGGCGCAGGGACATTTTAATTGGACGCTAACAATTGTACTTACAATCTCGGTAATTATCGGCGCGCTTTTAGGGAGCAATTTCCTTGTTAACAAGGCAAAGACAAGCCGGGTAAAACAGATATTTGCCGTGGTTTTGTTTGTCATTGCATTTAAAATAATTATCGGAGTCTTATAATAAAAGAACAGGGAACCATGTTGAAAATTAAATTCATAACGGTATTAACTCTTGCTTTAATAGCGGCGGGCAGCTTTCGAGCAGTGGGTCAGCAAAAGGTTGATTGGAACGGTTATCTGCAGTTCCGCTTCTCTAATAACTATTTGAACGACGCCGAATTTTCAGTAAGAAGGGCTAAGTTCTGGGTAAGCGGTTTAATGCCGGGGAAAGATGAACACTGGAGCTATAAGCTGCAGGCAGCATTTCAAAAAAAAATAAATTACCAATTTTTGCTCCAAGATGCGCTGATCAATTATACAACAGGTGATTTTACGATAACCGCAGGGCAGTTTGTAACGGATTTCAGTCTGCAAAGGAAACAATCCGATTATACGATACCGCTGGTAGAAAGAGCTTTAGCCGTCAATTCTCTCGTTCCCGGTGCCGAAACTATGGGGAGAGATTTAGGCCTTCAAATCAAATTAAATAAGAGTCGAACCGGCTCTTTCAGCCTGGGATTCTTTAACGGAAACGGGGCAAACAATATTTCGAAACAAAAGAATTTTTTATATATAAACCGCGGTAGCTTTTATTTTCTGAATAATTCAATATCAAAATTAGAAATCGGATACAGCCTATCATTTAGATCTGCACATAACCTTCACTTCACTAAAATAACAGGAAATAATAATTCGTTTACGGGAAAAGAATTCCGTTTCGGAATTGATGAGAACTTAACGATCGGAAATTTTGAAATACAATCGGAATATCTTGAGAGTCATCTGGAAAATAGGAAGGCTTACGGTTATTACGCGCTGGTCAATTACTTAGTGGCCTCAAAAAATTTATTGACGCTTTCGGTTGAGCGATTCAACGATTTAAATCCGTTAACGGATGATAATCCGTGGTACATATTGGGATACGCATACAAAATAAAAGGAGACAGCTTAAAAGTATCTTTAGATAATAGGTTTCAGTTTACTTCAAATAAAACTAATTCCTTGACAACATTACAAGTTCAATATTTCTTTAATTAAAAATACGGAGTATGAAAATGATTAACCCGCAAGATTGGTTAGAATTCGGACAAAAATTTCACGGACATAAATGTCCCGCAATGCCTATGGGTTTAAAAGTAGGAGCCGCGGCGATGAACAAGCTCGGAGTCGAGAGGGCAAAGGACGGTCAAATAATAGCATTTGTAGACTTAGGCGAAGATCATTGCGCTACATGTTTTGCAGACGGGCTGCAGGTAATTATGGGGACAACTTTCGGAAAAGGTAACATTAAAAAAACATATAAAGGGAAATGGGCGGTTACGCTAGTAGAAAAAAGTACAGGGCGTGCAGTTCGTGTAACTCCGAAAGCGGAAGCAATGCTGGCGAACAAGCAATCGACATTTTTCAAGGAATACAGGGAGAAAGGCATTCCGGCCAGCAAGGTACCGGAGGAAGTTGTTGCGCCGCTGATTGCGAAAGTTATCGCGTCACCCGAAAAAATGCTGTTAGATATTTCGGAAGTTTTCGAATATCAGCTTAAACCAAGTAAAGATAGTTTTAACGGCTTTGTATGCGAAGAATGCGGTGAGATGACGGTTGAGAAATACGGACGGATTAAAGACGGACATCAAGTATGCATTGACTGCGCGGAAAAAGACTAGAGAATATAAGTTGAAAAACAACAGGAACTTTATACCTTGCCGCCTGCCTGTACGTTAGGCAGGGCGGGCAGGAATGAAGTCCCTGCGGGATGGATCCGATGTAATTGTTAAACTTTAAATTAATGGTAAGACACACCCCTTTTAATTTTTCCCCGTTGAGAGAGAAACCAAAGGGGTGTGTTATTTGGGTTAGAGTTTAAAAGTTAATTATTAAACAGCGACAGCCTCACGGTCATTGTGTTTTACACTGCCATGATAGATCCCTTCGGTATTTTTCCCCGAAATTTTGATCTTAGATATTACCGACTCAAGATTAGAAGTCAGGTGGATTAAATCCTCTGCTGTTTTTGCAATCTGCTGAAGTCCTGCCGAGCTCTGCTGTGTAACGCTGCTTATGGCGTCTATGTTTTTGCTGATCTGTTCCGCCGCGGATGACTGTTCCTCGCTGGCGGCTGCTACCTGAATTGAGATATCAACAACCTCTTCCGAACCTTTTATAATTTCTTTCAGAGAATCGCCGGCGCGGTCCGCCAGGGATTTGCCTTTTTCAACTTCTCCGGTACCTTCTTCCATCGAGTTAACCGCACCCGATGTGTCTCTTTGTATCTGCTTTATCATATTCGCGATTTCTTTGGTTGCTTTAGTAGTTCTTTCAGCTAGCTTTCTTACTTCATCTGCAACTACAGCGAAACCTCTTCCGTGTTCTCCGGCGCGGGCGGCTTCTATTGCGGCGTTAAGAGCGAGCAGGTTTGTCTGATCGGCGATATCATCGATAACCTGGATGATCTCTCCGATCTGGTCGCTGCTGTTGCCGAGTGCCTGCACTGTCACGGCGGATTTTTTTACAACGTCGGCGATCCTGATCATTCCTTCTATGGTCTCATTAACAACCTTGCCGCCGTCCTTGGCGATATCGCCGGCTTTCTTGGCGGCGTCTGAAGCGGCCGAAGAATTTGCAGATGTGTCGAGAATCGTTCTTGTCATTTCTTCCACTGCGCTGGCTACTTCCGATGTCTGCCTGCTCTGCTCTTCCGAGCCGGCGGCCATTTCGGCGATGCTTGTGGTGATGTCGTTCGTCGCGTTTGAAGTGGCGGCAATTACCTTTGCAACTTCGCCTATTATGTTTTCAAGCGATTCGCCCAGGAAATTGATTTTATCTTTATAGCTTTTAAAATTGCCTTTAAAGTCGCCCGACATTCTAAAGGTTAAATCACCGTCGCCGAACTTCGCCATAGTACTGTAACCGCTTCTTACAACCGTTACTATATGATCCAAAGTACCGTTAATGTCATCGACTATTCTTTTATATTCGCCTTTAAATCTATCTATGTTTACCCTGTAGTCTGTTTCTCCTTCGTAAATCGCCTTGGCAACAAGATCAGTTTCGTCCTTTAGTTTTTTGAGAGTGCTAATAAAATTATTGAGCACGGGAGTCACTTCGTCATTTGAATCTTTTGAAGGAATTGTGTCGACGAAATCCCCTTCCGATATTTTATTTATATTATACAGCACCGTGTTTTGCAGATAATCGGCATACAAATCGATCTCGCATGCTAGGCTGCAAATCTCATCTTTGCCTTGAAAATTTAACCTTTCACTTAAGTGTCCCTGTCTCATTTCATTGATCATGTAAATAATCTTATCCAGGAACTTATTTATATTTTTTGAGATAAGAGTTCCCAAGAATATAGCGAGCAAAGAGTTTATCGCTAAGTATATAAGAACGTTATATACATTTAAATTTGACGAATTTTCAATCGAAACAAGTATAGTAGAAAAGACGGCTATTGCGCCGAATGACAGTGATAATTTTGTCTTAATCTTTAAGTCATTGATCCATTTCATGCTATGAGGGCTCCTCAAATTAATAGTTTTAAATATTATTTGATTATTAATCAGAGTCCTGCCGCCGATCCATAGATACAAATCGTCCCCTTATTTATTGATCCATTTCCTAGTAAGTCAGGCCGGAAGCGGAGCGCAGGTTGAAAAATAGTATAAAAGAGCAAACCCCTAAGATTTCTCTAACGTATTATCGGAAAATGCGGGGATTTGTTTAACATTTCCTCAAGAATAAGTATTCATATTGAAATGTGTATGCCCGGATAACAGAAAGGATTTCATAAATGAAATTCCTACGGCTTTTACAGTACCGGAACAGAATTGAATAGATGGTTATCGCTTTTGTCTTTACTCCGCTTCGCCGGACAAATAAAAATCCGGCCGGAGCCGGATCAAAATTCCCTAAACCTTATCTTAAACTTAGACTACACTTGGGTGAAAGTTTAAGATTTAGTTTAAGTGTAAGATTAAGTCTAAGAGTTTTTAGTCAGCTAATTCTTTTTACTTTTGTTCATCTTATCCTCTTTCATTTTATCCATCATCTTTGTCGAATCTTTCATCTCCATTTTATGTATGCCGGATTTCTTCATATCCGTGTCTTTATTCATGCCTTTATCCTTGTGCATGTTCATGTCTTTATCCATCTTCCTGTCCATCATTTTGTCTTTCGACATCTTCCCGTGCTTCATCATTTTAATGGGCTTCTTCATGCCGGATTTATCTTCCTTCTTTTCCATCATCTTATCTTCTTTCTTCATCATATTGTGATCCTTCATCTTATTCATGTGCTTCATGGATTTTGTTGAGTCGGTTTTCTTCATCTCTTTTGTTTTGTTCATTGACTGGGCGTAGCTGCCGACCGAGAATAAAAGCGCGAATAGAAAAGTTGCTGTTAAAAAATAATTTTTCATTGTTTGCTCCTGTTTGTTGATATAGAACTTAGTTGATTACAAATCTTTCATTAATTGATATCATGCTCAAACAAATACGCGTACTCGCCGTAGCCGTCTTTTTGAAGATCATCTTTCGGGATGAAGCGAAGGGCCGCTGAATCTATGCAGTATCTTAAGTGAGCCGGCGCCGGCCCGTCGTCAAAAACATGACCGAGGTGCGAGCCGGAGAATTTTCCTTTTACTTCTACTCTCAGCATCCCGGCAGAGCGGTCGGTCTTCTTAGTTATGTAATAAGGATTGATAGGCTTTACGAAGCTGGGCCATCCGGAGCCGGAATGATATTTATCGGTTGAACTGAAGAGAGGTTCACCCGTAACTATATCTACGTAAATTCCCTCGCGTGTATTATCGACGTACTTATTAGTGAACGGTCTTTCCGTCGCGCCGTTTTGCGTAACATCGTACTGAAGATCGGTAAGTTTTTCTTTCAGTTTAGACCGACTTTCTTTCTTGTAGTTATCAGTGAAAACGTTACCCCAAACGCTGCGGATAAGTTTGTCTCTTCCCGAAGCTTCCCTGTACTCGTGATACCGTTTCGGATTTTTTTTATAGAAATGCTGCTCCGATTCTTGAACGGGAGTAAACTTTTCGAAGCTTACTATCTTCGTAGCGATAGGCTTCTTGAAGATACGCAGTGCTTCAAGATGCTGCTTGGACATTTCCGCGGCTTCTTTCTGCGGATCGTTTTGATAAAAAACGTAAGACTTATACTGCGGACCGCGATCGTAGAAAGAGCCGCCGGCATCTGTGGGATCGAACTGCTTCCAGTAATAATCGAGCAGCTCGTTATAACTCGTTACAGCGGGATCGAAGATAACCTTTATCGCCTCTACTTTGCCGGTGGATTCCGAGCTCGAAGTAACGCCCTCGGCGTAACCGGAGATTACATCCTTTAAACCCGACAGCTTTTCGAACGAAGCGTCCATGCACCAGTAGCATCCGCCGGCAAATACTGCTGTCGCGTAACCGTCGGTTGGTGCCGGAGGATCCGCTACCCCGAGAAAATCCCATTTGGTAAACGCGTTTAAGGTGAAGGTGATCATCGCGATCAAAACAAATACTTTCATTAATAACCTCTTATTATTTTATTTCCGATCTCATTTTTATTACACCGACAAAATACTTTTCAATGTTCACGGAAATATCACGGAAGGTTAATAAAAGGGTAAATAAAGAAATCGTATATTAGCTGATCAGAATGCTTAAATTTTACAATAATAGGGGATGCCCGGCATGTCTAAATAATGTCTAGAAATATCCCAAACTATTTTGAATTTATTAAAATTATCAATAATTTGGGACGTGAATAATTAGACAGCAATTAGACAAAGGGGCAAATTAAAGATATGTTTAATCGAATCTTCACACGGATAATTTTTCCGGCAGTTATTTTAATAAACTTCGCGGCTTTCGGACAGGAAAGCAGCGGTGTTATATTCGGTACGGTTAAAGACGCAGTTAGCAAGCAGCCGATTGTAGGCGCCAACATATTATTGATAGGTACAAAGTTCGGAGCGGCTACAAACGTGGAGGGCGAGTTCAGGATAGAAGGGATAAAGCCGGGCACATACAGCGTCAGGATTTCGAGCATAGGATATAAGACCATTGTGAAGACCGATGCGGTAGTAAGTTCATCGAAGCCGCTGAGGCTTGACGCGGAAACAATAGAAATCCCGGTTGAGTTGAGCGACGTTACCGTAACGACCGATTACTTTTCCCGGGAGCCGACCAACCTTATCAGCACCGCATCTTTTAATAATGAAGAGATACGCAGATCGCCCGGGGGATTTGAGGACGTTTTAAGAGCGCTTTCGGTTCTGCCGGGAGTGGCGCAGGCGAGTGCCGGAAGGAACGATCTTATAGTAAGAGGCGGCGGGCCTTCGGAAAACTTATACCTGCTCGACGGATTTCCGATACCGAATATTAATCATTTCGGAAACCAGGGCGCGGCGGGCGGACCGATAAGCTACGTGAACCTGGATTTTGTAAAATCCACTACTTTTTCCACCGGCGGATTCCCAGTTCTTTACGGCGACAAACTTTCATCGGTGCTTTCGATTAATTTAAGAAAGGGAAGAAGCGACAGGCTCGGAGGGAAAGCTACCATTTCCGCCACGCAGTTCGGACTCGATCTCGAAGGACCGATTGCCAAGAACTCGGATTTTATATTCTCCGTAAGAAGAAGTTATCTCGATCTGATTTTTAAAGCGGCGGGATTCGCGTTTGTGCCCGAGTACTACGATCTTCTTTCGAAAGCGGACATCAAATTAGACAACAATAACAATCTTTCCTTTTTGTTCCTTGGCGCTCTCGACCAGGTAAACTTTTTTAACGATACGCCGGAGAAAAGATACGATAATTCAAGAACGCTCGGAGGTGATCAGACCCAGTATACAGCATATGCAAAGTACCAGCATATATTTAAAAGCGGGTTTATAGATTTTATACTCGGACGAAACTCTGTTAAGTACCAGAACGGCCAGAGGGATACATTAGGAAATCCGATTTATTTAAATAACTCATTGGAAGCGATGAACAGCTTAAAATCGGAGCTGACATACAAAATCTCATCCTCATCCGAAATAAATACGGGGGCGGAATTTAAATACATCGACTTCAACTCGCAGGTATACTTCCCGCAGTTCGTTACATCGTTCGGAGATACTTTGCCCGCGGACGATTACAATTACACAAAGAATTACATCAAATGGGGGGCGTACTTAAATTACAATTCGGTAATGATGGACAGGTTCACCGCCAATCTTGGTGTAAGAGCCGATTACTTCAGCGCGATAGATAAGAAGTATTATTTTAGTCCGAGAATATCGGCGTCTTACAGTCTCGATCCGACCAGCAGTATAAATTTCAGCACGGGGATTTATTACCAGTCGCCTTCGTACATCTGGCTAAACGCAGGGAAGAACGACGGACTGCGTGATATTGAAGTTAAGCAGTATGTACTCGGTTACGAGAGAATGCTGAGAGAAGACGTACAGTTGAAGGTAGAAGGTTTTATTAAAGACTATGTTTATTATCCGACGAGTGAGCTTCGTCCCTATTTAATTCTGGCTAATACCGGCGCGGGATTTTCCGATGATAATTTTTCTTCGTTTGCATTGGAGCCGCTGGTAAGCAAGGGGAAAGGAATTTCGAGAGGAGTAGAACTTTCGATAAGGAAGAAACTTTCGGATATACCCTTCTACGGGATATTCAGCTTAACTTTATCGAGAGCGGACTTTACTCCGCTCGACGGAATAGAAAAGCCGGGCAAGTACGACCAGAGAGTGATATTAAATTTGAGCGGAGGATACAAGATTAATTCCGAGTGGGAGACGAGCATGAAATTCCGCTACTCTTCCGGGAGTCCCTACACGCCGTTTAACGCGAACGGGAAACAGAGTCCGGCAGAATACAATTCTATGCGGCTGCAGGCAAACCACAGCTTAGATTTACGAGTTGATAAAAGATGGAACTTCAATAAGTGGACACTTATTACGTACGTTGACGTTCAAAACGTATATAACAGAAAAAATATCTCCGCCGTAAGATGGGATTTTGCAAACAATAAGGTGGACGATTCGTCATCGATAGGTCTGCTTCCGTCGATCGGAATCAGCGCGGAGTTCTAGCACTCGTACCGCACCTAAAACTATGACGAGCGGCCTGTCATCAAAATAAAAAAGAGCCGGACGAATTTGGGTGCGCTGTGATTTGTGCAGACGCCTAATAAAACATTTGAATATTATTTGTCTTAATAGTCGAAGCGAATGCCTCGACCTACAATCTCCGTATTATTGTTCTATTTTCATAATATTTATTTTCAGTCCTTCAGTGCAGTTGTTGCAGATGTCGGTGCCTTTCCGATCGTTCAATATATTCTGTCTAAATTTTTGATAGGCGTCGGATTTCCAAATTTCTTTAATACCTATTCCCGACAAAGTGTTTAATTGCCCGAGCTCATAATCGGCGTCTTTATCAAAACAGCACGGCACAGCTTTTCCGTCCCAAGTTATAACCGAAGTTCTCCACAGAGCGAAGCAGTGATTCATTAATTTGTTTTTTATACGGTAGTCACTGTTATCAATTTTATATCTGCTGTATTTATTTTTTGACGGGAGGAAATGCAAGGCGTTGGCGTAAGAAGAGACCTGCATGGTTTTAAAAACAACTTTATCGACGCCGGCATCCTTTCCGTATTTTAAAACATCTTCTAATTGGTGTTCGTTCTGTTTCATTACTATAAATTGGAATTCAACAAAAGGAATTTTTTTACCGAGTTCTTTTTTCCTTTTAGTGAGAGATCTTAAACCGGTATCGGCTTGTTTAAAAGTTCCTCCGACACGGTAATTCTGATAGCTCTCTTCGTCCAATCCGTCTATGGAAAAAATGAGTTTGTCGGGAGCGTTCTCCATAACTTGATCGACATTTTTCTCCGTTATAAAGTGCCCGTTTGTACTTATCGAAACATAAATATTATTCGCTCTCGCGTATTTAATCATTGCGCCGAGATGCTTGTTTATAAAAGGCTCTCCCTGGAAGAAAAGCTGAATATAAAAGCCCGTTCCTTTAATCTGATCTACAATCATTTTAAAATTATCAAACTTCAACAAACCAAGCGGGCGGGTTAACGCACCGAGACCGGAAGGACACTCAGGGCATTTTAAATTGCAGTGATTGGTCGGCTCGACGGAATAAGAGACAGGCATTCCCCAAACGATAGGCTTCCGAAATAACCTTGAGAGATTAAATGAAACAATAATTTTTAAAACATTTAATGCCCTGTTCAGGGTAAAATATTTTAAGAGATTTATTTCCAAAAACTTTAATAATTAATTGGTGGATGAAAATACGGGCAGCAAAAGGATTATAAATTAAAAGATAAGGAGTAATAGTTAAATAATACAGAATTATTATTTTTTTTATCTGCTTAAGTCTTTAAGAACTAAATAATTAGCAAAAGCTGAGCTTTTAACGCGATTTAGGTAGTTCTTGTTGATAAAAAATTTCGTAATTTTGAAGTGTAAACTTTAAGGGGACTTATTAAAACAACATCAATAAGTGAAGTTTATGGACCTTCCGGAAGATCATCAGGTAGAGATACTGGATTCTTTGGCCGAAGGGGTTTTTACGGTCGACAAGGAATTCAGGATAAAATATTTTAATCCCGCGGCTGAAAGAATAACGGGATTAAAGCGCGACGAAGTCGTAGGCAGGTTCTGCAAGAGCGTGCTTAAGACAAAGGTATGCGCTAACGAATGTCCGATCTCGTGCGTGCTTGAATCGGGTAAAACGATCTACGACATGGACTCGGTAATTGAGCTGGGCGGCGAGCGAAAAGCAATACGGCTGAACGCAACGCTGCTGAAGAACAACAAGAAGGAGCCCGTGGGCGGAGTTATATCGTTCCGCGAAAAAGAACCTCTCGTAAACATCGAAAAACATCTTAAAAAGAACACACAGTTTTACGGCATCGTAGGATTCTGCAAAGCGATGACGGACATTTTCAACTTAATTATAGAAATAGCCGACTGCGACGCGAGCGTTCTGATAACGGGCGAAACCGGAACGGGAAAAGAGCTTATTGCCGACGCGATTCAGGCGACGAGCAGAAGGAAGGATAAGCCGTTCGTTAAGGTTAACTGTGCCGTGCTTCCCCCCACGCTGCTTGCAAGTGAATTGTTCGGTCATGTTAAAGGAGCATTTACTGACGCGGTTCAGGAAAGAACGGGAAGGTTCGAGCTGGCGGACAACGGTACAATCTTTATGGATGAGATAGCGGAGATGCCGCCGCAGATGCAGTCGCAATTGCTGAGGGTAATACAAAACGGAACGTTCGAGAAAGTGGGCGAGTCGGTTACACGCAAGGTAAACGTTAGAGTAATTGCCGCGACGAACATGAACATAGAGCAGGCGATAAAGGAAGGAAAGTTCAGGGAAGACCTTTACTTCCGGCTGAACGTTATCCCGATAAAAGTGCCGCCGCTGCGCGAAAGGAGGGAAGACATTTTCTTTCTGGCAAAATATTTCCTCGGTAAGTTCAACATGCTGTACAACAAAGAAATCTCCGAGATAGACCAGGAAGCCCTCGACGCGCTGATGTCGTTCGAATGGCCGGGCAATATAAGGGAGCTTGAGAACGCGATAGAATTCGCTTTTATAAGAACGCCCGACGGGAGTCCGTTAAGTTTGTGCAAACTTCCGCCGGCATTGAGAGAAGCCAAGGACTGCAGCAGCGTAAAAAGTCAAACCGGGATAGAGGCTGTGAAAGCCGACGAGCTTTTAAAGCTGCTTGAGAAAAATAAGTGGAACAAGAGCGAAGTAGCGAGGAAACTAGGTGTAAACAGATCGACTATATGGAGGCGCTTAAAAAACTACGGATTCGAATAAACGCAACAGTCTGCCGCGGACCGTTGCACAGCGCAACACCGCAACGCAACACCCATCAAGTTAACACATTAAAATATAATGACTTAACTCATTAATCCGGTTGGCATTTCTATTGCTTTACCTGCCGCATTATGAGTGAAATGCTGGCTAATCAATATTTCCTTTTCAAGAAGTACAACCTTGCCGCCAAGGAGCTGGAGCATTCGCTAGAGGCATCCGACGGAAGCAAACTGCTCATCAAAAAACTCATCATTTGTTATACGCAGATAAACAAACCGCGCGAAGCATTGGAAATGTTTGCAAAGCTCGCCGAGTCTGATTTCGATTTTATAATGAACACGGACCCGACATCGGAAGACTGCCCATGCTTCGAGCTTATCGATAGAATAAAATATGATATAGTGAAGTACGAGAACTTGTTCACAAAATATTACGTAATGGGAATGCTGAGTTTGTACTGTGATTTTAATAGTTCTCGGAAGTTTTTCAGCGAAGCCTTGAAGATAGAACCGGAAGATAAAAACATAATTAAAATAATAAAACTGCTAAACGATAAAACCGATAAAATCAATTAATCGTATTCAAAACAAAAACGGAAAAAACGGAGGAAGCGTAATGAAGAATCTTTCACGAAAACAATTTCTTGTAAATACATCGAAAGCCGCCGTAGGCGTAACCGCCGTGGCGAGCCTATCGAGTCTGGTTACAACCGCTTCAACTAAAGCGGGAACAAAAACCGATTGGCCGTGGCCTTACGTTCAGCTTGACCCGGATCAGGCCAGAATTAACGCGCATAATTTATACTACAGCGGAAAAGCCTGCTGCGCGGGAGTATTCGGCGGAGTGCTTCAGCTGCTTCAGGAAAAAGTAGGCGATCCGTACACAAGTCTGCCGATGGAAATAATGCTTTTCGGCGGCGGCGGCGGCGCAGGCTGGGGATCTTTGTGCGGAACACTTAACGGCGGCGCGGCAATGATAAGTCTGGTTTGCGACAGCGCAACATACGGCGCTCTTGTAAAAGAACTGTGGGGATGGTACTCGTCGGAAAAACTTCCTTCGGATGCGGCAAACGATTTTGCGACGCAGGGCAAATATCTTCAGCATAAGTTCGACGATGCGCTTCCGCAGAGCGTAGCGGGCGGAGTACTGTGTCATCAGTCAGTTACCGACTGGTGCGTTGTTGCAGACAAGACAGTCGGCAGCACCGAAAGAAAAGAAAGATGCGCAAGAATAGCGGGCGATATTGCAGCGAAGACGGTAGAAATTCTTAACGCGCAGTTTGCGGGTACATTCAGCGCGAGCTTTGCAAGAGATTCCGCAACAGCGGCGTGCCTCGGATGCCACTCTGCGATGCAGAAGTTCGCGGTTATGACGGAGATGAGCTGCGACCCGTGCCACGGCGATCCTCATGCAGTAACGGATGCGCGCGTTCCCGGATCGGGAATTCCGCAGGACTACAACCTGAAGCAGAATTATCCGAATCCTTTTAACCCGAGCACTACAATTAATTTTGCACTACCTAGTCCGGGAAGAGTTCACCTGGCTATATACGACATCCAGGGGACATTGGTCAAAACATTGGTTAACCATGACGATATGAAGGCCGGAAGTTACAGAATGCAGTGGGACGGCAAGAACGGCTTCGGCAGGAGAGTCGCGAGCGGCGTTTACATTGCACGTATTGAAACGGGTAAATTTACCCAGGCGATTAAGATGAATCTTGTTAAATAATTGTGTTCTAGTGATCCCCTAAAGCATACGGGCGTTCTTCGGAGCGCCCGCGTGTTTTTAAACCGGAATTATTTCTTTTTAGGAATTTTGTTGTATCCCTTTTCGCCGAAAGGCTTAAGCTTATCGAGCCAAAGATCCTCGAGCGCCTGAAGATCCTCCGTATAATCGTATTCGGGATCCTCTTTCGGTTCGAGCTTATCAAGCACCTCGAATGTAAATTTATCGGGACCGAGTTTTTTATAATCTGCTAAGAGCTCTTTGTTGGCTCCCGTTCCGAACTCGAGCTCAAACTTAAAACGGTTCAGCCTGCCGGGAAGATCCTTGCTGCTTCCGATTAATATTTTTCCGTTCTCAAGATTCTTCACAATATAAAGTCCCATCGGCCTGAGAGTGCGTTTGTATTCTTTTATCAATTCTTTTTTATCAGCCATTTTTAATTTTCCTTTTTCATTCTTATTGATCACTTCATAAATGCCGCCCTTCCTTTTCATCATATTTTCTTCTATCATAAGGCGACGGACGGTGCAATAATCCCCGAACGCGTGAGTAATGATATCGTTAACTTGCTTCTCGGAATACTTTGTTCCTCTTTCAAACTTTTGAAGGAATTCATCGAGCACGATGAGTTTCTTCTTTCTCTGGACAGGAAGCTTGAGGAGTTTACCTCTTTTAAAGAATGTTTTGATGACCTTGTCCCGGTACTTTTTAATTCTTTCTTCCTGCGCAAACTTGTTCATATTGTTGAAGCTTGTAAGCTCGCGGAGAGTGAGATTAAAAATATCGCTGCGCGGGCTGTACATAGTGTAATACTGTTCTTTCCTCTTAATAACGAGCCCGGCCTTTTCCAGCTTTTTAAGATGAAAAGATACGGTAGACACGGCAAGATTTAGGCGATGAGAAAGTTCCTCTACATATTGAGGTTTCTCCATTAATGAGTTAAGTACCTGCAGGCGGGAGGTATCCGCCAGGGATTTCATTATTTCTATGCTTTGTGTTATTTCCATTTTATTAAATCAATTATGTTGATGATAAATCGATCCGCACTAATTCATGCGATCACTCAGTTTCGAGATTTGCGGAACCAAAAAAATAAAACCTTTTCCCGCGAGCACGGAAAGAAAGACGAAGTACCGCTGAGAACCACGATCGATTATTCTTTTCAGAAGAAGTTAAGCTGACAATCTCTTTAAGAGAAAAACTGAACGCTTCTTCTTTAAGTCGGTACACGCTGAAACTCCGGTCACTGGTTTTTGTAACGAGCCCGGCCTTCTCTAATTTATTTAGATGAAAAGACACGGTTGATACGGCCAGATTAAGGCTGCGGGAAATCTCTTCGATATATTTAGGCTTTTCAATCAGAGAATTCATAACGCTTATGAGCGAGGCGGATTCATCCGAGCTTAATTTTTGTGCCGATTGTGAACGTAACATCGTTTAATAAATTTATTTCGATAAATATAGAATTAAAAAATAGTAAATCGGAGGGAGATTGTCAATCTATTATTATGGATATCGAAATGAATATTATTAAAAAATAAAAGTCTCACCCTTTAAAGCACCGAGATTTGAAGGCAGAAGCGCTTCATAAATGAAGCGCCTACGGAATTGTTAAAGTTTGAAAAATTGAAACAAAATCAAAGATTTGTCAACGCGAAGTTTCACAAAGAAAGCACAAAGTAACTCTAAGTTGGCGGTAGGTGGTTGGATGTGGATTGTTGGGGGGGCGAAGTTCCGTCTTCGTTACAATAAATTGCAGCTCCGCCGGTTAGGCAAGTAAGCAGCCCTCACCCTAAATCCCTCTCCCGCGGGGCGAGGGACTTATTACCGGTTAAACAGCACGTTCAACATTCTATCATGTGAAATATATCTTTAATTGAGATTTACACAGAAGCGCTTCATAAATGAAGCGCCTACGGAATTGTTAAAGTTTGAAAAATTGAAACAAAATCAAAGATTTGTCAACGCGAAGTTTCACAAAGAAAGCACAAAGTAACTCTAAGTTGGCGGTAGGTGGTTGGATGTGGATTGTTGGGGGTGGCGAAGTTCCGTCTTCGTTACAATAAATTGCAGCTCCGCCGGTTAGGCAAGTAAGCAGCCCTCACCCTAAATCCCTCTCCCGCGGGGCGAGGGACTTATTACCGGTTAAACAGCACGTCCAACATTCTATCATGTGAAATATATCTTTAATTGAGATTTACACAGAAGCGCTTCATAAATGAAGCGCCTACGGAATTGTTAAAGTTTGAAAAATTGAAACAAAATGAAAGATTTGTCAACGCGAAGTTTCACAAAGAAAGCACAAAGTAACTCTAAGTTGGCGGTAGGTGGTTGGATGTGGATTGTTGGGGGTGGCGAAGTTCCGTCTTCGTTACAATAAATTGCAGCTCCGCCGGTTAGGCAAGTAAGCAGCCCTCATCCTAAATCCCTCTCCCGCGGGGCGAGGGACTTATTACCGGTTAAACAGCACGTCCAACATTCTATCATGTGAAATATATCTTTAATTGAGATTTACACAGAAGCGCTTCATAAATGAAGCGCCTACGGAATTGTTAAAGTTTGAAAAATTGAAACAAAATCAAAGATTTGTCAACGCGAAGTTTCACAAAGAAAGCACAAAGTAACTCTAAGTTGGCGGTAGGCGGTTGGATGTGGATTGTTGGGGGGGCGAAGTTCCGTCTTCGTTACAATAAATTGCAGCTCCGCCGGTTAGGCAAGTAAGCAGCCCTCACCCTAAATCCCTCTCCCGCGGGGCGAGGGACTTATTACCGGTTAAACAGCACGTCCAACATTCTATCATGTGAAATATATCTTTAATTGAGATTTACACAGAAGCGCTTCATAAATGAAGCGCCTACGGAATTGATAGGATTTAAGAAGCGGTAAAACCTCCAAGCTTCCCTGCGGCAGGCAGGGTTTTTAAAACCTCGGAGGTTAAAGTGATTACCAGACTTTAACTCTTTTATCGGGCGGGCGGTACATCGGTTCGCCGGGTTTTATGTCGAATGCTTTGTAAAAAGCGGGTATATCGCTGAACGGACCGTTAACGCGCAGGAAGTTAGGAGAGTGCACGTCGGTCATTACCTGTCGTGCTAATGTTTCCGGGCGCATATGTCCCAGCCACGAATAAGCGTAACCGAGCCAGAATCTTTGAGACGGAGTAAAGCCGTTGATCTTCTTACCCGATTTATATTCTTCTGTTTTTTTGAAGGCATCGTACCCGATTAATAATCCTCCGAGATCCGCGAGGTTTTCACCTTGGGTAGCTTCGCCGTTTATGTGCATGCTGTCTAGTACTACATAATTATTAAACTGTTCGACGATCAGCTTAACTCGTTTTTTAAAATTATCGTTGTCTTTTTTAGTCCACCAGTCCGCGAGATTTCCGTCGGCGTCATACAGGCGGCCCTGATCATCAAAGCCATGAGTGAGTTCGTGTCCGATTGTTGAAGCGCCGGCGTAGGAATAAACAACCGCGTCGTCAAGAAGCGAATCCGGAACACCGGGTACAATAAAAATAGCGGCAGGCAGAACGATCTCGTTATTGGAAGGATTGTAGTATGCGTTGTAAGTCTGCGGCGTCATACCCCACTCGGTTCTGTCGACCGGCTTAAACAGCTTATTTATTTCCCGACTGAACCAGAACTTTCTAGCCATAATAGTATTCTCGGCAAAAGATTTGCGGCTTACGGTGAGTTTTGAGAAATCCTTCCATTTATCGGGATACCCGACCTTCTTTTTTATTGCATTGAGTTTAAAGAGAGCTTTCTTTTTTGTTGCTTCACTCATCCAGTCGAGTTTTTTAATTCTCTCTCTGAAGGAAGCAATTATATCATCGACAAGTTTTTCGTAGCGTTTTTTCGTCTTCGGGGAATAATACTTTTTGACGTAAACTTGTCCGAGCAGCTCACCGACCGCACCCTGAGTAGCGGCGAGAACTCTTTTCCATCTCGGCTTTTGTTCTTTAACGCCGGTCATCACCGTACCGTGAAAGTGAAAATTCTCTTCTTCGAACGGGCTGCTAAGTCTTGAAGCGAACGAATTAATAAGATGCCATTTTAAGTAGGCCTTCCATTGATCGAGAGTAAATTTATTTACAGCGGCATCGAGTTGTTTATAGAACCCGGGCTGACCCACAATAACGGTATCCAACTTGCCGGCGCCCATATCGTTCATCATTAAATTCCAATCAATCGACGGAGTAAGCTTTTGAAGTTCACCGATCGTCATCTTATTATAATTAGCATAAGGATCGCGGAGATCGGCAAGCTTGCGGGAAGAATCGGCCAGGAAGGTTTCTATTTGGTAAGCAGAATTTTCATCCGAAGAAGAAACGCTTTGATCTTCTCCTATTAACGAAAGCATTTTAGATACATGGGATTTATATTCTGTTCTAATGTTTTCTGTTCTGGAATCGGTGCGGAAATAATAATCGCGGTTGGGGAGTCCGAGTCCGCCCTGCCACAAATACATTGCCCACTTATCGCTGTTTTTTGCGTCCTGGTCGACATAAAGTTCGAACATAACTTCTATGCCGAGCGACTGTAGATCCGCCGCGGCTTTGAAAAGATCTTCTTTATTACTGACAGCATCTATCATCTTAAGATACGGGAGAAGAGGAGAGATACCCTGTTTCTCGATGCCGGCGGAATCCATGCCGCTGAAATAGAAATCACCTATTTTCTGCTCATTGCTTCCTTGAGGCGCGTTAGAATTTTCGGCGTCTTCTAAAATACCTTTGAGTCTGGTATAAGTTTCTTCCTGTACGAGATTTCCTATTCCCCAGGCTCTTTCAGACGGGGGAATGGGATTATTCTTCATCCACGTGCCGGTAGCGTACTTAAAAAAATCGGTGCCCGGGTTTACGCTTTTATCGATAGCGCGAGTCAGGAAATCGCCTTTATTTATCTGTGAATAACCTAGCCCGGAAAACAAGAATGAAGAAAGAAAAATTAAAAGGAATGTATTTAGTCTTTTCATATAAATCTTCATTAATTATTTAGAATAAGCATTTGCGTAAAAATAAGTAAAAAAAGTAAAACTAAACGGAGTAATTGACTAATTGATAAATTATTCAATTGTTATCAAGATGAGGGCGGTTTGATATAAACAATGGGAACTTCATAAATGAAGTTCCTACGAATTTCCATTTGATATAAGGCCGGTTCATTTGAATTCATATCATGAATACCGAATAGAAGTTTCATCACAAATATTCTGGACTAATCTCTCTGGATTAATCTCTCTGTATTAATCTCTCATCTTTTTCGTTGCATTTATCCATCTAAAGTCATACGTTATATGCGTATTTGCTATCAAGGTTCGACATTTCGAGTAAACTCGAGTACCCCCTAATTCAGCCGGGCACCCGTTGGTCATTTTTGTGACCGAAGAGGCGAAGCTGTGTTTAAGAATAGATAAACAAGCATATATTTTCCGGCTCTAATACATATTCCAAATTAAAATACAACATTAATTAGGTGATTTTATGGCTCATCCTCCCATAAAAAAGCCGAAGCTTTTAGTTCAAATTAAGAACGAGATGAAAGCAGCGCATTACAGCGTAAAGACCATAGAGAGCTACACTTCATGGATATGGCAGTTTATTGTTTTCAACAATAAAGTGCATCCCGAAAATCTCGGAAAGAAGGAGATAAGAGACTTCCTGAACTATCTCGCGGTGGAGAGAAACGTCGCGTCATCGACTCAGAGTCAGGCGATGCAGGGGATTTTATACCTATACAAGAATATCCTATTAAAGGATGTCGGCTGGATAAAAGACATCAAAAGATCGACCAAGATAAAGCATCTGCCGGTAGTTTTTTCGAGGAGGGAAGCGAGGGAGATATTCAAACATTTAAGCGGAATAAATAAGTTAGTCGTTTCACTGCTTTATGGATCGGGACTAAGATTATCCGAGGCTTTAAAATTGAGGATAAAGGATATAGACTTTGACTATTCGCAGATAATTGTAAGAGACGGAAAGGGAGAAAAAGACAGAGTAACGATTCTGCCGGATTCGATTGTTAAAGAGTTAAGAACGCATCTGAATGAAGTGTACAAGATTCATAAGAACGATTTAAGAAATGGTTACGGTGAGACAATATTGCCTTACGCGTTGAAGAGAAAGTATCCCAATGCGGGGAAGGAATTCGGCTGGCAGTATGCATTTCCGGCGGACAAGCTGACGTGGTTTACCGAAGAAAAATTATTGACCCGTTACCATTTACATGAAAGCACTATACAGCGAACGGTAAAGACGGCGCTGAGAAAATCGGGAGTAGTTAAGCAGGGGAGTCCACACACATTCAGGCACAGTTTCGCGACGCACCTGCTGGAGAACGGTTATGACATAAGGACGGTGCAGGAGCTGCTGGGGCATAAGTCGGTTAAGACGACAATGATCTATACGCATGTGCTGAACAGGGGCGTGTGGGTTAGGAGTCCCTTAGACCTGAACGACACCGGATTATAGATATGCAGCCGCCGCGGGATTATTTTTTGCAATATTAAAAATAGAATTGAGTATATTGCTTTATATGCGAAAGTTAGCGGTGCTGAAGGGAAAAGATATTGAATATAATTGTGTGCTCAGTGCAGAAATATGTTCTAAAGAAGGAAGAAGATAGTTCAGTATAAGTTATAGTTAGGAAGCGCTTAAGTATTTTTATTAATTGTTCGGCCTTAGTGCCAGTTAAGTTTTGTTAGGTTATCTTTTGTTAGAACTTATTCGCAGCAAAATCCCGTCTCTCATCAACAAGTTTATCAAGATTTAAATGTGTTATAATAGTGGCGTTGCAGTGCAGCCTTATCATCCAATAAAAAGTTGTACTAATATTTAAAGTTTAATTTTGTAATATTTTCAACAATAGTTAGGTATTTAAATCCGGCATAAATACATCGTTGTTATAGTTCCGGCAAAAGAACAAAATTAGAGCTTAATAAAAAAAGTAAATCAAATTAATTCTGTAAGGAAATTAGTAATTTAAGGTTTGTGCACAGAACTCGTCCTAAGAAGCAATTGCCCAATTAAATATTCCAGTTCATTTAGAAGAAATAGTCTTTCGGCAAGATATTATAGAGTAAATTGGTAAAACCGGCATTGCAGTGCAGAAGTTTAGCACCAAACAGTGTATTTGGCATCGGCACTGTTGTTATGTCAGTAATCGTTTCAGCCAACTCTGGCAACTAAAACCGGCATCATGTTAGGGCAAAAGCTCATTAAAGGATATCTCATAGTTCATCGTTACAATAAAATCAAGAAGCGCTCCTAACTAGCGCCTCAAACCGACCGCTCCTTCGGACCGGTCGTATGCACATTTCCGATATTACTGGCCTTACCGACATTTTAATGAGGGTCGATTAATAAACTAAAGGAAACATATTATTGGCGTCTCGTCAAAGTTAAGCCCGTCAGTTCTGGGCGGCGGTTTAGGCGCAACGCTGTTATACCAACCCAATTTGTTAATAAAAGTTAATGCTTAACATTTTGAAATTATTTATACTTATCCTGTAAAAAGTTAGTATTCGAATTGTCATAAAAAGTAAAGAGCATAAATATGGATTCTAATTTGATCTCAATTATATCCTTAATCTCTGCCGCATGGGTCGCAATTTTTTTGTATTTGTCATTTACTGCAAGAATACATTTAAGAATTAAACCAAGTTGGGTTAGTAAACAAAGCGTAATTATTCGGATAGAAATAGAAAATAAGGCAAAAGTTAGAGTAAAGAAAAAAAGAGCTCGATTGCAAGTGTTGCACTATAAAATTAAAGAACAAAAAAAAATATCAGAAATGGGGCCCCGTTTTCTGAAAATAAATTCAAAAAAAATGAAAAGCCACCAGATTGGGAAAGCCCAATTGATATTTTCGAGTCCACATTATATTTATATCCAAGAAACTGATATTATTGCCATAGAAGATTGTATACTTTTGAGGAGGAATATATCTTTTTGCACGTGGGATTACAATTTCAAACCACTATAATATCAAGATTATTTTTCTTTATTAAAGATATATTCTCTATTGAAAATATTGAATTTATGCTTTCATTACAATTTTATAAAATCAAAGATAAGTTTAAAAGTCTAACTATAGAAACTTGGACAACTACAAGTATAATTTTCCCAAATTATAAATCCTAATGAGTAAGGGAGTAATAATGGACATTTCGAATAAACCAGTATATAAGAAGAAAATTGTTGAATTGTCTAGTATGAGGTTTGTTAAATCTGTTGCTATTCATGAGTTTGATCTACCAAATAAAAAAAAAGGTAGGTGGGAATCAATTTATAATACTTCTGAGTTTCCAACGGTAATGACCCTAGGGATTACTCCTGATGGTAATATAATTCTAATAAGATTATTCAGATTCCCGGTTGAAAGTTGGACGATCGAATTACCTGGGGGCATACCCGAGGATGGTGAAACGCTTTCTGAAGCCGCCAAACGCGAG
>CAWBBX010000011.1:0-30559 GCA_963787005.1 uncultured Bacteroidota bacterium
ACGAATCTACGGCAAAGCTTACCTTGGTGGATACGACAATCTGGAAGGATTATACTTCGATTACCTCTACAATTCCTTCCGAAAATCTTACGTGCATCACAGTCGATCAAAATAATGTAATGTGGATCGGAACCGACGGACAAGGATTAATAAAATATGACGGAAAACAATGGACGGTTTATAATACTATTAATTCCGAACTGAAAGATACCCACATTAACTGTATATCTATCGACCCGAACGGAATAAAATGGATCGGCACAGACGGCGGACTCGTGCAAATGGCAGGCAACAGTATGTTTATTTTCAATCAAAGAACCTCTGATCTAACGGACACTCATATAGAAGCCGTTACGTTCGACAATGTAGGAAATACCTGGGTCGGTACTAAATACGGCGGACTTTTCAAAACATATATTGATAAACATGACGGCATAAGGTACTGGATTATTTCGGATTCCGCTTCGGGAGATATGCCCGAGAATTGGATAACAACTTTAACGTCTCAGGGCGGCAGAGTAGTCTGGGTAGGTTTGAAAAAATCGGGAATCGCCTCCAATTCCGGGATCGGATGGACTTATTACACAAGGTTTAAATCGGGACTGCCGACCGACAACATAGGTGCTTCGGCGGTTGATGACGACGGTACAGTTTGGTTCGGACACAATTCCGGTAATCTTAACGCGGGCGGACTTTCCTATTTCAACGGCGGTTCATTTAACACGGTTTATATTCTGCCGGCGTTCAAAAAGGCTTACTCGCTTTTTGTTGATAGGAACAACGCCAAGTGGATAGGCACAGAAAAGGGTATCTATAAAATAGTGGGCCAGACAACCAGCGATTTATTCAACTATGAAAACACCGGGCTGGATTTTAGCAATGTAAGAGGCATTGTACAGGATAAAAACGGCTATATCTGGTTTGCTACTCATGGAGGCGGTTTGATAAAGTATAAGATCGCTCAATAAATTTTTTAAGTCCGGAAGGTATTGACAAAATATTAAATTGTAGTAGCTTTAAGGTTATAAAGCTTATGTTTATCAGACTTTTTATATTGTTCGCGCTGATTCCCATAATTGAGCTCTACCTTTTAATAAAGGTGGGAGGCATGATAGGCGCGCTTAACACGGTCGTTATTATTCTGTTTACGGCAACCGCAGGAGCGTATCTGGCTAAGAGCCAGGGGTTCGCGGTTCTTAAAAAAATTAATGACGCTGTTTCGGAGGGCCGTCCCCCGGCCGCGGAACTTATGGACGGATTGTTTGTTCTCATCGGGGGATTTATGCTTTTAACCCCCGGCTTCCTCACTGATTTTCTCGGCTTAAGTATGCTGATTCCCCCGGTTAGAACTATCTACAAAAAGATCGCGGCAAAAATCTTCAAGCATAAAATAAATACAGGAGAGTGGAACTTTAGACTCTTCGGCTGATACTTACTTCGGCGGCAAATATCCCTTCGCAAGCTCTGTGTATTTTTCTACTTGTTCTTTTTCCCATTCTTTTGATTTTTTCATCTCTCCCGCCATAATCGAAACTACAACCGGCGCCGCCTCAATACTGGCTCTCGCGTCGAGCAGCAGATTTCTAGTCCGCCTTGCGAGAAAATCTTCCGCATTACGAGCCATCTCGTTTCTTACAGCCCAGACAACCTCACCCTGTTTTGTTTTGGAACCGGGAATCAGCGGAAGCGCATAATTAGGAGATTCATTTATTAATTTTCTCAGCAGAACCGAATCGGAACCGTATATTTTAAACTCATCATCTTCCGTAATTTTTTCCGTACAGCCGTGCAGTGGCAGCTCGGCGGATACGGAAGGCTTATACTCGAGCTGCGCTACAAGTGCCGCATGATCAACGGTCTCCTCGGCCATTTTTCTGTATGTTGTCCACTTCCCGCCTGCGATAGTAACTAATCCCGAGCGGGAAATTACAACAGTATGTTCTCTCGAAATGACAGCGGTATTATCACCGCCTCCCCATCCTACCAGGGGCCGGAGGCCCGCAAATACACTTTTAATATCCTCAGTCGACGGATCTTTTTCCAGATACCTAGCGGCCGTGGAAAGTATAAAATCCAATTCCTCTTTTAGGGGACGGGGTTCGAGTGTAATTTTTTTAACGGGCGTGTCGGTTGTACCGACCAGTACCCGTCCTTCCCATGGGATTGCGAAAAGTATTCTGCCGTCGTCCGTATGAGGTACCATAATCGCGCTGTCGCCGGGAAGGAATGATTTATCGAGAATTATATGAATACCCTGGCTGGGTTTGATCATCGGTGCCGAGTTCTCATCGTCGGTAATTCTTAAAGAATCGGAGAAGACACCGCAGGCATTTACAACCGCCCTGGCATTAAGATGAAATTCCTCTCCTGTTTCCTGATCGACGGCGGTTACACCGTTTATCATCCCGCCTTTTTTTAAGAAACCGGTAACCTTAATATAATTGATGATAGAAGCCCCAAGCTTGTCTGCGGTTTCGGCGAGGTTAATTACTAATCTGGCATCGTCGAACTGGCCGTCGTAATAAATTACCCCTCCCCTCAGACCTTCGGTTTCCACAGTAGGAATATGTTGAAGTGTTTCTTCCTTTGAAAGTACCTTCGAACTACCGAATCCGTGTTTTCCGGCGAGCATGTCGTACAATTTAAGTCCCACTCCGTAAAACGGACCTTCCCACCAATCGTATGTAGGTACAATGAACGGAAGGTTATGTACAAGGTGGGGAGCGTTCTTAATAAGCAGTCCCCTTTCCTTAAGCGCTTCCAATACAAGCGAGACGTTGCCCTGCTGGAGATAACGTACTCCACCATGGATAAGTTTCGTACTTCTGCTCGAAGTGCCTTTCGCAAAGTCGTGCTGTTCTAAAAGCAGGACGGTGTATCCCCTGGAGGCCGCTTCTACAGCCGTACCGGTGCCTGTAGCGCCGCCGCCTATTACTATTATATCCCAAAGATAATTTTTATCCCTGATATTGTTTATCATCTCTTCGCGTTTCATAAAATTCCTTCAAAACAAATAATAAATATCTGTCCGGCTATTCATTTATCATAAAAAAAAACGACCCGTAAATTTACCGATGCTTTTTTTGATCCATTTAGCTAATTTGCTTTCATCCACGCTTAAGAACTCGTGTATTATCAGCGCAACTTCGGGAGTTCTCAGGTAGCCGTACGACTTATGAGGATTTTTTGTCCCGCTCAAATTAGAATAACCGTTTCTGACAACCAGGTCTTGGATGGTTATTTTGTTCCTGTTTGATGAAAAGTTTTTGCTCAGATTATTTACGATAGCTACCTGGTCATCGTGATCGAACAGGTTGTACCACGCCGTTGAAATATTATCCGGCATACGAAGCTTTTGTTCCTGAGGAATATTGTGTTCACTCTTAATTTTGGATAACACGGGCGGCTGCCCGAGCGGAGAACCTATCGTAATAAAAGTATCTATATTTATACCGGGCACTTCCTTCATAAGTACGTCATATGCTATTATAGAACCCATTGAGTGCGCGATAAGACATATTTTTTTTGAGTCGTATTTTTTCAGAGCGTTTACTAATCTTTCGCGAATAACATCCTTCGGAAAGCGCGGCGGATCGGTGTTCTCCAGATATTTATCGGAATAATAAATTTCAAGGTCTCTAAAATAATAATGCACAAAAGAGTGGGTGATGGATTCTACGTTCAGATCCATGATCTCTTTGAATAAAAGCTTATCGAAGGAATTTCTTAAATAATCAAATATTTTCCGTCTAAGTTTTTTCTTCTTTTGGACCTGGGGAAAGTTCGGCTCCGTGTAAGTTTCATCGAGAAATAATTCACGGTTTGGATCCGTTTCCGTAGGATCAAGCGGTTCCGAATGAAGTGTATCTGCCCAGTAAGTCATATAAAAATTGAAATTCTCATGCGGCCGGCCGATCAATTTAAGACCGTCGTGCAGAGATCTTTTCCACCATTTTTCGAGCAGGCCGAGAGGAGGTTTGTTGCCGAGTCCGTGTATTGCTATGATAATTTTAGACATATATTACACCTGGTAATCAGATTAATTCATTAAGTTTTCTTTTAAGCTGCTGCTGCAGGTTGGTAGTTACACCGTCTACTCCTGCTTCAAATAAACGTTTGGCTTCGGCTGGATTGTCGACCGTCCAGACATAAAGTCTCAGTCCTGCCCTCTTAATTTTTTTGCCATTTATTTTATTCACGGACCTTGATGCTTTCAAGTCGAGTCCGTCGAGACCGCTGGCTATTATTTTTTTGATATACTTATCTGTCTTCCCTGCCGAGAAAAAAGATCCCCTGCTTTCAATATCCGCCAGCCAGCATACTTCATACTTCGGCATCATTTTTTTTACCGCGGTCATCAATTTAAAATTAAATCCGATGATCACGATTTGATCGCCCGAAAGTCCGCTTTCATTTAAATCTTTTTGCAGCCCGGTGAGAATTTCTTGGCCGCATTTTAGTTCGATAAATATACGCCTCCCGGAAGGTACGGTTTTTAGGACTTCTAATAAGAACGGTATCTTTTCACCCGACCATTTATCCCCTTTAAAAGTCCCGACATCCAGCTTTCTTAAATCACCGGCTTTGCTTTTCCTTACACTTCTATACTTACCGCTAACCCTTCCGGTGTTGGCATCGTGAATAACAACGATCCTGCCGTCCGCCGTTAAACGTATGTCTACTTCTACCGCGTCCGCTTTCCTCTCCCAAGCGAGGTTAACGGAAGCTAACGTGTTTTCTGGCGCGTCCTCCGATTCACCCCGGTGGGCGATAATCAGTTTCTTTCCGGTAATAGCAACCTCCGAATTATTCATTATTATATTTTCCGCAATCTCATCGTAAGAATCAACTACAGTACCCATTTTTTTATTATCTATTATTCCCGTCAATTATAAATCGAATGCTGTTTTTTTAAAACACCGACCGGTGGCTTACTCAGCGGAACTGCTGAGAAGATTAGTTTTTTATAATTTTACGATAGATTTTTCAGCATTCACCTATTATCCGGACCTAAATTCACTTCTAAGTTTATGTAAATAGGTTATGTAATTTATCATAATAAAAGTTATAAGCTTAAAATTGGACGAAATTTTGACTAATTTTGAGTTGTATTTACGCAATAATTGAAGGGATATCATGGATACATTCGAAGCAATTCTCACCAGAAGAAGTATAAGAAAATATACTAACGACAAGATCGAAAAAACCGTTATCGATAAATTAGTAAAAGCCGGGATGTACGCGCCGTCCGCGATGAATTATAGGCCTTGGCATTTCATTGTAATCGATAAAAGGGAATTACTAGACGAGCTCTTTAAAATAAACACTCACGCCGAAATGCTGAAAGAAGCACAAGCCGCAATAATGGTGTGCGGCGACCATAACTTTGAAGGCAACGAGGGACTTCTTATTCAAAACTGCTCGGCCGCTACTCAAAACATACTGCTTCAGGCTCACGCAGAGGGATTGGGCGCCGTATGGGTAGGTATTTATCCTTTCGAAGGATTGATAAAAGGAGTAAAAAACCTTTTTGATTTGCCGAAAAACATTCTGCCTGTTTCCGTTGTCGCTCTGGGATACCCGGCGGAAAAACCGGCAATCGAAGAAAGGTTTGAGGAAAATAAACTGCATCAGAACGGATGGTGATCGTTCGATCATTTCTTTTGCATGTGCGGCGGATTTCTTGATTCTGCCGCACGGATTATTTAAGTTAAATTTTAAACTTTCGAATGGCGATAAAATTTAAATTCCTTCATAATTTTCAAATTGCCCATTCCTTGTTTAACTATAAACCTCGTTCAAATATTCACTGCACATGAGTTATTTAAATGACTTTCCGCATAGCAGAAATAACTAATAATTATCAACGTATAATATCATCTTTCACTAATTATCAGCGAGCCTTCCATGTATCGATATAAACACTACTTCATGGCTGCATCAGCATTTTTATTTTTAATTATTTCATCACCGATTAAAGCTCAGGAAAAAAGCGGATATAAAAGCATCATGGAAGCGGTGCTTTCTTCTTCTAAACTGCGCGGAAATGCAGGGCCCAAAAGTGTTAATTGGATAGACGGAGGAAACCGTTATTCGTACACAACTCACAACGATTCCACGAAGCGGGATGAGATCAGGTCGTTCGATCCCGCTACTCTGGGGGATAAACTTATTTTCGACGCGAGCAACCTAAAGTTTCCCGGTTCCTCCTCATCGTTTAAATACAGATCGTTCCAGTGGGCACACGATTCCAAGCACCTCGTGTTTCTTACTAACTTCAGAAAAATTTACAGGCGATCGGGTAAATCCGATTACTATATCTATTCGCTCAAAGACAAAACATTGAAACTCGGCGCAAAGGACGCACGTACCGCGGAGCTTTCACCCGACGGCTCTATGATGGGCTACGAACGCGAAGGGAATATGTATTTATATAACTTCGGTACTAAAAAAGAAACGCAGCTAACAAACGACGCGACAAAAGAAATTTTTAACGGACACTACGACTGGGTTTACGAAGAAGAATTCGGGCAGGCGCAGGCTTGGAATTGGTCACCCGACGGCAGATTCATTGCTTACTGGCAGTTCGATGAAAGCAAAGTACCTATAATACAGATGACAAATTATGAGGGACTTCATCCGAAGTACGAGAAGATTCCAATTCCGCAGGTCGGAGATCCGAACCCGAGTGTGCGCATCGGGGTTATCGATGTAAAGACAGGCAAGAAAATGTGGCTCGACTCCGGCAATAAAGGAGATTTTTATATCCCGAGAATTTACTGGACAAGCGAACCGAATACACTCGCGATGATGGTTCTTAACCGCGCTCAGAACGATATGAAGCTTTATTTCTTCAACGTGGTGACCGGAGAGCATAAGCTTATCATGGAAGAGAAGAATGATACGTGGGTAGCAATCTTTAACTTCTATACCGGCGTTAAAAACATGATATACTTCCCGGAAAAATTAAATGAATTTTTCTGGGTGTCGGACAGAAGCGGGTATTATCATATATACCGCTACGGCTACGACGGTAAGCTGATCAACCAGGTTACTTCGGGAAACTGGGACATTATTAAAGTACTAGGAATAAGCGTAAACGATAAGACTATCTATTACGTGTCCGCCGAAGCTTCACCGCTGGAGCAGCAGCTTTATTCTATTAAATTCGACGGATCGGACAAACAGAAGATCTCTGCGGTGCCGGGTTATCATAGAATTAACATGTCTCCGAATACAAAGTATTATATAGATTCATATTCTAACATAAATCAGCCGCTTAAAGTAGATTTGAAAAATAGTAAAGGCGATCTGCTTAAAAATCTGGAAGAAAACGCGTCGGTCGGCAAGTTTTTAGCATCGCATAAATATTCACCGAAAGAGCTCTTCAGTTTTACCACATCAGATTCGGTTAAGCTCGACTGTTCTATGATCAAACCGTTCGACTTCGACTCGACCAAGAAATACCCGGCTATACTTGCTATCTACGGCGGACCAGAATCCCACTCGGTTTTCAACTCATTCGAAACAAACGGATGGCATCAGTATCTAGCTCAGCAGGGATACATTGTCGTTGATGTGAACAACCGCGGAAACGCAAACTACGGCAGCAAGTTTATGAAAGTAGTCTACAAGCAGCTCGGAAAATGGGAGAGCCACGATTTTGTGGAGACCGCTCATTACCTAGCAAAGCTTCCATATGTAGACGGAAGCGAAATTGCAATTATGGGAACGAGCTACGGCGGTTACAGCACAACTTATACAATGGTAACTCATCCGGGTGTGTTTAAAGTGGGTATAGCAAACTCCGCCGTAACCGACTGGCGGCTGTACGACGACATTTACACGGAGCGCTACATGGGACTGCTTCAGGATAACGAAAAGGGCTACGTAAAAAGTGCAGTAATGACATACGCCGACAGTTTGAAAGGAAAGCTGCTATTAATTCATTCGACGATGGACGATAACGTTCACGTAAGAAATACGATGCAGCTTCTTACGGCACTTACAAACGCGGGCAAAGATGTCGATCTCCGTATCTATCCTCCCGGGGCGCACGGCGCGGCATATAACTTGTCGAGCTACGTTCTGATAATGAAGGTGTACGACCATTACCTGAACCGTTATTTAAAAGGAGAATGCGATCAGCAGATAATCAATTAATTCTAAATACCCGGTAAAGATGATCAATCAATGAAAATTTATTAGTAAGTTTTAAGCTAAATTCTTAGAAACAAATCGGGTGTTAATAATGAGAAATATTTTATTGCTGTTTTTAATACCGGCCGTTATTTTAACCGGATGCAGATCTAATAATCCGGTTGATAAAAACGCAGAGGAAGTTCAAATGTTAAAGCAAAAGATCGCGCAGTTCGCGCCGGTTGAAATTAAATACGACAGCACACTGTTGAACAAAAGACAGAAGATAGTCCTGGAAAATCTATACAGGGCGTCTCAGGTTATGGACACAATTTACCTGAACCAAGTTTATTCCCGAAACCTTCAGATAATGAAGGACCTCAAGAGTTCGGATTCTGAAGTTGATAAAGTAAAGCTCGAATATTTCAAAATAATGATGGGGCCCTTCGATCGTATAGATCATGATAAGCCTTTTATCGGAACCGATCAAAAGCCGGAGGGCGCTAATTTTTATCCCGAGGATATGACAAAGGAAGATTTTAACTCTTGGATAAAATCTCATCCCTCAGACGAAAAGAGCTTTACGTCTACGGTATCCGTTATAAGAAAGAAAGACGGAAAGCTTGTCGCGGTGCCTTATTCACAATTCTATCAGCCGCAACTTTCGGAGGCTAGTAAATATCTCAGGAAAGCAGCCGAATACGCGGATAATTCCTCGTTAAAAAAATATCTTGAGCTGAGAGCCGCGGCCTTTGAGTTGAACGATTATTACAAGAGCGATATGGCGTGGATGGATTTGAAGGATAATACAATTGAAGTAGTAATCGGTCCGTACGAAGTTTATGAAGACGGACTGTTTAATTATAAGGCCGCGTTTGAAAGCTTCGTGACAATCAAAGATCCGCAGGAAAGTGCCAAGCTCAAGAAATTCGCCGGCTATTTAAGGGATATCGAAATCCATCTTCCTCTTCCTGACAAATATAAAAATACGAAGCGCGGTTCCGAGTCGCCTATAGTAGTGGTGAACGAAGTTTATGCCGGCGGAGAAGCTAACGCGGGAGTTCAGACATTGGCTTTCAATCTGCCTAACGACGAAAGGGTGCGTGCGGTGAAGGGATCGAAGAAAGTTATGCTGAAGAACCTGCATGAGGCGAAGTTCGAGAAGCTTCTTGAGCCTATAGCGGATACCGTCCTTGCAAAAGACCAGTTACCGTACGTTACATTCGATGCGTTTTTCGGTCACACTCTTATGCACGAAATCTCGCACGGAGTGGGTCCCGGATACATCAAAGTGAAGGGCAAAATGACCACGGTTCAGAAAGCTCTTAAAGAAACTTATTCTATGCTGGAAGAATGTAAAGCCGATATACTCGGAATGTACAACAATGTTTTTATGATAGATAAAGGCGTGTATCCGCAGTCTTTCGAGAAGCAGACGTATGTTACTTTCCTGGCGGGAATCTTCCGCTCGGTTAGGTTCGGAATCAACGAGGCACACGGCGGCGGGAACGCCATTATATATAATTACCTCCTTGAGAAAGGCGGTTATCAATATAATCCGGAGACACAAAAGGTAAGTGTAAACTTTGATAAAATTTACCCGGCTTTAAAAGAACTAGCCCATACTGTATTAATGATTCAAGCCACAGGCGATTATGAAAGGGCGAAAACTTTTATAAATAAGTACGCGGTAATGTCTCCTTCTATGGAAACTTTGAGAGAAAAACTTACGAAGCTGCCTGTTGATATAAGACCGGTTTATCAAATTCAGGAAGAGTTTCATTAATTTAGCTCGTAAAAATTCAGTCAATAAAAAAACCCGACAAGCTATCTGCCGGGTTTTTTATTGTCTATTAAAATTTTCGCAGAGACGGGTCGGCTAGCAATAAAATTACTCCTTATCCGTTAAATCTTCAACGCTCCCCTTCTGCGGCATTTTCAAAACATATGTAATATGTTTTCTGTTCTTTAGTGAATTATCACGCAGCCACGGGTTATAATATTTCAATATCTTATAATTAATCCCTTTACTTATTGCGAAATCCGCCCAGTCTTTAACGGAAGAACTAACGTTTATATTATATGTTCTAAGAGGCCGATAAAGATCGCTTTTCTTGAGGTTATATCCGTACTGCTCGGGATGTGTCATAATTTCTTTAACCGCCAGCATCCTTGGTAGGTATCTCGAAGTCTCCTCGCCCAATACAAGGCTGTAATAACTATCGGCTTTCTGACGGGCTAATTGTTTTTTCATCCCCGGCAGCCCCATATTGAACGATGCCGCGGCTAAAGTCCAGCTCTTAAACTCCGCTTTCGCGTCCAATAGATACTTACACGCCGCTTCGGTCGATTTTTCTACGTTATATCTTTCGTCAACTTGGTGGTTAACTTCCAGTCCGTACTTCTTCGCTGCGCCTTCAGTGAACTGCCAGAAACCGACAGCATCGGCGGGTGAAACCGCGTTTGATAGATTGCTCTCGGCAACAGCCATATATTTAAAATCGTCGGGAATATTATATTTCTTCAATATCGGTTCAATTACGGGAAACCACCTATTGGCTCTCTTAATTGCCAGGATAGTGGAAGAGTGCCAGTATGTATTTACTATAAGTTCTCTGTCGATTCTCTCCTTTACCTCAAAATTTTGAAGAGGAACCTTTTCGCCGGAAAATTTCATCTCGCCCGGAATATTAGGAGAAACGATCTTATAATCCTGGGGGAAACTGACCGATGTACTTTCTCCGTCCTTTTTCGACAGTCCGTATACGGTAAGAATTATCACACCTATGGCGAAGCCGATGAAAAAATAAAAATAGTTGGATTCGAATATACGTTTTTTGCGTTCTTTGTTTTGCTGCATAACCTCTTAACAATTTGTGAAAATAGAATGGTGATAATCAAATTCAGATATCGGGTTATAAAATAAACAACTTTTACACAGATTAACAACCCAAATAAGATTTAGTGCATAAGTAGTGCGAACTTAACTTCGGAATGCATGATAGAGCATGACAGCACGCAGCTATGCCTATTTAATTCTTGAGATATTTCCGACAACAAGTGAAATTAGCTTTCGAATACCCGCAACATAAAAGTTAAAAAGTTTTTTGACTACCACTGCTTCGCTTCCGTACAAATCCGGGAGTAAGTGGGAGGTAAAAATTCAAAATGTATTGCGGAAGGAACTAATTACCGAATAAGAATCCAAATGTTGAGAAATATTGGAACCGCAAAAAAAAAGCCGCTGCGGATTCTTTATCGGCAGCGGCTCATTAAAACAAGTAATTGTTAACCTAGGTAAGCTTTCAGCCTGTTCGATTTGGAGCTGTATTTCAGATTGCGGAGAGCTTTCTCCTTGATCTGTCTTACTCTTTCCCTAGTAAGGTTGAACCTTTCGCCAATTTCTTCCAGCGTAGCGGAACGTTCGCCGTTAATACCGAAATACAATCTGATAACTTCGGCTTCTTTTTCGGAAAGAGTGGAAAGGATATTTTCAACTTCGTTCTTCAAAGATTCCTTCATCAAAGTAGTATCGGGTGAAGGCTGCTGATCATTTGGAAGAATATCCATAAGGCTGTTCTTATCGTCGTCGCCGGAGAAAGGTGCGTCCATAGAAACATGGCGACCGTAAAGCTGCAACGTTTCGACAACCTCCTCGGCTTTCATTTCGAGAACATCAGCCAGTTCGGAAGCGGTGGGCTTTCTCTCAAACTCCTGCTCCAGTTCGCTGAACGCTTTGCCTAATTTGTTCAATGCGCCCACCCTGTTCAAGGGAAGACGTACCATTCTCGACTGTTCCGCAATTGCCTGAAGTATCGACTGCCTGATCCACCATACAGCGTAAGATATAAATTTAAATCCGCGTGTTTCGTCAAACCTCTCGGCCGCTTTAATAAGACCGAGATTACCTTCATTTATAAGATCACCTAATGACAGCCCCTGATTCTGATATTGTTTAGCAACACTAACAACAAAACGTAGATTTGCTTTTGTCAAGGCCTCAAGTGCAAGTCTATCGCCTTTCTTTATACGTTTCGCAAACTCTATTTCCTGGTCCGGAGTAATCAGATTAACTTTACCTATTTCCTGTAAATACTGATCTAAAGACTTACTTTCACGATTTGTATATTGCTTCGTTATCTTCAATTTAACGTATCTCCTAGTATTATTTTAATAAACAGCACAAAAAATTCCTTTGTTCCGAATTGTTGTAATTTTGAGCCAAAATGCAGCTTTTTTTAGAAATTTTAGCAAACCGGAAGATAACTAAAATTTTTTTAATAAGTAAGGGAAAAAATCGTACATTATCCCAAATAATTGCTTAAAATTCCGAAAGGCTCTTTTTCGGGCTGAATTTACATTTGCGGCTCTAGAAAGCCCAATTTGAGATTGTTTCAAATCACTATCGAAAAAAGTATCATTGTCATTAAATTTTTTATAATTTTGAACTATCAATTTAATCCTCAATTTTTGAGAGATTTTTATGAATTCTGAAAAATCGAACCTGTTTTATACACTCCTGAAATTAAAATCCTACCTCGTTAGTCTCATGGACGAGCCGGCGGAAGCGTATGGTAATTTTAGCTATACGGAAGAATACCTGGATAGAAAGTTTCCCGCTCAAAAGGATGAAATTATCGATTTGCTCGAAAAAAACAGCATTTATTCCGATTCTGATATAGCTTTTGACGAGAAGATCTTAATAAAGTTCCGCGATATGACCAGCAAAAAAGACGCCCAGAATAGTCTGGCCAAAATACTGGAGGAACTTGAAATTGAGACAAGAAGCATCGGGAACAAGGAAGAGAACCGATCTAATTACGTAAAAGAAAGAGGCGAAAAGCTAAACAAAATTCTTTCGGTTTTGTTCCAGCTTGCCACAAACTGGGCGGTGCTTATTGAGCTGGAAGACAAGGTTGACGATTATTCCCTACTAAACGATGAACAGGTACTTCGCCCCGACGAGGAAAAAAACCTTGACGCGCTCGATGATACTACGTCAAAATCCTTTAATGTAATTTCCGATCTCACTAAGAATTATGTTAAACTGCTCACCGATTTTTATTTTAACTACGGCGGAAACCTGGCGCTAAAGGACTTTGTAGAAGAGCTGCACGATCTTAAAAATACTGTTGAAAAAAAGTATTACGATCTATTTAAAAGTCACGGTCTCGATACTGAATGGCTTTCAAAGTTAAAGGACTAACTCACGGCTGCCGAGGCAGCTCGCCATTCTTTCTTGTGAGCTTTTTGCAAGCAGTATTTTTAGCGGACAGAGTAACTGATTTGAGTAATTTATATCAGTTGTTTTTCCGTCCCATCGATATTTTAAATTAACTAATTTTATCGCTGTTTATTAAGTAATTTAAATTGGAATTTCTTGCTGCGAAAACTTCACATATTACGCGGGCTTCTATTAATAGCTGCCTCAATAATTCTAACTAACGCGCGGTCAGCGGCTCAGGATCTGCCTTCGATAAATCTTGATTTCTCTTCTTACGCGGTTACCTCCGACGGCAGGGTGCTGGGCTATTACGGCGAACAACACAGGGTGGATCTCAAAAGCACTTCGAACGTTTCCAAATATGTCATCCAGTGCCTGATAGCCACAGAAGACCGCGATTTTTACAATCACCACGGTGTTTCTTTTAAAGGGATATTAAGAGGAATATTAAAAACAATAACCGGCTCCACTCAGGGCGGAAGTACTTTAACGATGCAGCTTGCGAGAAATTTATTTCTCAGCAACGAAAGAACGATCTCCCGAAAAGTAAAAGAAATTGAACTTGCCGAGGAACTGGAGAAGAAATATACAAAGGACGAAATACTCCTTATGTATTTGAACACGGTTTATTTCGGTCGCGGCGCATACGGAATTTGGACGGCAGCCGAGGAATACTTTAACAAAACACCCGATAAACTATCCATGACCGAAAGCGCCGCCTTGGTCGGAATGGTGCAATCTCCTAACGGATACGATCCGGTAAAACACCCCGGCAGAATGTTAAACCGGAGGAATGAAGTTCTTCATAATTTAGTTGAGGTCGGTAAACTTCAGAGTAGCGAATTTGAAAAATTGAAGGAGAAACCCCTGGGACTGGTTTTAAATGAAAATCTGGGCGGACAGTTTCTCGAGTACATAAGAAAACAAGCAGTGGAAATTCTCGGACCCGGCGGGATGTCGCTTAATAAAGATCAGCTTAAGATTACAACGACTTTGAATTACAACATTCAGAAAGCCGCCGAGGATGCGGTTGAATGGCAGTGGGAACGGTTTCCGGATAGAATGAAGGATGCGCAGATAGGATTAGTATCCATCGAGCCGGGAACCGGCATGATCCGCGCAATGATCGGCGGGAACCCGGATGCCCCGCCGCGGGGACTGAACCGTGCAGTTCAGATTAAGCGGCAGCCCGGATCATCATTTAAAGCATTTTTATACGGAAGCCTGCTTGAGCGCGGCTATACTTTAGCGACGCCGCTTCAGGATAAGCCTATAGTTATCGACTCGGGTATGGCTTTTGAATGGCGTCCTACCAATGATGACGAAACTTATACCGACACGACAATGCCGATGCAGTCAGCCATACAAAACTCTGTAAACCTCTGCGCTGCTTACGCGATCACCGGGCTCACCACACCCGACTCGGTTGTCTCCTTCGCACATCGTATGGGAATACAATCCCCCGTTTCATCATATCCGTCAATCGCGCTCGGCACTGAGGAAGTTGCCCCTATAGAGATGGCCTCTTCCTATGCTGTGTTCGCCGGCGGCGGTGTTTACTCGCCTCCTATTTCAATCTTGAAGATCGCTGATAAGAACGGGAAAGTTTTGTACAGCCGCAGTCCGGATTCTTCCGCGGTACTCGATTCCGCCACGGCTTACTTGATAACGACAGCACTCGAAACTGTTGTCAATAACGGTACTGCTTATACGGTCAGACAGTATTACAATGGAACCGCGGCGGGAAAGACCGGCACTACCCAGAATTTCACTGACGCCTGGTTTGTAGGATATAATCCGAAACTCTCCACTGCTATTTGGATAGGCTTCGACAACCCGAAGAAAAAACTCGGCGGCGGTTTTCAATACGGCGGTACGGCGTGCGCGCCTATATGGGGAAAAATGATGGCCGAAGTTTCTTCGAAGATACCGGGTTTTGCAAGCGCGGAATTTAAAAGACCATCGACGGTTAAAGACACTGCATTGTGTCTGGATAACGGGATGATTGCTTCGGGCGACTGTATAGATACCAAGGTTTATCCGATCAACATAATTAAGCTGCCCGAGGATGTGAATAAGAAGGCGGAGAGGAAGTGGTACGACGTATTCCCCTGGTAACCCCTCCCTGCCCTCCCCTTTGCAAAAGGGGAGGGTTTTTGAGATGGTATTATTCATTTATAAATTTAATTTTTGCGCATTTCTTAGTTTTAATTCTTTTATTTCAAATTTAATTTTTTGTATTGATGTTTTGGGATTATAGAGAAGTTCTTCATTTTTTATTCGAATAAATTTTATTCCGTATTTTTCGATATGATTTTGCCTTTCTTTATCATAAATCATCCGCTCAGCTTCTTCATGTATTTTACCGTCAATTTCAATAGCCAACTTCAATTCAGGGCAGTAAAAATCTATTACATAATTATCAACGGAATATTGACGAAGAAATCTCACATTTAATTTCTTTCCGCGCAAATATTTCCAAATAATTTTTTCGCAATCGGTCATATTCGATCGAAGCTGTCTTCTGCGTTTCTGCATATATTTTTTATTAAAATGCTGTGTCATATCCAAATCCTCCCTCCCCTTTTATAAAGGGAGGGTTGGGGAGGGATTCAAGTGTTTTAGTTTAGTTAAAAGAATAATTAGTGGAAAATCTATCGAAGAAAGGGTGTGTGAGATTAATTTAATATCTATTTAACAAAATAAAAATGTTCTCGACAATTAAATCTATCAATATGGCAATTGGTCAACGTTTAAAATTGATATAATCACAAATTTAATTACGCGAAGATGGAGCGGGAAGAAAATATTTATTAAAATTTTCAGAGTTCTATTTCTTATTCATTTCCGCAGTTGCAAGTTCTTTAGATCTTGATTTGAGCACAAACGAAACCAGGAACATAAGTACCACCATAACACCGACCATCAAATAAGCTTCGCGAAGACCCGCAGCGCCGCCGCCGTGAGAGCTGGCAACCGCCCCAACAACCGCACCGCCGAGCAGCTGCCCGATTCCGGTAAAGAGTCTTATCGCGCCCTGAGCCGCAGCTCTTTCGGAGGGCTTAGATTCATTGAGCATAATATATCTTAAAGGAGCGCCCACAACTATCCCCATACCCGCTCCTATTAAAACTCCGGCAATATAGAAATGGAGTAAAGTTGCGCTCTCGAGCGCGAGTCCAAGCATACCTATAGCAAGCAATATATTTCCCACAATTAGGACAATCTTCGAGCCGACTTTATCAAGCATCCTTCCGGCCAGGGGCGAGCCGAACGCCATTGCGATAACCACAGGAACAAGCATAAAACTCGCCTTTGATGTTGTTACTCCGAAGGACGCGACAAGAAGAGGCGGCACAAAGACAACTGCCGCTTCGGTAATACCTGCGCCGACTGCTATAATGCCGGTACCGATTACCTGTCTGGATGCCAGCAGCTTTAAGCGAAGAACCGGGTCTTCTGCCTTACTTTCGCTCATCTTATAAATTGGAAGAAGAATAATGGCTGCCACAAGGAACGGCCAGACGTTTACCGATAATATACTGTTTATAAAATCCGATGAGTTAATTTGATTGAGCCCTACTGAAAGAGCGGCGAGCAAAATAATTAATAACGACATGCCTGCCCAGTCGAATTTTTTGCGCGTCTCGTTCTTCGTATCCGGAAGCAGTTTGAAGCTCATGAAAATTACAACGAGAGCGATAGGAATGTTTACAAGAAACAGCCAATGCCAGCTGAGCATTAATAATAATCCGGCTATAGCAGGACCGATAATAAAAGCGATACCGAATACGGCTCCTATTAACCCAAGCGCACCGCCTCTTTTATCTTCAGGGAAAGTGTCTCCGATTACTGCGCTGGCAACGGGGAAAATTCCGCCGGCGCCGAAACCCTGGATCGCTCTGCCGAGGATCAAAACCGAGAAGGAAGGGGAAAGGGCGACTATCAAAGAGCCTACTGCGAACAAGGATGTATCGAAAATATATAGCGATCTTCTTCCGAAAACATCCGCCAGCTTGGCCATTAGCGGCGTACCGATTAAATTAAATAATACATACGTTGCGAAAATCCAGGCGACTGCCCTTTCATCAATGCCGAATTGTTTTTGGATCGCCGGCAGCGCGGGACCTACAATAGCTATATCCAGCGCCCCCATCAAAACGCCGATGAACAAAACTAATAATATTCTGTTGCGTTTTTTCTTATCCATTTGCTCCATAAAATCAAGTGTCCTTCATTAATCGGAATAGTAAGAAGTGTAAAATTAGGAATCTTTAACCATTGGGAATGACGACTCGCTCACATCGAGTGAAAAACACGATTCGCCGGAAATATAAATGTTTGATGATTTCCCCGTTTTATGTATGCAGTATAAATCTCAGCATTTCTCCCGGCCCGAATCGTAAGCCAGTGCGGCGGCACCGAGTACGGCGGCCTGCTCAAGTTTAGAAACCTCCAGCTTCAAATTCTTCAAGCTGTTTTTAAAGTAAAGTTGCTCTATCGATCTCCGCATGCTTTCTTCGAAGAGATCGAATGATTTAATAACCGAACCGCCAAGGACTATAATATTCGGATCCAGAGCATACATAATCAGCTTTACGGCTTCCCCTAAATGCGCGCCGAACTCGGCGAAAATACGAACTGCTTCGGGATCTCTATTAAAAGCTCTGCTGCTCAGCTCGGAGCCTGTAGTCTTATATATTTCTTTGAAGAACTGTCCGCTGCAATAGTATTCATAGGTGTGATCTTTGTAAGGAACCGATCCGAATTCTCCTGCGCCGCAGTTCCTGCCGTTGTACAGTTTACCGTTAATAATTATCCCTACTCCCAGTCCCGTACCGATGGTAATTCCAACCGCGTTTTTATATTCCCTTGCCGCTCCGAAATATTTTTCGCCTAATATAAAACAGTTGGCGTCGTTGTTAACGAAAACAGGAATGCCGAATTTTTTCTCGAGAATATCTTTAACGTGCACCTCCTGCCAAGACGGTATATTCTGCACATCATACACGATCCCCTTCTCCGGATCTACTACGCTCGGAACGCCGATGCCGATAGAATTTATACCCGCTGTGCCGGTCTTTTCAATTAAAGATATTATATCCGCTAAAATTTCTTCCGTGCCGCCGGAGGCTTTTGTATCGAGCGAATGCACTAACTCCAATTTACTGCCGTTGACCAGCCCGCAGCGAATGAATGTCCCTCCCATATCTATACCAATTGACTTCATTAGTTTCCTTGATCAATTTTTCGGACTACTTACGGAATATCCTCGCCTCTTCCCGCTATAAATAAGCGGAACCATTCTTCTCTTGAAAGTTCTATATAGTCCGCTAAACAAGACGCGGCTATTCTCTCCGGGTTGGTAGTTCCAATTACGGGCTGAATACCCGCAGGATGCCTAAGCAGCCAGGCCACCAATATGGTTTCGGGCGGGACACCTTTTTCCCGCGCGGTTCCGTTAACAACGGACGCAGCTTTTCTAATCCTAGGATCGTGCTGTTCCCTTTCGTGCCAGGAAAGAACTCCCTTCGCCAGAGGAGACCATGCCTGTACCGTAATATTATTCAAACGGCAGTATTCCAAAGTATCGTCTCCGCGTATCATCGTCGCCGGCTGCCTTTGATTCGATACCACTCCGGCGTTGATCAAATCGGAATGGAGCAGGTTCAGTTCCATCTGGTTAACAATTATAGGCTGGGTTAAATATTTTTTAAGAAATTGAATCTGCACAGCCGAGTGATTGCTTACCCCGAAAAATCTCACCTTGCCGCTTCTATATAGTTCATCGAATGCTTTAGCAACTTCTTCGGGCTCTACCAACGGATCAGGTCGATGCAGAAGCAGAACGTCAAGGTAATCTGTCTTCAATCTTCTTAAGCTTCCGTTGACCGAGTTTATTATGTGCGCGTAACTGAAGTCGAACCTGTGAGGCGCATCCGGTCCCGAGTCGCCGGCAAACCTTATTCCGCATTTAGATTGAAGAAATACCTTTTCTCTTAGATTCGGATGATCGTCCCATATCCCGGAGAAAACTTCTTCCGACTTTCCTTTTCCGTAAATATCCGCATGATCGAAAATATTTATTCCCTGCTCGAGCGCCGCGTTTACGGAAACACGCGCTTCCCTTTTTTTCTCTTCATCGGCTAGGCTTGCGTCCTCCATGCCCGACGCAATATTCATGCAACCGTATATTATGCGTGTCGTTTCCAATGGAGTGTTTCCTATCTGCTGCGTTTTCATTTATTCTCCGATATCAAAATTATAATATTTCTATTGTCTTAATTTACTTAAGTTAATCGAGAGTGTAAAAGTCTATTTGCGGCAATTTTCTGCAGAGCGTTTTAGAAGAAAGCTATCTCCCCCTCTTGAGCGGGGGAGATAATCGTTTGAGCGGATTTTTATTTAAATACTATTGTTAAATCCGTATCCTTTTTCTTTTGCTCGAACTTAACGGTAGTACTGAACACATTTCCGGTTTTTTCCACAGACACGCTCTCAGAAGAAACGGGTTTACCGTCTACCGTAACGGACGCAGGCTCTGAAGTTGAGATCAAGACTGCGCTGTTATTATGTCCAGGGAAAGCGGAAAGCACCGTTTTAAGCGATCGCATTGCACCGTTGTAAGAACAACCAATAAGCGCAGAGTTAGTTCTTTTGAGATAAGGCAAATCCGGCTCTCCGAGCATTATATTTACATTCTTCACCTTTGAGAGGCTTGAGGGAATTACGGCGGAAGGATAAGCCGAGTCGCCGTACTTGATCGATCTTATATATTTCCCTGAGCCTGTAACTTTTACAAGAAGATTTTCGCCGTAAGCGTTAAGACTGAATTCCGTCGATGTTTGTCCGGGCGCGAGATAAGGAGAAAACGAAATGTTCCAATCGTTTTCGTTTATTCCGAAGAGATGATATACACTGTACAAGTACCATCCGCCGGCCCACATAAACTGCGGCTTGTCCACCGACCCGTACACTGCCGGATTATTCTTGTCCGCGTTTCTCACTTCGTACATCGCCGGCTGGCCGTTCGGACCGTTCATTATTCCTTCGAGAGTCATGGTCCTGTTTATAAAATCGAAAGCTTCCTTCTTGTTTCCGTTAGCCGCGAGTGCCGATGCGTACCACGAGTTATCCTGCGGCCAGATACCGCCGTTGAAATAGTAGTACGGCTTGCCGACTTCATCTCCGTAGCCCAGCTTCTTTTTGAATTTCAGGAAGTCCATCGGAAAAGCAGTATAAACTCCCACCTTAGGATCAAGAAGTTTGTCTTTCGTAGTCTGCAGAAGAAGATCGGTGTGCTGTTTATCCAGCATATCGTAATCGGCGGCGAGCAGAGAACCGATATAATAATGCGGATCGATCTTGCCGTCGTTGAAATAGCTCATCAAATAATTATACTTGACGCTCCAGAAAACGGGAATTAGTTTTGATTCCATTTTGTCAGCCAACTTGTCGTTCTCGAGTAGCGTCTGCGGATTTTTGCCGAGTACGGTAGAAATGTAATTATATTCCCTCAACGATTTGATAGCCAGTATCGTCATGTAAGCTCTCGGGCCGAAGTTGTTCCCGATGTCCCACCAATCGGGTCTGTACGACCACATGACATCGTCGGCTTTCTTCGTATGAAGCGCGTTCTCAAGGCTCTTGGTTAAATACGGATACATAAAATTCGCGAAGCTCGTATCATTCGAATGACGAAGATAACTTGCCGTTGTAATGATTACCCAGAAGTTGTTCCAGTTATCCGCGTCGGCGTACTCTGTTACGTATGCGCTGTCCTTCCAGTAAAACGCATGCGGAATAACCTTGTCCGCACTCGAATGCGCCGCAACAAATTTTAGATCGTGCTTAACTCTCGGAAGATCAAAGTTGACCGCTGCCAGATCGGTCAGCAGCACATCGTGTGTAAAGTAGAAATTATATTCGGCGGGACACGGCATCGGGATGATATCCCCGTCGATATAATGCTTGTTAGCCGCGAGTATAGCCTTCGACCACTGTGCCGAATGATCGATCGATTTAATTCCGGTATGGAACTTACCGTCGTCAAACGATTTCTTCAGAGCGTAATTCTCATAATCATTAACTTCTTTCTTATAATTTTTTAATAGATAATCTACGATCCCGCCAGCTTCGTCAATTTTGCTTGAACCTACAATCTGTACAACCTTCAATGTTCCGTTGGGCGCCAGATTCTTCTTGTACATAAACTCTGCCGCAGGTATGCCGGGATTATCTTTATCCAATACCTTTTCCGGGAGCGGACTGCCGTGTTCATACCAGTAATCGCCGGCAGGCTTTCTGGAGTTGTTCAAATCGCCGGTTGTATTATAACTTTCGGGAGTTTCACCGGCGTTAGCTACAAATACACTCGCATATTGAGTTCCTATATCATTAAAGTCGGCGTAAATTGTGCTGCCGTTCTTATCGAATGAAGTGGCAGCTTTATCTTTGAGCGCGTAAGTATGACAGGTCTTCAGTGAAGTTTCCAAATGCGTATAGAAACGGTATTCTTCTGAATTCTTGCTTAGGTTAGTAATTTCATAAGTAATAACCATGGCCGGTTTATCTTTGCAGAATTGATAGGTTACCTTAACAGATTTTAAGCTGTCTTCCTTATGAAAAGAAACTTTGTATGGAGTTAGATTGTACTCATAAGGTTTCAGGCCCAGCCATTGCCGGGAACCGTTTCCGATCTGCAGTCCGAGCGCCATTATAAAAGTCGTGTCCCTGTACCAGTAATCGGTACTGAGATCAATGCTGTTTGCAACAGGATAATAAAAGCTGATCCGCTGCGGCACTATAGAACTGTGATGGAATTCGACGCCGACATACGGGCTGCCTACCGAAACCTTGGCGTTGCCGTTAAAGCTCACGCTTAATTCATTTTCCCTGTTCACCGCCCCTTCCTTCTTCCCGCATGAGAATAAGACAAAGCAGGGTATTAAGATTTAATAAGAAGAGGAATAAGGATTTATTAATTTTTCGTTCCATTAAGATCTCCGAGAAAAATGAGTTCGTAAAAAATTCTTTTGAATTTTAATCCCCGTTATTTATTTGATCACCGCGAACCTGCCGGTCTTCGAACCGAGTCCCGGTGCTTCCACGTTGAATACATACACCCCGAAGGAAATATCCATACCGTCCTTTGACACTAGATTCCACCGCTCCTGACCGTCGGTCAGCGGTGCGTCGTGGTAAAGCGTCTGTACAAGATTGCCGCCCATAGTATAAATTCTGATTGTACATTTAGCCGGAAGGTGAATAAAATATACGCGTCTCTCACCCCTTCCTTCTACATTCTGTGAAGGCTCCCACGACGCCGCGCCCGCGTAAGGATTGGGCACGACCGCTACATTATTAAGATCCTGGGCAAACTTTGATTTGTCGAAATACGCTGACTGTGTTGTAAACTGATAGTATTCTCCCGTCCTGAAAGGCTTCGTTGTGAATACCCTGTAAACATCCCCCGGCTCCGGTGCTATTTGGGCGTCCTGCGGAATCGTAGTATCAATTTGAAGAGAAACCGACCAGCCCACGTGAAGATCCCTGAAACTTGTGGCTTTCTGATCTATTGAATCTCCGCATACAATAAATATTGCGTCGCCCGCCGAGAATATTCCGTTATTATCCTCATCTCTGAAGATAAACTGCATGTGATCGATCTTGTCGGTTAGGTCCTTAACAATAATGTTAGAGGGCAAGGGTTTCGAAAAGCTGGAAGAAGGATAAGATGTATCACCCTGTCCCGGCTGTGTAAGTTCTATCTCGAAGTCGGCAGGAATATTAACCCGCTTGCTTTGATACGCCGCAGCGAACCTGCTGTCAAATCCCGTCTCAACCCTGTAGTTGCTGCTTCCCGTAAGCCACCCGGTTTTTTCGGTATTTATTATAACGGATGTATCGTTTTTAACGTCGAGACTAATGCCGTCGAAGACTGGAGTTTGTATTTCTTCCCCGTCGAATTGTGTTAACGGCACCAACGTATCTTTCGAAGAATAATTTACCAGCCGGTAAAAAGGTTTTGAATTATTGTTAAACGCAGAGTGGTTTTCAAACTCGAGCCTGTATGTGTTATAATTCCTGACCGAATCAGGATCGAGTACCGTTACCGATACGGAACCGGTGCCGGGACCGCTTGCATCCGGGTTTTGAACCTTGGGGGATACGTATCCCGCGCCGGGCGCTTTCGGAATAACCATCGCCGTGTTAATATCGGTTTTTACGTTACCGTTAACGTCTACCTTTATTATTGTTGTGTTCTCGCTCGGCGGGATACCCTGTACTTCACCGTTAACCGCCGTGGTCATAAATCCCTGATCGTACGCAACTACGGCATAGTAATATGTCTGCCCGTTCTCAACCGTTGAATCTACGAACGAATGTTTTATTCCGGAATCGTCACCTATATAATAGTGAGCGCCGTTAACGTCTATAGGGAATAGTCCCGTAAGTCCGTCACGCAGATCGAACTGCGCGATCGGCTTTATTAATGTTGCCTTTCCGAAAGCATCGGTAACAACTTTATCTTCCAGAAAATTCGCTTCGGTGGAGCGGTATATTTTGTATCCCTCAAAATTGTACTTCTGATAGAAGGCATCGAAAGAATGCTCTGCCCTGTCGTCCCAGTAAAGCGTTAGCCTTATGATCGCCGGCTACCGTGTGCAAAGTCGGCTTCTCGGGAGGCTTGGCAAAATGATAATTGGCATTATAAATAGACTGAACTGTTTTCTTCCTTCTAAACAGATCCTGTTTATCTATTCCGAAGATTAGCGCCATTGAAAATCTCTGCGTTTCGCCTTCATCCTGTAAGCTTCCGGTTTGATTAGAGTATGTTTTTCTTCCGTTCATGTGAAAGAGATAGCTTGAAAAATAATTGGCAAGATTAACATTCAGCAAAGTTTGTCCGTGAGGTGAGGGAAGTCCCGACAGCGCCTTCCAGTTCTGTTCGTCGTTGTGAAGCTCATAATCGTGAACGGCAAAAATAGAAAAACCCGTTAGTCCGAGCTGATCAGATTCGTCTTTATCTAGAATGCCGAAGTCAGGTTCGCCCTGCTCGGGCTTGCCGTCACCCTCGGTCCCGTCTGCGTCGGGACCTGAATAGCCGGTATCAAAAGGACCGATTCCGTCGCTGCCAACGTCATCATTCAGCGGCTCGCCCTCATCCCATTTTCCGTTCTTATTAAGATCCGTGTAAGATCTCCAGTTGGCGTTCTCGTCGGCATCCCAGTGAGGTCTCCATGAATAGCCGTAGAAAGTCTTAAACATTACCGTATCCTGCTGAACGTCGCGCAGGAATGGATCATTCAGCGGATTGGAAATGAAATTCTCCGCCGTATTATCCCTCTTCTCATCGGTTAATCCGTCGTGATCGTTATCTATACCGTCATCCGAGATTCCGGGACTTTCCAGGAAAGCGTACGCCGCCATGCCTACGGGGCTCCAGTTGCCGGGCATCCCGACGTCAACACCTACAAGCCAGGCATAAGAAATATCGAGTACTTCATCGTAGTCGCCGCTGTTGTTTCCCGTGCTTTCGTATCCGCCGATTCCCCAATCGACGTACTGCGCGAAAAGTGATTTCGGATAATCGGTCGTTCCCATGTTGGTAATTTCATAGTGCCAAAAAATTACGTCCTCGGCGAGCACCTGCGACCATTGAAACCCGCGTGCCTTCACCTGCATACCGAGACCGCCGCGCGTCGAGTCTTCCGAATCGGGATAAAAATTATTCGACTCAATGTACTGCCGGTCTTCGTTATCGTCGAACACAAAGTAAGTCTCTAGATCGGCGTTAAGCACACCCTTGCCGAAGAATCCGTTCCAGGAGTTATTCCAGTCAGATGCCCTGTCGGGCCAGGCGGAGGGCCAAGTAAGAGGATCATCGCTTCTTGCCACGCTCGACTGTGACGGATTTGCATAGCCGGGCAGAGGCCACCATCCGTAAGTAATACCCGTAGCGGGATTGTACCGTGTATTCTCGTAATAATTAGATTCGAGCGGGTGTATTTTTTTCCCCGCGGGATCGGTTGCCTCGGACTGTACAATAACGGCAACCCCGTCAACATATGTATGGTCTGTTCCCCTCGGCCACACTCCGCTCTGCTGAGGATCGTTTTGCCAATCGGCAATCTCTCCGAAATTATAAAATACCGTCTCCGCAAGATTACCGTCCATTAATCCCTTCTTGGTGTAATTGTGGTTTCCCTTATGCTTGTCGACGATCTGCTGCGCTGATAGATTATTTACGGGAAACAATAATACTGCGGTATTAATGAAGATTATAAGATATAATATTTGCCTCTGCAAGGTATTTCCTTTCACGAGCCTCATTGTCCGGTGAGAACGGAATTTCATAATCTAATGTCCGGGCTGCGGCTTTCCATTTTACGCGGCATTCTTTAATAGATGACAGAAACGCGGAACGGTTCAGCCTTACTCTATGCGATTGCTATAATGTTTTCGAAATACATACGAAAAAATAACATTATTTAAGCTTACAACCGTATTTAGTTAAACGTTTAACTATAAAATAGCTTTTAAATTAAATTGTAGCAAGAAAATTCAGAAAGACGATACGACGCAAACCGGCAGCAAAAGGAATAATGTATTTTATAGATCCCTATAACTCCCTTTATAACAATAAAAAAGGGGTAGAAGAACCTGCGGGCTTATTTTTGAATTAGAGAATTACTTTATTATTTTTACTTCATAATTGAAAACCGGCGGCTTCTCCGCATCCGTGTACCGCTTTTCCTACAATAATTTCGAGTAAAATATATGCTGCACCGCGTCGGAATGTTTTTTATAATATTTTTCACCTCCGTAACTTTGCTCGGCAGCGCTAATCTCTTCGGCCAAAGCAGCAGAAAGGTTGCGGTCTGCTACTACATGACTTTTTCCCGGTATTATTATCCCGCATCAGAAATTGAGTACGAAAACCTCACACATATCTGCCACGCGTTTATTTGGCCCGACTCTTCCGGTAATCTAGTAGTAGACAAAAACTTTCTTTACCCGGATTTAATTTCCGAAGCTCATAAGCACGGTGTAAAGGTTCTGATTTCTTTGGGCGGTTGGGGACACGATAAAGGTTTCCGCCCTACCGCCGCTGATCCGGGGTTAAGGAAAAATTTCATAGATCAGCTAGTTAAATTCTGCGCTGATAACAATTACGACGGCGCGGATGTAGATTGGGAATACCCGGTAAAAAAGGACAATAAAAATCTAGTCGCTCTCGTCTCGGAGATGAGGAGCGCCTTCAACAAAGCGGGCATTAAATATCTAACGATGGCTTTGCCTTCCGAAGATTATAGAAACGGCTTCGACGTGAAGGAATTGGAGAAGTATGTCGACTGGTTCGGTATTATGACTTACGATTTTCACGGACAATGGTCGAATCACAGCGGACATAACTCGCCGCTTTACTCTTCACCGCTCGACAGCTGCGGCTCCGTCGACGGAAGCGTTGATTATTATATTGGCAAAGGCGTGCCGCGGGATAAGCTGTGCATCGGCATGGCTTTTTACGGACAGGTATTTAATTCAAATCTTCTCTATTCCCCGAACAAAGGCGGCGCGAATACTCTGTACTTCGATATAAGCGGTTACGAAATAAATGGGTGGAACTACAAATGGGACCCGGTTAGCAAGACTCCTTATCTGGAAGATCCGAAAGGTGAAAAGACAATTTCTTTCGATGATCAATATTCTATAAAAAGAAAATGTTTTTACATCCTGGATAATGATTTGAAAGGCGCGATTGTATGGGCGCTGGGACAGGATTTCGACGGCTACGGTCAACCGCTTCTTGAGACTATCGGAAGGTATTTGATGAATCCCCCGGATCAAATCCCGGCCGTTCCGCTTCTTGCGGGCGCGAAGAAAGTATCTGACACCGACTCTACGGATTTCATTTTTTCTTGGAGACCGGCCGCACGATCGGAGTACTACGGTCTTCAGGTATCTTCCGATTCGCTTTTCTCCGGTGTAATAGTAGATCAGAAGAACATCCACGGATTCAGCTATACTGTAAAAAACCTTACGGCAGGCTTCCCTATTTATTGGAGAGTAAAGGCGTCTAATTATATCGGCACAAGCATGTGGTCGTGGCGGGGCGAGATAAAGAAATGAAAGAAGAAGCGTGGATGCATGGAAAGCGTGGGTGCATGGAAAGCATGAATGCATGGGAATAATTTTAACATGCATACATGCAATCATGCATCCCAATATTTGGTTAGCATTTATATAGTTGATAATTTTTTTTAATAATTGACAAAGGAAATATGAGTAAGGAATACGATCCGAGAATGCACTCGGCGGAACATATATTAAATCAGACAATGGTTAGAATGTTCGGGAAGGGACGCTCTTTCAGCGCGCATATCGAAAAGAAAAAATCGAAATGCGATTATCACTTCGACAGGGACCTGACGCCGGAAGAGAGAAATGAAATTGAAAAAAGAGTGAACAACGTTATAGGTTCCGATCTGCGGGTAACCGAAAAATTTATAGGCAGAGACGAAGCCGAGACAAAATACAATCTTCAGAGACTGCCTGACGACGCCGGAGACAGAATTAGAATAATAGATATAGGCTACTACGATTCTTGCCCGTGCAGCGGTAGCCACGTGCAGTCTACATCGGAAATTAACGGCTTCAAAATTATTTCTACGGATTATAAAGACGGTGTGTTAAGACTAAGATTTAAATTAGAAGATCCGGAAAGCTGATTTTTAAAATTTAACTTTTATACGATTTGAAATTCCGAGGCTTTAACAGGAAAAGTAAGAGTAATTTTCGTTCCTTCGTTTTCCTTGCTGTCTATCTGCATATTCCCGCCAAGAAGCTGGGTATATTTGTAGGCAATCGTCAATCCAAGGCCGGCCCCTTCGTAATCCCTGGTGTAGCCTTCCTTCTCCTGAGCGAACGGCATCAGCATTCTGTTTATCTCGCTCGTCTTTATGCCCTTACCGGAGTCGGATATAACGACTTTTAATTTATCGCCCCTCAGTTCGGTATGCATACTTACCTCGCCTTTTGAGGTGTACTTAATCGAGTTGTCTACAAGCGAGCTGACTATTTTTTCCAGCTTTACGTGATCGGACTCGATAAACGCGACGCCGCATTCCAAATTCAAAGAAAATTTAAGACGCTTCGAGGCCGCTTCTTTCAGCTTTTTATCGTAAACACCTCTCAGCAGTTTGGCCGCTTCCAGTTTTGTAAAATCTATCTTAGCTTCGCCCGCCTCAAGCTGAAATACTTCTACAATATTAGTAAACAGGTTAAGAACTCTGTCTAACACCTCTCTTACCGATACAGCCAGGTCTTTCAGAGTTTCGAAATCGCCGCTTTCAAGGCAGTCGTCTATTATTTCCGAGTATCCTATAATAGCGTTAAAAGGCGTTCTTATCTCATGCGACATATTCTCGAGGAAAGAGGTCTTCAGCTTGTTCAGCTGTATTTCTTTCTCGTATGCTTTCTTCAGCTGTTCCTCGTATCTTCTTTGGTCGGTAATATCCTTAAGACTTATAATGTACAGTCTTTCATTTTCCTGGTAATCTTCAATAAAAGTTATCTTAACCGAGTAGTATTTTGTGTTGGCTTCGTTATGAATGAACTCAACGTATTCGTTAAATCCTTGATCGAATTTTTTGATGTTGGAATTAACTTCCCCGTAAAGGGTTTTATCGAGAACTTCTCCAAGTCTCTGCCTGTATGCCTGATGCTTATCGACATTAAAGATCCGGCAGAAATTATCGTTGGCGGTTTCGAACTGCACCGAATCTTTCTTCTTTTTAACGATGAGCAGCAGATCGGATATGTTATTGATAATCGATTTTAACCGCTTTTCCGATTTCTTAATAAACTGATTCTTTAGAATATAATTTGTTATATCGTTTGCGGTTAAAATAAAGCTGAGAGCCTCGCTACCGCCCCGGTATACGGGATTAAGCTTCAATTCCTTGAATGTCAGCTTCTGTCCCTCTTCTAAACCGGATATTGTTTTCTTCCAGGTGTCAACGTTTGTAATGGCTTCTTCAACTTTCTTAAGCTCTTCATGATTGAGACGCGAAGACAGAGCGTTGGTTATCGGCTGCTTATATATTATCTCTATATCCGTATTGAGTATCTTTTCGAAGGAACTGGTAGCGTACTTAACGTAGCCGTGCTCGTCGGTAATTATAACCGGCACTTCCCCGTACTCAAGCGCGTTGTGAAGATTATTTATTTTTTCTTCCAACTTCGCTTTCTCTTCCAAGGACTTAAATATAATGACGAAATATTCTTGTTTGTCGATTACAATCTTTTCCATTTCCACGTTGTACTCGTAGCTGCTGAGCTGGTACTTCGGCGAAAGGAAAAGATCGAAATGAAAATGTGTTGAAGTGCTGCCGCTTAAAACCGTCAGGAAGTTCGCGATATTCGGCTCGGTTTCAAGCTCATTAAACTTACGCCCTTCATCAATGGAGAAAATGTGCTTGAAGGTATTGTTGGCGTAAACAATAGTTCCCCCCTTATTAATAAGCATCAGCGGATTACGATCCGGCAACTGAAGAAATTTTTCGTATCCCTCCAGAGAGACGTTCTGTACGCCAGGCATTAGGTTATTCAAATTATTTGGCATTTATCAATTTTATTTTTTTGATCGATACCGGCTCCGGAACGTCTTCCCAGCGGTCGTCGTTTTTTAATTTGATCCCTGTTAATTTGTCGAAGAAGATAAATAGGAGACTGTTTACGTGATCAAGTTCATTTTTTATCCCGCTCATGAGTCCATCGAGCAGATTCTTTAGCGCAAGGCTGTCGCCTACGCTTAATTCCGTTTCAATATTCAGTTTGAAGAGTCTCTCCAGGAAAACATGCAGCGTATTAAAGTTTACTATTAGATCATCCCTCTCGTAATCTACTCCGTCCAGATTTACCGAGAGCTGTGCAAGGATCTTCCCCTTTTTATCTTCTTCGTTTCCTTTAATTATATTATAATTAAGTGAGTGAAGACTATTCAGACTTACTATTTCTATGTTGGTCTGAAATTCTATATTAGAAACTATAAAGTCGATGAACAATTTTTCATTTACTTCATGTTTGAAGTCTTTCAGCTTCCAATTAATCTGGTTTAGAAACAATAAGGCTGGTGAAATATTGACGGAATCATGCAGCTCGGTTCCCCTTGAATAATGCCTTTGATAA
>CAWBBX010000012.1:0-7201 GCA_963787005.1 uncultured Bacteroidota bacterium
GAACCTGGAGAAGGAAGGAGTAAAAGTTGATTTTATAAAATCAAAGAACGGCAGGGTAACCGCGGAAGATGTTATTTCCGGTATTAAAGAAGATACACGCCTCGTGGCAATAAGCTATGTGCAATTTCTTACAGGGTACAGGGTCGATCTGCAAAAAATAGGCGAGGTTTGCAGGGAGAAGGGAGTAATTTTTTCCGTAGATGCTATTCAGGGGCTTGGAGCCGTAGGACTTGATGTGGAAAAATGTAATATTGATTTTCTATCTGCAGGATCTCAGAAATGGCTGCTCGGACTTCAAGGTTTCGGCATTGTTTATATTTCGAATGAACTGCAGAATAAGATTGAACCTAAGTATGTAGGCTGGATGAGTGTGGAAGATGCATGGAATCTTCTTTCGTATAATCTGGTATTGAAAGATACCGCGGATAGATTTCAAGCGGGAACTATTAATACTTTCGGAGTCTTCGCGCTTAACGAGTCGCTGAAATTGTTTAAAGAATTTGGATTCGATGAGGCGGAAAAGAACGTACTCGCAAATTCGAGGTATTTAATAGAACAGCTTCAGGAGATCGGCATTGAACCTATTTTAAAGGATTGCGAAAACTCCAACATTGCAGGAATAGTAAGCTTCAAACATCCGCAGGCAGAGACTTTATTTAAGCAGCTCACCGAAAGAAATGTTAACTCCGCTGTAAGAGAGGGAATGTTAAGGCTGTCGCCCCATTTTTACAATACAATGGAAGATATCGATAAGGTAATCGAAATTATGAAAGAGCTTCAGGGTTAAACGGGAAAAGTCCTTTCGAATTCCACTTGTCCTTTTAATGCGAAAGACCGGTTATCTATTGCTCTTTCAACAGCCAGAATTCCGTTTAGATGGTCAACTTCGTGCTGAAGAAGTTCCGATAAACTTCCGTTTAATTCCATGCTTTTGTCGTTCCAATTGTCGTCTTTATAACTGATAGTGCAGCTTTTAAATCTTCGGACTTTTACCAGCAGATCAGGGAAGCTCATACAGTCGTCCCAGAGCTCAAATGTCTCATCGCTGAAATTATCGAGCACAGGATTTACAAATACAACCGGCTCATCTATCATCATAAAAACGATTCTCTTCATCACTCCTATCTGCGGGGCGGCAACCGCGCGGCCGGCGTTTTGCTTCTTGCGGAAATCCAGAAGCGTATCCCGGAGATCGTCCACCGATGATTTTAAAAGAAATTAATTCGTTATTATTAACCGGTTCACAAACCTCGTAAAGCTTCGGATTGCCGAGCAATAGTATTTCTTTAACAGCCATAAGATTTTTCTTAGAATTTATTGGAAATAATATTTCACGAAAAATATTGATGAATTTTAATCAATAATTCCTAAATTATAGTGCGGCGAAAATCCCGGCGATTTATTTATTGAATCGGCCGGCTCGAAAACGATAATAATACTAATAATTTAAATAAGAAAGGGAGAGATTAATGAGGAGAGGTGTGAAGTCCGGCGGGTTGATCCTGTCTATTGTTATAATATTTCTGATTTCGCTGATGAATCTAAATGCACAGGATAAGAAGAACGGCAGTATGGGGTTGAAGCAGGGAACGCAGAAAAATAATCAGACCGTTCCCGATTGGAATAAAAAAGTCAGGGTTAGTCCGAAAGCTTTTATCACCCAGACTATCGGTCTAACCGACATCACTATATCTTACAGCCGCCCGGGAGTAAAGGGAAGGAAGATATGGGGGGGATTAGTGCCATATAACAAGGTCTGGCGCGCCGGTGCGAACGAAGCTACGAAGTTCACTTTCGGAAAAGATGTAAAAGTTAACGGGCATAAGTTAAATGCCGGCTCTTACAGTTTCTTCCTAATACCTACCAAGGGGGAGTGGACGGTGATATTCAACAAGGTTGCCGATCAATGGGGCGCTTTCGAATACAACGAAGCCGAGGATGCTCTTCGATTTAAAATTAAACCGCAAAGCCACCCGATGCACGAATGGCTGTCATATACTTTTACCGATATGAAAGTAGATACAAAAGGTGGTGTTAATTCGGCGGTTGTTAACATGGTCTGGGAAAAGATGAAAGTCCCGATTACGATCGTTCCGGTTGAAAATTAATTTATTAGCGGAAGTTACTTAAAATCCGCAATTGTTAGATAAAACCTTGAAGGATGGCCGCGTAACCGTAGTTATTAATTCAAAAAGGCGGATAAATGATCCGCCTTTTTTGTCTTAACTCCAAATCTCTAGAAAATTAAGACCGGATTATCTTCAAAAGCTCCTTCGTCTTTTCCTTCATTAAATCGATGTTTCCCCTGCTTTCCACATTCAGCCTGATAATAGGTTCGGTATTGGACATTCTCAGGTTAAATCTCCAGTTTTCGTATTGAACACTTAAACCGTCCGTATGATCGATGTTACCGTCTGAGTATATCGATTCTATCTCTTTCAGCTTTCCGGCCGGGTCATCGATCTCCGAGTTTATCTCACCCGAGCAAGGATAATCGCGCACCATCTCATCAACCAATTGGGATAATTTTTTATTTTCTTCAGACATAAGCTGCAAAACCAACAGGAACGGGATCATACCGCTGTCGGAATATGCGTTATCTCTGAAGTAATGGTGGGCCGACATTTCGCCGCCGTACACGGCGTTTACTTCCCGCATTTTCTGTTTAATGTAAGCGTGCCCACTTATAGACTCAACCGCCTTGCCGCCGCTGTTCTTAACTATTTCAACCGTGTTCCAGACGAGCCTCGGGTCGTGCACAATAGACTCTCCCGGATGAGTTTTAAGGATCGATTTGGCCAAAAGTCCGACTATATAATATCCTTCGATAAAATTTCCTCTTTCGTCGAAGAAGAAGCAGCGGTCGTAATCTCCATCCCACGCTACACCGAGATCGGCGTTGTTAGACATGACAGCATCCTTTGTTGACTGCCTGTGATCCGGTAAAAGAGGATTAGGTACGCCGTTGGGGAATTCGGAATCCGGTTCGTGGAAAACTTTTATCATCTTTACGGGGAGATCTCCCTCGATAGCGTCTAGCGCGAGTCCGGCACACCCGTTGCCCGCGTTTACCACAACTTTAAATGGATTAATTTTGAGCGGATCATAGAATTTTTTGAGATGATCCATGAATCCGTTCATGACGTTGTGCCTATAAACATTGCCCGGCTCTTGTCTTACCGGTGGCAGATCATCTTCGAGAACCATCTTTTCCACCTCGTTAAGGCCGGAATTGTAGCCTACCGGGACTGATCCTTTCTTAACAAATTTCATTCCGTTGTATTCCGGCGGATTATGGCTTGCGGTAATCATAATGCCGCCGTCAGCCTCGAAAGCCGGAGTTGCGTAGTATATCATTTCAGTACCGCAGAGCCCAATGTCGTAAACGTCAACGCCGCTTTCCGTAAGTCCCTTCGAAAGAGCGTCCGAAATAGCTTCGGAGGATTTCCTCACGTCGTGACCGATAATGATCTTTTCCGCACCTGTCAATTTTGCGAAAGCTTTTCCTATTTTATAAGCCAATTCGGGACTAAGTTCAGAAGGAACTTTTCCCCTTATATCGTATGCTTTAAAGCACTTTAATCTGTCCATTATACATCTCCGTGATGATTATATTGAGATGAAACTGAAAAATATATCGTAGAATTTTAATTGAATTACATGGCAAGACGCCGTGTGTTAAATTTGGATCATTCAATTTATGAAATTATTTCACTGTTTCAAGTGAGCAAAAAAATAAAAGAGAATTATTTTTCAATAGACTTTTTCTATAATACTATTTATGTTAGGCAATCAAAAATATGAGGGAGAGAATTATCGCTACTAATGATACTGTTAAGTGGCACTTCGCAAAATGTAACAATTCTAAATGTAACTCTATTTTCCTGGTAAATCCGAATGAGACACCGGGTGAATTGGGCTTCATTTGTCCAGAATGCAGTACTAAAACCACCACTTCGCACATAGTACAGTGCTCGAGCTGCAGAACCATTTTAAATTTTGTACGAGCTACGCCCAGCGAAGAAAAAGTAGTTTTCAACGTTCCGAAATGCTCTCACTGCGTAGGAACTATTGAAGATGAATGGGAGATCGAACCGCTGTACCAGCCCGACTCATATATTTGAGCCGGCGCGGTTAAGATTTAAATACTGCACTGGGAAAGAGTGTCGTACCGAACCAATTTAGCAGCAAATACGGTTATTGCGGGATGTAATGTATGTCTTCGATAACAGCTTCCGGTAAACTGCACTTAAACCGGGACTCCGGTTAATACCCTCAAAAATTAAGTTCTTTCACCCTTAACATGATACGAATTTTCAATTTAATAGTGATAACCGGCTTTAAAAACTGATAAACCGCTTGAAATATACGGGCAATGTGTATAATTTTTCACTTCTTGAACCAAAATGTCCGACAATCTGGCGTAAATAACTCTTTAATGTACATAACCGATTTTTCATATCACTTACCGAGCCGTTCCTCTAAGGCACCCGGTTTTCTAGCAACGGTTCCGGATATTATATTTTTAAACATTCTAAATTTCAATACGGCGCTTTCTCACAAGGGGCTGCCGGTCTGGACTTACTTTATAAAGAAAGTACAGGCACGTTTAACAACACACTAAAGGATGACTTATGAAAAGACTATTTCAAACTTTTGGTTTTCACGCGGTATTTTTACTAAGCCTTCTGCTGCTGGCCGGGTGCTCATCTACAAGCCAGATGACACAAAGCCAGGACAACGGTAATGGAAATAACAGCTGGCTGAAACTCGATACGGTTAAAGCCGGAAAGTTCGATACCGGTAAAATGTGGACATTCGATTATCCGCCACTCAAATATTTTAAACAGGAATATAATTTCAGTCCTGACGAAAAATGGTTAAATAATGTGCGTATGTCTGCTCTCCGTTTCGCAAATTACTGCTCGGCCTCTTTTGTTTCGGCAGACGGACTCGTAATGACCAATCACCACTGCGGCAGGGAAAGCGTTCATAAAGTAACAAAAGAAGGCGAAGATCTTTTCGACAACGGCTTTTATGCCGAAACTCTTCAGGATGAGAGAAAAGTTCCGGGATTGTACGTCGATCAGCTGGAGCTTATAAAAGACGTTACAGACGAAATTCAGTCGGCGATAGATAAAGCTAAAACCCCGGAAGAAAAAGTATCCGCTAAGAATAAAGTGATTAGAGAAATACAAAAAAGAGACGGTGAAAAAACCGGACTCAGAATCCAGATCGTTACGCTCTACAACGGCGGAAAGTATTCCGAGTACGGATATAAACGATATAATGACGTAAGACTTGTATTTTCTCCCGAAGCCGGGATGGGTTACTTCGGCGGCGACGATGATAACTTTACGTATCCGCGCTACGATCTCGACTGCAACTTCTTCAGAGTATACGAAAATGATAAGCCTCTTAACACGGAACATTATTTTCACTGGAGTCCTAAAGGTGCGGAGCCGGGTGAACCTGTCTTTGTCGTAGGAAATCCCGGGCACACCGACAGACTTAAAACCGTTGCGCAGCTCGAATATATGAGAGACGTTTCTTATCCGAGAACTCTTAACTTAATTGACGAGCTTGTTCACATTTATTCGAAGATCATCGCCGAACACCCGGAAAGAAAAGCCGATCTTCAAAACAGGCTATTCGGATTTTCAAATTCTCAAAAAGCATATACCGGAATGCTTAAAGGTCTGAGAAACCCGATACTGATGCAGAAGAAAAGAGATTTCGAAAAGAAATTTAAGGAAGCCGTTCATTCCAACAGTAAGCTTAATGCGCAATACGGAGATCTCTGGGCTAAGATATCTAAAACACAAGACGAGCTGAGAGGAATATCCAACAAATTCTTCGCTCTTAATTTGAATCCTATATTAAGCTCACATTACTTCCTGGTTGCGCAGGACGTTGTCGCCCTATCCGATCAGCTGAAGCTGCCGGAAGAGCAGAGAGCACCCGAATATAAAGGTACCGCTCTCGATACTACGATAAACGGACTTATCCCGGCAGACCTAGATAAGGAACTCGACAGGGAGGTTCTTAAAGATCAGATTGCAAGGATGGAAAGATATCTCGGCAGCGATAACGATATCGTCAAACAGATGACCGGCGGCAAGACCGGCGAAGCGGCAGTAGATTATATGATGAACAACTCAACCGTTACGAATCTTGATAAACTCAAAGCATTGATTAAAGAAGGGCCGGCGGCTGTATATAAATCGAATGATCCTTTCATTTATTTCATCGTTCATTCCGAAAAGATGAGAACAGATCTCCAGGCAAGAATTAAAGAAATCACCTCCGATGAGTCGACTTATTCCCAGGGGCTCGGAAAAGCCTTGTTCGAAGTGTACGGCACGTCGATTCCGCCTGACGCCACATTCACGCTCAGAATTTCAGACGGTGTTGTAAAGGGATTCCCTTACAACGGAACCGTTGCTCCTCCCTATACAACTTTCTACGGCTTGTATAACAGGTACTACGCTTTCGGTAAGAAAGATCCTTGGAACCTGCCGAAGAGATGGCAGAATCCTCCGGCAGACTTCAATCTTGAAACTCCGATGGATTTTGTTTCCAAACAAAACAGATATCGCTTTTAGGCAGTATGGTGGAGCAGGCAAATTTATCAGCACTGGACGCCCTCAAACGGCGTGACATACCCCTTGCCCGCCGGGTTTTACACGATGATATCAATGTTAACGAAAAGTGTTTTGCGATTGAAAACGCGATCGTCATTTCCCTGGCAACCCAGCAGCCAATGGCACATGACCTGCGCACCCTGGCAGCCTTCCTGGAAATCAGCACCGAGTTAGAAAGGATGGGAGATTATGCCAAAGGGATTGCCAAGGTCGTGATCCGCTTGGGAGACGCCGATATTCCCATTCCGATGCGCGAAATCGAACAAATGGCGGAATTGGGCATCAATATGCTCCACCGCGCTCTGGGGGCTTTCGTCAACGAGAACGCTGCCGTTGCCAGCCAGATCCCCATGGAAGACGACCTGGTCGACGACCTTTACAACCGGGTATACAATACACTGGTCAGCACTATGATCGCCAACCCTGGTAATCATCGATGACGTCAACCTGCTCTTATGGGTCATCCACAACCTGGAACGGTTAGCCGACCGGGTGACTAATATTTGTGAGCGCACTGTTTTTGTGGCAGCAATACGTGCAACGAAGTAACGACAAAA
>CAWBBX010000013.1:0-24792 GCA_963787005.1 uncultured Bacteroidota bacterium
GTCAGGCCAGTCTATAAATGAAGTTGCGTAAGAATCCCACGTGTTGAACCTGTTGTTGTCCTTGATAATATCCATGGGAAACTACCTGTAGATGGAGAGATTATGAGACCTAGATTATCATCATAAAACTTCATTAATAAAACGTTCAAGTTGAATGACGTTTTGAACCAAGTAGTACCGCCGTCGTTTGTTTTATAAATACCATGAAAGGATCCACTGGGGAAAAAGTACCTGAAACTGAATTATGGAAAGAAAGTCTACGCCAAAAATCGCCGGAGCCACCATCGAACGGTGGGTCATTTGTACTTGTCCAATTAATACCTCCATCGTTTGTAAACAGAAAAAGTGCCGGACTATCAGATTTTTATTCCGTCTCCCATTGCAATACCGTTAAGGGAATCAAACATTCTAATATAATTAAAGAACTTGGTCTTCAATGTATCCTGGTATTGAATAGTCCAATTTATACCGCCGTCAGCGCTAGCCATTATTCGCCCCATGTCGGTACAAAGCCATATATGATTACTATCCGAAGCCGATATGTCAACTGCCGCTTCTTGAACAAACAAAACACCATATGGCTCTAAAATTTGCGGCCAGGATAATTTTTCCCAATACTTCCCCGCATTATCAGTTTTAAGTACCGGACAATCGTCAATATTATAGTGTATTGATACTATTGCGAAATTGCTGTCAACTTGCATCTAGGGAATACCCGGTGCTACTTCCTACAGGAAGTCCGTTGCTTCTCAATTCCCATTGAGAATATATAAGTGTTAAAAATTAAGCAGGCAATAAATAGGATAACTATTTTTCTCATTGCTCCCCCGTTACACAATGAAATTATATGTTTACTATTATAAATTTACAGAAATGGAATTAAGATGCAATATAAATTATAATATTAGAAGCATGAATGAATGCATAGCATGGATGCATGACTATAAATTACCGGTTTGCGATTCATGCAGTCATGCGTTCATGCAGTCTTGATAATATCATCTTAATTTAATCACGCTTCGCGTTCATTTGATTGAACCACTTAATCGACGAACCCGCCTGCGGCAGGCAGGTTCGTGAATTCGCCAATCCGGTAATTCGCCAATTATTCCTTATTTCAATAGGAGCATCTTCTTCGTTTCAGAATAACTTCCCGAGGTAAGTGTATAAAAATAAACTCCGCTTACCAATACGGTAGGCCTGTTTGTAGTCTGTTGAGCGTTAAATACTACTCGATGGCCTCCGGCCGTTTGTACCATATTAACCAGGGTCAGTACTTCGTTTCCGAGGATATCATATATCTTCAAAACAACTTTACCGCTTACCGGTAGATTGTAACTTATAACAGTTGATGGATTAAACGGATTGGGATAGTTTTGCTGCAAAGAATAATTTTTCGGTAATTCAGTTTTATTATTCTTAATACCGGTTATTATTCCGCCGTTGTTAGAGGTATAAAATACTTTACCGTCGTCGCACAAAAGCCAGCCATGGTTTTTATCCGTGAAAACAATATCGCGCCCTTTTAAACTGCTGTCATAAATCTTCTGCTCGGTCCAGGTTCGACCTGTATCGGAACTAAAGTATAGCGATGAATCACTGACAAACCAAACTTTTGAAGGATCGCCCGGAAGAAATTCTACATCATTTGGCCATTCATGAACAAAAGAGTCGGGAAAATACTCCCAGCTAGTTCCGCCGTTTAATGTTCTGCCGAATACTCTAAGATTATTACCTGTAGTCAAATCATATGATGTAGTTACAGTAATACCAATTCTTTCATCATAGAATTTCAAAACCTGTACGGTATTGTCATATTGGGTTTTTACCCAATTATATCCACCGTCGGTTGTTTTATATATGGTTGATTTATCTGGACCCAAGGGGTAGAAATAGCCGGTGTCGGCGTTTACGTAATTTATTCGTCTCCATGTATCTGCGGATTTACCTCCAATGTGCGACGAATTTACGGAGATCCAATTTAATCCGCCGTCAGAGGTTTTAAGTATTACCGCTCTATCGTCTGTTGAGGGTACTCTGTCCCCCATTGCAATTCCGTTTTCAAGATCGAACATTTCTACATAATTCATAAAATTAGTAAGTGTTGAATCGCCGAATTGTTTAATCCAATTGTTTCCGCCGTCATTCGATGCAAATATTTCTCCCTTCCCCGTACCGATCCAAATATGATGGGAATCCTTATAAGAGATCGAAATCGTTTCTAAATTATCATATGGAAGGGTGATGTTTCTCCAGTTTTCTCCTTTGTCGGTTGTTTGGTATAAAGATCGTCCCCATCCAACAGAAACAACAGCAGAATTGCTGTCGCACGCACCTATACTCCAGCTAGTGCTTTGTTCAAGCGGAAGGTTGTTGTTTCTTAGTTCCCATTGAGAATATAGTAAAGTGTTAAAAATTAAGCAGGCAATAGATAGGATAACTATTTTTCTCATTGCTCCCCCGTTACACAATTAAATTATATGTTTACTATTAATAAATTTACAGAAATGAAATTAAGATGCAATATACACTATAATTTTAGAGCCGGGGAACGTGAATGATATGATTCGGAATCATATAAAATACATACTCCATTTATTATCTTCAGCAAGCAGGTATTTCAAATCTTTGAATTTAATCCGCTTTTTTATGTTACCCTTTCAGGGTAATATTGAACTTTGGTTGACTTATATCCAGGGATTTCACCCCTGGCTGAGATATACTTTCCCTTCGGGAAATAACAGCTTTAACTTCCGCGTTAAAAACGACACCTCTCTTATAGACTGGTAAAACAGTTTCAGCTGATTAAGTTTTTGCTTTTCCAGCCGTTTTAACTGTTTTTTTAATTCAGAAACTCACTCCGAAGGAGTGAAATAACTCAGGCCGAGGCGAAGCCCCGGTGTTAAAACAAATGAATAAATTAAACCCTGAAAGGGTGAGATAATATTAAAAGCATGAATGAATGCATAGCATGGATGCATGGTTAAAAATTACCGGTTTACAACTCATGCAACTATGCTTTTACGCGGTCTTGATAATGTAATATTATTGTAATCACGTTTCGCCGTCATTCAATTGAATCACCGGATAGCAGAATTCGCGAACCTGCCTACCCGCAGGTAGGTTCGCCAATCCGGTAATTCGTCAATTCTTCCTTATTTTAAAAGCATCATCTTCTTCGTTTCCGAATAACTTCCGGAGGTAAGAGTATAGAAATAAACTCCGCTCGCTAATCCGTCTCCCTTAAAATTGATGATGATACCTTCCCGCTTCCTTTTCTCCGTCGAAAAGAACTTTAATCTGTTTCCCGGTAGAATTGTATACGATTATTTTTACGGGTACATAGCCTTTGGCTACTATCGGGATTTTATAAGTAATATTTGTAGAAGGATTAAAAGGATTGGGGTAATTCTGCTCAAGCGCAAATTCCGTCGGCTTTGTCCTGTCGGTTGTGTCCGTAATTGTAATTTCTTTTAGAATATCGTTATCAGGATCAAAAGTTATATAACTTGGAACTCCGTTCACTTCTATATGAAATGTCTGGTTCTGCATATTGTTGAAAACCGTAACCGTGGTGTCGTCTGCACTCGTGGAGATCAGAAGTTTTATGGGCATTGTAAAAAAGGCCGGGTTAGTATTAGTCGATTGGGAGATATTTAAATCGATCATCGATTTATTATCCGCTCCCGAAGCGTAGTTCCAGTACATTGAATACTTCGGATAATTCTCCCCGTAAATCCATTCATCGAAGAAATATTTTAAGCTCGATCCGTAAACTTCTTCCGCAACCGATTCAAAATCGGACAGTAGTCGCGACGCCGTATGCAAATCGGGGATCGGAATTATACGTTCTTAAAATTTTGAAGAATGTCGAGTCGCCTACAATTCCTCTAAGCATATAAAGAACGGATGCGCCTTTCAGGTAAGTCCGGTTATAATTAAAAATTTCGTTAATCGATTGAATGTCCTGCACGTAAATAGAGCCTTTAGCTTTTTTTGCCCCCTCCAGTATACTGTTCATATAGCTCCGGTAAGAATGTTCGCCGTTTTTCGCCTCAAAGTAAACGGCTTCGGAATAAGTAGCGAAACCCTCGTTCAGCCAGATATCCTGCCAGTCCTTGCATGTAACCTTATCCCCGAACCACTGGTGCGCCAGCTCGTGCGACTGTAAACTTTCGCCGAATCCGCCCAGCGAGGTCGCGGTCTGATGTTCCATTCCCCCGCTCCAGCCGAACTGGACCTGCGCGTACTTTTCTTTTATGAAGGGATAAAGTCCGTAACGTTCAGAGAAAATTTCGAGCATATCCACGGTTTTATCGAGATCTTTTTGGGCGTTCTGAAAACTTTCCGGATAAACATAGTTAGGCACCAGCATCGAGTCCGTGCTGTTGTAATGAAAGTAGAGATCGTACTCCAGGTAATCGGCAATAGCAACGGATATAAGATACTGCGCAATCGGATAATGATTTTTCCATTTGAATGTTTCGGTACCGTCGCCGTTCGTGGTATGCGAAACAAGCGATCCGTTGGAGACGGCCGTAAGCCCGGCGTCGCAGGTAATCCATACGTCGGAAGAATCCGCTTTATCGGCGGGAGTATCCTTGCAGGGCCACCAGTCGCTTGCGCCGTACGGTTCGCTCAGCGACCAGATTGCCGGCTGACCGCTATGCTGTCCGAACTCGAAGCTGCCGAATCCGCTCGAACCGGGAACGCCTTCGTAGTAAACTATAATCGAAAAAGCTTCTCCGGTAGAATAATTTTTATCCAGCGTGATATTAAGATGTGCATTTGACTGTGAAAAAGTTAATCGTTTGCTTCCCAAAACCACGGAGTCTACCGTCAAAGTATTTTGAAGATCGAGGAAGAAATTGCTTAATGAAGGAGAAATGCTTTTTGCATTTACGGTGACGGCGCCTTTTAAATAGTGGGGGGTATAAGTTATATCGAGATCGAGCTTGTAATACGTAATATCTATAGACTGATCGCCGGGATACATTACCCGGTTAACTGATGCGGATTTCTCAAAAGCTTTTTTTTCTATTTCAGAAATCTTTTTTGTTGATGACTGCGCATGCACCGCAGTTACAGATAGAATAATTAAAAAGATTAAATATTAATAGCTTCATAAAATGGGTAAGTGTAAAAGAAATATAAACTCTTAATTCACAATACTTACGAAAAAATTTAAACGCAACGCAATTTGGAGGAATCGGTTTAAATGGTGACCGGGGTCTTTAATTTGCTTCCTGTATTCTGCATATAGGTCTAAACTGACAGAACCGGCAGACTTTGCTCTCGCGGTCGCTTAAAGTAGAGAGATTGAACTTGCCTTCCGAAATGCTTTGCACATATTCTTTAACGGCATTGATACAAATAGAAATCATTTCACGGTTCGATTCGATGATCATTTCCTCGGCCTCGTCCGCGGGGATCTTTTTACCCGGCCTTATAATTTTAATTAGAATCTTGCCGAACTCATCTTCTTTAAATTTAAGCGAATAAATTTCCGCTCCGGCCGGTTCGAAATCTTTATTAAGCTGAGCTTTGATCATTTCCTTTGCCGCGTACATATAAAGCGGAAGCTGCAGCGATATCCCGTTCGTTATATCCGAAGCACTGGGCTTTCTTCCGCTCAATTTATAATCAACTACTTTAAATGCAGACTTATCTGCATTTATATCAATTCTGTCAATCTTCCCTCTTATTTTTACTCCGTCGGCTTTCAGGTTTTTAAGATCTTCACTTTTTACTCCGTCAATATCCCCGAAACCGGTCTCGAAATATTCAGGATCAAAACCGTCCTCGTTCTCTCTTTCTGCTTTTAGAAATTTAAACAGCACCGAATTCCGTCTGTCTCCGCCGATGCCGAGTATTTTCTCCTTCTCGTAAAAAGTCAGAGGCGAGTTGAAATTTGCCTGCTCAATTTTATCTTCCGCTATATTGAAAATTAACTTTTGCAAATATTTAAAACGCTCCTCGCCGGCTCCGCTTATCACTATATTTTGGGTACGAACCTCGGAATAAAATTTATAAAGTATCGAGTGAAGAAGGCTGCCCATCTCGAAAGCTTCGATTTCCTCGGTCGGTTCTTCCGCCGGTTTAAGATTTAGTATTCTTTCGGCGAAATATTTATACGGACATTTGGCATAAGTCTCGAGCTGGGAAATGGAGTAATTCCTTTTTAACATTTCTTTAAGCTTATCCGAAGTTCCTGCTTCCTTATCTTCTTTAATAAATCCGGTATACTCCGATCCGGCGAACGGATCGGCAGTCCTGAGCTCGTTTACCTCTACCGATCTGGCCGCGCTTTCCCAATCGATGCCTGTTTCCTCATGAGAATACTCTTTCGCGGCTGAATCGACGCCCGCCTCACCGGCGTATATCAAAAGCTCTTCCTTCGAATAAAGTGTACCGGAATAATCGCTTTCATCCTTTACCGCGGATTCAAAGAGTCCCGCAAACTCGGTCAAAAAATTTGACTGCACAAGCTCGGCTTTATCCTCGTAAAGCGGGGATGATAAGTAAAGGTGTTTGTCCCAGGCGCAAAGCGACTGGTAGAAGCGGTACCTTTCCTCGGTCTGATGATTAATATCACTCCTTTTATACGATCCGGAAAAAAATATTTCCGGAGTATAGCGTGTGGGGTAATCTCCGTCGCACAGCCCGCCGATAAAAAGGTAGTCGAACTTCAATCCTCTTATCTCGTTCAAATTAGTTACCAGCACACCGTAGCCGGGTTTTTCTTTTATGTTATAACGTGAGGAAGAAACCGCGGTACGGATATGATTAAGAAAAAATCTCAGCGGAAACTTTTCACTTTTATCGAACTCGAGATTAAAAAGTCCGAATAACTCTTTAAGATCATCAATAAAAGTAGTAACGGCTTTCACGTTCTTCTCCACGGCGCTGCTCTTTTCACTTACAAGCAATGCAGGAAGATTAAGCCAGTTTATAAGGTCGGAAAGGTTCTTGTTGAATTCGGCTGTTGTCATTTTTTTATCGAACGGGGAAAGCACCTCGTAAATTCTATCAACATCGTTAAGCGCCTTCTCAAGTTCAGCACTATCCGGCGCGTTGAAGTTTTCCTCGTTATAATCTTTACGTCCGCTTTGGGCTATTGCGTCTTTTATTGTTCCCCGCCAGTTCTCGTATCCCGATATTACTTTAAGATTAACAGAGACTTTTAAAAGATTGGATTGATCTAAGCCTTCGATATTAACGTAGCCGCTGCTGAGCGCCCTGAAAATATTTTTGTAATAAAAATCATTCTCGAGTATCTCCAGGAAATTCAGCACCGAAACCACGGGGGACGATTCCTTGAGCGGGTATCTGTCGGTTAGATTGAAAGGTATTCCGTAAAGAGTAAAAATATCCCTTATCAGAGGCGAATAATTTTTAATCAAATTGAACACGACACTGATGCTGCTCGGATCAATATCATCACTTAAAATAAGTTCTTTTATTTCCTTGGCGATAAGTTCCACTTCCTTAGCCCGGCTCCCCGCCGAAATTTTTGTTATCCGGTCTTTGTCATCGCCGAAAGTAAGCTTCTCCGCATTGTGAAAAAGCTTCTGTCTTACGGTGTTCTGAAATTGATTATAAAAGGCGGGAGAAGTATCGTTAATTCCCCTGAACCCGTATTTGACAAGCTTGCCGTAACAGTTATCGAGATGCGAAAACATCAGCGGGTTGTAGGAGAAATAATCGAACGAGAGAAACAGCTCGAGTTTTTTAATTTCCGCAGCAGAATTAATTATTAAGATTTCCGGTGTCGTGAATTCATCGAAGCCGTTTATAACCGCAAAATTCACGTCGGGATAAAGTTCCCGGAATCTCTTCGCAAACTCTGCCTCTCCGAGGGAGTTAACTTCCCTGTAAACGTCTCCGATTTCTTTTACGTTAAGTCCTGCGCACTTTTTTTCATAATTCCTGAAGACCCTCGCGATATCCTCTGCTTTAATTCTCTCCGAGCCGGTGAGCGACTCAGCCTCTATTTCGAGAAGCTCGGGGGTTATTCCTTGTTTCTTATATTCCGAAATTACGTTCTTCACACGTTCCAAGGTGCCGTGCGGTATCTCGCCTTTGTAGCTTGAGAAATAGTTAAGCTTTTCTTCCTGGAAGCCCTGTTTTAATAAAACAGCGGAAGAGGCCTCGCTCAGGATACGGTTGTCGGCGGTGCTGTCGAAGTAAAGCAATTTGGTCGCGAAGGTACCGATTGTTTCAAGATTAATTCGTCCGGTCGATTTATTAGGGGCCTGCGAGATTATCTCTTTCTTCAGATACCTCATCTTCCTGTTGGTGGGCACAATAAGCAGTATTTCGCTCAGCCTGCCCGCGCGTATTCTATCGTCGATCTCCTGATCAATATTTATGGATTTTAATCCGCTCTTGGAAAGGATCATTTGTTCGATTCTTTTTCGATTATTAGGTCGCGGTACGATTTTTTGATCTGAGCACCGGTATCCAATTTAAGTAACCCGACTATTTTATCAAATCTTTTAACCGCGTCTTCTTTCCCGTTTATCACCAGAGTTTCGAGCTCGAGGAAAGCACCTAGATCATTAACAGAATCGAGATGCACGCGGGTATTATCGTACACGTAAAGGATTCTCTTCTTCTCCACCACGGCTTCCACTTCGAAAAGGGAAGCGAGGAATTCTTCGCCTTCCCCGGATGAAAAGTAAAGAACATCGTAGTCGGAATACCTGTCACCGCTTCCTTCGTTCCGATTATATTTTATTAAGCTCTGATTACCGTTCTCAATTCTTAACTTCAAAAGCCCGTCCGGGACATTGTAATACACATCCTTCTGGTTGAGCTCAGCTTTCGGTTCCGCGCTGATTTGTTTTAGCAATTGTTCGGTCTCTTCAAAAGAATTCAGCTTTACTTTCAGTTCAAGATTTAAGGGCATAAAAACTCTGTCTCCGGATGATTAACGATTTCAACTATTATTGCGTTAAAATACATTGATTGATTTTTATTTCTTAATATAAACCTGCAGCACTTCCCTTCCCCTGCGCGGCTTAATTGAGTTTATTTTTCTTGATGAGAAAAGCAGATCGCAATATTTAGAAGCCAAGCGGTAAAATTCATTCACATCTATTCCGAACGGCGGTCCGCCTTCTTTTTTCTCCACAGGGAAAAGCAGCGCTAAAAGCACGCCGCCCGTCTTCAAATATGAAAACAGTTTTTCAATGTACTCTTCTCTTCTTGGAGGATTTACAGCACAGAAAGTAGTATACTCGTACACGGCATCGAATTTTTGCACATAGTTATCGTTAAGCGCGAAGATATCGTCTTCAACAAAATTTAATTTAACGCCTTCTTTCTCAGCAAGGGAACGAGCGGCGCTTAGGGCCGAGGGTGCAAAATCTATCGCTGTTACATTATATCCTGCTTTTGCGGCTTCCACCGCGTCGTAGCCTTTCCCGCAGCCCGGGATCAAAATTTCGCACGGTTTTATAAATTTACCTTCTTGCAGAATACGGGTAAAAACCGGGTTAGGGGTCTTCATATCCCAACCGGCGAGGCCGTTTCCGTATTTTTCTTCCCAGAATGCGGGGTTATCTACCCTTGAGAACATATTTAGCTTGCTAATTTATGCAGTTGAATTTAATTTATAATTAATTATTTTTCGGTAAAACTAATAGAAAAGATGAAAACTTTACTTTTCACGGCAATATTACTAATTCCTTTCCTAAATGTAAATGCGCAGGGAATCGGGGAACTGGCTCCGCCGAAACCGCCGCAGGTATTTCCGACTAACGCTATGGGCATAGACATAATGTTCAGCGAAGGCGGATTCGGAATGGGAGGCTTCTACAGAAGAAGGTTCACAAGCGAGCTGTCCGGATTTACGGATCTCTCTATTTCAGAGGCGAAGGATCCGCACGAGTTTACTTACGTCGATTATTTCGGCAACTCTTACACATTAGGAAAGAAGAACCGCGCGTTTTTACTGCCTCTTAATTTCGGACTTCAGTACAGGCTTTTCGAAAACGTTATTTACGATAACCTTAGGCCGTACCTCAATATCGGCGTGGGGCCCTCAATGGTCGTAACAACTCCTTACGAACAGGAGTACTTCAAAGCTTTCGGGAGAGCGCACGCCCAGTTCACGCTCGGCGGTTACTTCGGGTTCGGCGCATACTTCGGTATAGATAAATCCAGCATGGTTGGGGTTAACTTAAGGTATTATGTCGTCCATCTCTTTAACAACGGGATAGAGATTATGTACGGCAGGCACGAAAAAAATCTCGGCGGATTTTATCTGACGATTAACCTGGGTACAATGTATTGAAACCCGGCCCCGCCCGTTTCGAGGGCTTCTCAGCGGACATTTTTAAATTCCTCGGCGACCTCGAAAAAGAAAAAAACAACAACACCAAATGGTTCGCGGCAAACCGCGACAGGTATGATAATTCTCTTGTTAATCCCGCAAGGTCCTTCGTTTCGGCTATGGGACAATTCTTCGGCCACCTTAATCCCGCAATTAGAACTGAACCAAAGTTCAACAAAACCCTGATGCGTCTGAACAAAGACATGCGCTTCTCAAAAGGCATGCCCTACCGTACGTACTTTCTTATACACTTCGGCAGATTTAAAATGGACAGCGAGTTTTATGTCTATTTCGATAAAGAAGGAATAGACTACGGGATTTTTCTAAATAACTCGGGCGGTGAAGATCTCTATTTTAATCAAAACCTCGGCAGGTACCAGAAGGAAATCGTTAATATTTTTAATAAATACGAATTGAACAATAAGTTCATACTTCGGACTTTCGATAAAGGCACTACACTCGTAAGAAACAGGTTCAACGCCGATAAGTATTTCGACGAGTTCAGGGATTTAAAATATATTCTTCTCGAAAAAGAACTGCCGAAGGAAAGAAAAATAATCTATAAGATTGACTTCGTTACTTTGGCCGTGAAAACTTTCTCCAATTTATACCCGCTATACTGCTTCGCCGTATCTCCCGATCCGCTGCAGCTTCTGGAAGAATTTGAAGAGCGGATGGGAATGGCGCTTTAGTTTTTTTGTCTCCAATCAGATTAAAATTTCCGGTATTGTTTATTATTCATAACGAGTGCAGGATAATTTCGGTTCAACCCCTGCGGGGTTGGTTCCGGCATTGTACGGAAAAGACGTGTTACAAACATTCATTCCCTGACGGGAATGATTTAAGATGGATATCGATATTTTCTAGCCAATTTTGATAATTCATAAACCGTAAAGAATAATCAAAATCAAGACCAATAGAATAATTTTATTCAAAGAATATTTGATTCACCCAAATCATGCGCACCTCTCGCCCGGAAGAATCCGGCTCGCAGCAGACGGGAGTTGGGGTGAGGTCTTTTTAATTTATAGTAACAAAATTCTTGGGAGCTGTATTAATTAACATATTTGTAAATGTAAATTTTAAAACACTGCAGATGTGCTATTATTATAGACTACGAAAACAATAGAAACATAACTCCACATCGATGATGAATTATACTTCTCAACCTTTAACAACTGCTGTTCAACCCCTGCGGGGTTGGTTCCGGCATTGTACGGAAAAGACGTGTTACAAACATTCATTCCCTGACGGGAATGATTTAAGATGGATATCGATATTTTCTAGCCAATTTTGATAATTCATAAACCGTAAAGAATAATCAAAATCAAGACCAATAGAATAATTTTATTCAAAGAATATTTGATTCACCCAAATCATGCGCACCTCTCGCCCGGAAGAATCCGGCTCGCAGCAGACGGGAGTTGGGGTGAGGTCTTTTTAATTTATAGTAACAAAATTCTTGGGAGCTGTATTAATTAACATATTTGTAAATGTAAATTTTAAAACACTGCAGATGTGCTATTATTATAGACTACGAAAACAATAGAAACATAACTCCACATCGATGATGAATTATACTTCTCAACCTTTAACAACTGCTGTTCAACCCCTGCGGGGTTGGTTCCGGCATTGTACGGAAAAGACGTGTTACAAACATTTATTCCCTGACGGGAATGAAGTAAACCGAAAGTTGGTAACATTTATATAATGACCGGAATAATTAAGAACCGGGGAACAAATAAAAGGCAAGTGTTTTTGAAATGATCCAGCCGTTAAAGATTTTTGAGTCACTCCTGCAATACTCCCTCTAATCCCGGGAGAGGGTCCGGGGTTAGGTCTTCAATTACAAAATTCTGATAATGGATCAATAGAATTGTCTGCGAGGATTTTTCTGCAAATCATCTATAAGAACAACATTCCGGCTGCCCACATTTTCGAACATCGTAGATATTCAATTATTGTAGAAAGACGGAATAAACAAACCCCATCTTCGTAGAGGATAAATTATTTGAACGCAAAATACTTTTTTAATTCTTCCATTTTATAGTGCAGCCGATTGAAAATGTTTCCGGCACCGAGATTTCCCTTCCCGCGAGATACTCATCCAAAGCGTCACGCAGATACTGGCTTCTGACTTTATCTTCATCTTTCCAGTTATCGTCGATCTTTCCGTGATAGATAAGCTTCCTCGAATTATCGAAAACAAAAATCTCAGGCGTATGTGTCGCCGCAAATTTTTTTGCTATCGTCTGATCTTCGTCCCGCAGATAAAGGAAATTGAATTTTTTCTCCTCCGCCCTCTTCTTCATCTCGTCGAATGAATCGTCTTCATACTGCGAGGAATCATTTGAATTTATCGCTATCATCCGCACGCCTTTTTCTCTATAATCTCTTTGTATAGAAATCATTCTGTCCTGGTAAGCCTGCACGTACGGACAATGGTTGCAGCTGAAAATAACGATCAGTGCTTTTTCCACTTTAAAGTCATCCGAAGAATATTCTTTCCCGTCGACGTTCGGTAGTGTAAACTTCGGCATTTCAGAGCCGATTTTTAAATTATCTGTAGCCATGATATTAATTCCTTATTTTTGCATAAAATAAACTATCTGAATAAATTGCCTTATAAAATATTCCGGTCGGGGTCATGATAAAAAATATTATTACAGCAATACTAATTTTTTGCGGATTTACAATGGCACAAGAAAACACACTGGCAAACCGCCTTTACAAAGATTATCAAAACTACAAGGAAACTTCGCTTACAAAAAAGAGATTCAAGGTTGAAGACATCCTGCCTTTGATAAACAGTTTAAAAGATAAAAATATTTTCACGGTTAAGAAAGCCGGTGTGTCGGCGCAGGGGCGCGACATATATTTGATCAGCGCCGGCACCGGGCCAGTAAAAATATTCCTCTGGTCGCAGATGCACGGAGACGAATCGACGGCTACCATGGCTTTGTTCGACATTTTCAATTTCCTTACGGCGAATGATGCTTATAACGATTTCAGGAAAGAGCTTCTGGAGAAAACCACACTCTACTTTATGCCGATGGTAAATCCCGACGGCGCCAATGTCTTTTCGCGGAGAGACGATTTCGATATCGACATAAACAGGGACGCCGCCCGGCAGCAGACACCCGAAGGCAGAGTTCTTAAGGAAACATTCGACAGCCTTAAAGCCGATTTCGGATTTAACCTTCACGACCAAAGTACATTGTATTCGGCGGGACACAGTTTCAGATCCGCCGCACTTTCCTTCCTAGCGCCTGCTACTAATTACGAGAAGACGGTGAACGACGTTAGGAAAAAGGCGATGCAGGTTATCGGGAAGATGTTCCGGGGGATGTCGGATATAGTGCCGGGACATATAGCGAAGTATAACGATGATTTTGAGCCGCGCGCTTTCGGCGATAACTTTCAGCGCTGGGGAACCAGTACTATTCTAATTGAGTCGGGCGGATGGAAGAACGATCCGGAGAAGCAGTTCCTTCGCAAGCTCAACTTCGTTACCATGCTCGACGCCTTCGGATGTATAGCAGATAAAAGCTACGAAAAAATCCCGCTCGAGACTTACGAGGAAATCCCGTTAAACGAAAAAGATCTGATGGATCTTATTGTTAGGAATGTTACCTTCGAAAAAGATGGATACAAATTTAAGATCGACATCGGCATTGTTAGGAACGAGGAAAACACCGACAGCGCAAAAAGTTTTTATTATCGTTCAGCCGTTGAGGACCTGGGTGATCTCTCGGTGTACTATGGCTACGACGATTTCGATTTTTCCGGATCGGAAATCTATCTCGGTAAAACCTATCCTAAGGTGTTCAGTTCGTTGGACGATATAAAAAAGCTGGACTTTGAGAAGCTGTATTCTGAAGGATATACAAATGTAAGACTTGATGCAGATAAACGACCAGAAAAATTCACCGGTCTTCCTATCAACATAATTACCAACGGTGCAGCGGGACGAGAAGAAGAGCTTAGAACAGGCGCGTCGCCGAACTTCATCATAAAAAAAGACGGCAAAATATCATATGTAATTATCAACGGATTTCTTCATGACACCAAGAACGACGACGGCCGGATAATAAACGGGATTGTCTTTTGAAAAATTTTTAAGTTCCTTACGAGCCCTGATATGATTAAATTACAAACGGTTTTAGGGAAAGTTTAATAAACATTTTATCCAATTATAATGAGATAATACCATGTTTAATGTTAAAAACATCCTTCTGCCGACCGATTTCAGCAAACTCAGTTTATCGGCCGCACAGTACGCGGTGGACCTGGCTAATCAATACGGAGCTAAGATCCATCTCCTTCACGTTATAGAGAAAACTCCTCCCATCCTTACAATTCATTCTCTCGACCTTTCGGAAGAAAAAATAATAAAATCCATTGAGGATGACGCGCGGGAATCCCTCAATAAGACTTTGGCAAAATTGAGTGGAGGAGGAGCGGAAATATTAACGGTGCTTAAAAAAGGTCTGGATTACGATGAAATCGTCAATTATTCGCAGGAAAACAGCATAGACGTAATTGTGATAGCAACTCACGGACGGACCGGGGTTCTTCATACTTTGATAGGCAGCGTTGCCGAAAAAGTAATAAGGTATGCAAAATGTCCCGTTTTAGTGATCACCCCGACCGGCAAAGAGAAGTAATTCCGATTATTTATCTTGATTATCCTATTGTAGTTTAATATATTTAGTGTTCGTGAAATTGTATAGGAATTTTTTTAATGGCTAGAGTTAAAAATGTAGAAGCTTTTTGTCCGGTATGCAATTCCGTACGGAAAATGGAACTAACAGGGGAAGTGCTCGGGAACGAGCAGGAAAACAAGCGATGGGCTAAGTGCAAAAAGTGTAAGCAGACCATGATCATCGATCTGGTTGAAGACGTAAAGGAAACAAAGCCCTCCCTTGAAGGCATTGAAAACGAAGATTGTACGGTTTATTCGCCGAAAAAATCTTTCGAGGTTGGCGAATCTATTTACCACGAAAACTGGGACGATTTCGGCAAGGTGGTCGCAAAGGAAGTTATGTCCAACGGCCAGCAGTCTATTGCAGTAGAGTTCCAGAAATCCGGTTTAAAGAAATTAATTGAATCATTAAATACATAAATTACCATTTAAGCGAGGTGAATTAATTTGGTAGGAATAACTGTCGGTGACAACGAATCGATCGATAAAGCTCTTAGAAGGTTCAAGAAGAAATACGAAAGATCCGGTATACTGAAAGAATATAAGAAGAGAACCTTTTTCGTAAAACCGTCGATAAAGAAGCGTATGGAAAAAATGAAGGCGGCAAGACGTGCTCACCGAAACGATAATAACGTTTAGAAAAAAATCCCGGCCTAAACCGGGATTTTTTTTATTTAAGCTCAAGCCTCGGTTCCCGGGGCTCTTCTTTTTCTTTCTTTAGATAATGCCTGTCGAAATGCTCAACAATTAGTTTAAATGCCTGATCAACCGAGTTGCAGAAAGTAAAATGCTTCATATCCGACTCTCCGACAACCCCGTTCTCTACCAACGCGTCGAAGTTAATTATCTGTTTCCAGTACTTTTCATCGTAAACAACAAGCAACAGCTTCTTTTTTATCTTTTGAGTCTGCACCAAGGTAAGTATTTCGAAAAATTCATCCATCGTACCGAAGCCTCCGGGGAAGACAATAAGACACTTAGCAAGGTAAGCGAACCAGAATTTTCGCATGAAGAAGTAATGAAACTCGAAGCTCAATTTTGGGGAAACATATTTGTTGACGAACTGCTCGAAAGGAATACTGATGTTTAGTCCGATAGAATAACCTCCCGCCAGCTTGGCGCCTTTGTTCGCAGCCTCCATAATTCCGGGTCCTCCGCCGGTGCATATTATAAATCTGTTAGCGAATGTCTCAAGTCCCATTGACCATTCCGTCAGTCTCTTGGAAAGTTCAACGGCGTCCTCGTAATACTTTGACATTCTAACGGCGTGCTGAGCCTGCCGGAGTTCCTCCGCTAATTTATCTGTTGATTTCGGGTTGATCGTATTAAACTTCTTAAGCTCCTTCAAAGCCGCCTTTTTCGATTTAAGGCGCGCTGATCCGAAGAAGACTATTGTATCAATTATCTTGTGCTTCCTGAATTCCTTCTTCGGTTCGAGGAACTCGGCGAGTATTCTGATGATCCTGGCATCCGATGAATTTAGAAAGTCCAGGTCTTCGTATGCTTTAAGCGGTGTTTTTTTAGCCATAATTGTCCTGTTTGAAATGAATTATTTGATTAAAATTCAGGCAGGTCTCTGCGAAAGCCTTTTATTTATAGACGGAAATAATATATTTAGGCAATATTTTTTTATGAATTTTTATTACGGTACTTAGAACTTCCGAAATTGAATTTTATTTTTAATAAAGATAAACAACTTAAGCTTTTTTACAAATCGGAGCTTAATATAAACGTTTCCAGGAGAAAATACCCGCGCCCATGATAAAGAAAATAATCTTTGCAATCCTAATATTTTATTCGAGCGCATTTTGTTCATCCGGGGATAAAATTGCCAGGGAGATAGAGTCAGCTTTAAGGCGCCTGCCTTCCAGCACCGATTACTCAATTTTGATAATAAATCCTCTAACAGAAGATACGTTATTCTCGCATAACCCTGCCCAGTCGAGGATACCCGCTTCCAATACAAAACTGTTCACCACATCAACCGCGCTTTCGCTGATGGGAGGTGATTACTGTTTGGCTACCAAACTATTGACGGACGGCACGGTTGACAAGAACGGTGTACTCAACGGTAATCTATATATTAAAGGATATGGGAACTCGGTCTTCTCCGAAGAGGATCTCGTCGGCATGGTAGAGGAGCTGAAGAGGCTTGGCATTACTAAGATAACCGGAAACATAGTGGGAGACGACAGTTTTTTCGACGAGATTTATTCGCGCGACGACTGGATAAGAGACGAAGTCGCGAACGTTAAACTTCCCCCGATTTCCGCTTTGGTGCTCGATCGCAACAGGGAACTTGTTAAAAGACGGGTCCGTACGAGAAGGGGCAGGATTATCACCAGGTCGTATTATTATAATGTGAAGAATCCCCCTCTGCACGCTGCTTCCGTTTTAAGAGCTAAACTAAGAGAGCACGGCATCTCGGTATCAAAACCCGCGGTAAAAGGAATCTCACACGGAGAGATCGATACTCTCTGCGCCTCTAGAGTCCGGCTGAGGGATCTAATTAAATTAATAAATAAGCACAGTGATAATTTTCTGGCGGAATGCCTCTTTAAAACAATAGGCGCTTATTACAGCGGCGAGCAGGGAAACTCGTTCTATTCAACGCAGGCCGTTATAAAATTTATAAAGGATAACGGAATATTCTCGAAAGGAACATCGGTCGTAGACGGCTCGGGTATTTCAAGGTTCGATCAAGTGACGGTAGGAGCGGTTGCCGGACTGCTGGAAAAGATGTATTTCGATTTGAAACACTTCCAGGATTTTTATAATTCCCTGAGCATAGCCGGTGTGGACGGTACTTTAAGACACAGGATGAGGGGAACCGACGCTGAAAATAATTTCCACGGGAAAACCGGAACACTGCACGGCGTTTCTTCTTTATCCGGATATCTAAAAACAAAGGACGGCAACGAGCTTGTTGTAAGTATGATGTTCGAGTTCACTGCCGGCGGCACAAACCTTCACAGAGGAATTGAGGATAAAATAGTAGAAATACTCGCCGATTTATAATAAAAAACCCCGGTACGACCGGGGTATATAATATATTTGTCTCTCTCCAAAATTATTATTTACTGGTTGGCGGACTCTGCTGTTGATTTGTCTGAGGAACAGATTGCGGAGGAAGTGATGGAGTCTGAGGAACCTGCTCGCGGGCCGACTGCTGAATAATGCTTTCCTTCTGACCGGAGTTTGAAATTCCCGGCAGGAAAAACAAGTTGATAACTATAGCGAGAACTGCAAGACTGCCGCCCATCCACCAGGTTGCCTTGCTTAAAAAGTCGGCCGTTCTTCTTGTTCCGAACATTGTGCCCATACCTCCGCCGCCGCCGCCGAAGGTACCCGAAAGTCCCTCGCCTTTGCTCGCCTGCATAAGCACAACTATCATTAATAAAACTGAAATAATTGATGACAAAATAACTAAAAACATGTACATAGCTGACTCCTTTATATCGTAGCGGGGGAGGGATTCGAACCCCCGACACGTGGATTATGATTCCACTGCTCTAACCGACTGAGCTACCCCGCCTCTTTAATTTTAGCTAGTAAATATAGGAACAATTCTTTTTAATTTCAAAGGAATCGCCCCGGATAGTTCGTTTTTGAGCTTTAAATAGATATTATTAAAGCCTATAACAAATAATGAAAGATTAACGAAGTGCCCTCTTGAATAATAACGTACTTAAAAACGTCATGATTAGCGTATATAGTATCTATTCTTCTCTGTATTTTTCTAAAGTCTTCCAGAGATAATCCAGAAGATTCTGAATCCCGTTTTGCGAAACTGACGAGAATAAAATCGGGGCCGAGCCGTAGTTCTTCAGTTTTTTCTTTTCCAATTTCTTAATCGTTTTATCGTCAATAAGATCGATCTTGGACAACGCGACCAGTTTTTCTTTTTCCGCGAGCTTAGGACTGTAAGATTTCAGTTCGTTGAGAAGAACATCGTAATCACTCTGATAATCTTCAGACGTAACGTCAATGAGGAAGAGTAAGATTTTTGTCCTCTCGATATGCCGCAGAAATTTATGTCCGAGTCCCTTTCCCTCATGAGCGCCTTCGATTATACCGGGAATGTCGGCTACCGTAAAGCTTTTATATTCTTTATAATTGACAATCCCGAGATTAGGCTCTAGTGTGGTAAATGGATAATCGGCAATCTTTGGTCTCGCCGCAGATATAGAGGAGATGAGCGTTGATTTGCCCGCGTTGGGAAAACCGACAAGTCCTACATCGGCAATAAGCTTCAGCTCCAAAGTAATTGCCTTTTCTTCCCCGGCTCTGCCCGGCTCAGCATAGCGCGGAGCCTGGTTGGTAGGTGTTGCGAAGTTGCTGTTCCCTTTTCCGCCTTTTCCGCCTTTAGCGACGATAAATTGTTTTCCGTCTTCATCCATATCGACCATGATCTTACTACTCGCAGAATCTTTAATAACGGTGCCGACGGGAACTTTTATAATTACATCCTTACCGTTCTTACCGTCCTTCCTGGATCCCGCTCCGGGCTCGCCTTTGCCGGCGCTGTAGTTTTTCCTGTATCTGAAATCGAGCAAAGTCGCAAGATTGTGGTGCGCTTCTATTATTACGCTTCCGCCGTTACCGCCGTTACCGCCGGACGGACCGCCCTTCGGAACATACTTTTCTCTCCTGAAGGCGACAGCGCCGTCACCTCCGTTGCCGGCCTTTACAGAAATCCCCGCATAATCAATAAACATAAATTAAGCCTGCTGGAAGTAATTTGATACGGCGTTGGTAAGTGTAACCGCGTCTCTTGTATACGGATTTACACGGTAAGTTACGAAAACGCTTTTGAGGATCTCGGTCGCCTCGTCATAATTGCTGCATTCAGTCACACGCTCCATAGTACTTGCAAAGTCCTCTCTGTCGTCGTTGAAAACCGATTGTACGATCTTATCCATATCTTTGTCGCTAATATAGTCAAATAAATCTTTTCCTCTGTTATAAGTTTCTGCGGCCGGGGCGGAGTATGATTCTTTCTCAGCAATTATTTCCTCCGGTTCTTCGTCTTCCACATAATAACCCGGGTCCGGGTCCTTGTCCCCGGAGTCTTGCGCATGTTCTGTCAAATCCTCAAAATAATTTTCTTCCTCTGTCTCCGTTATCTCAATTTCATTTTCGGAAGGTTCATCATTCTCTTTAGTTTCCGCCGTATCGATCTTTTTATCTTCCTCGAGTTCAAACTCCATCCCGAGCTGATCCGATACATCCTTTTGATCCTCGTCTTTCACTATCTCAATCCCGCTTTGACTGGAAGCGGGTTCTTCTTTCTTTTCGTCGGAATTTCCTTCTTCGATATCCTTAAGTTCAGATTCATAAAACGCAAGAAGGTCCTCGTCAATCACCGACTCGATCTCCGGCTCGTCGGATAACAATAATTCCTTAATTTCCTCTTCGTCATCCTTGGTTTGAACAGGCTCTTCTTTTATTTTTTCCTCTTCAATTTCGGGCAGCGCGACTTCCTCTTCCGTTTCTTTCGTTTCGAGTTCCTCTTTCAAATTATCTTCAATCTCGACATTCTGAGTTTCTTCTTCCTGAACTTCCGGTACCTCTTCGATTGCAGAAGCGGGCTTTTCCTCCATGTTCTCCGACGGTTCATCTCCATGAAGGTTATCTGCGTTTTCAACGGGGGCTAATTCAGGTTTCGAGTATAGTATATTTCTAATTTCGTCAACATCCACCGGTTCTTTTCTGCCGCTAAGCGAAGAAGTCTCGTACCTGTTCAGGTACTTAGTTAATCCCTTCTCCTTAAAAAATATCTCCGCGTAAGAAGGAGAAAGCTTGTTTTTATTTGTACCACCGGTGTTGAAAAGATCGCTCATTGAGTAAAGAGCATTGTCGATGAACTTCTCCGGGTCCTTAGAAAGTACCTGGGAATCGATTTTGTCCAGAAGTTCTCCGAATTCTTTTTGACTAAACTTTCCTATTTTCTTTTTATCAAAATATTCCAGCAGGATGATCTTCAGGTACTCATAGTAATACAGGTAATTTAAAACCAGCTTTATCTCCTCCGCGTCCTTGCTGTCCTCTTCGTTGAAGACCAGCTTCGTAAGCGACCATTTGGGGCGAACAGTAAAATTTGCGTTGAAGGAGACTGCCTGCATTACGAGCTTCTTAATATCCTCGAAGGAAATCTTCTTCCTCTTTTTTAACTCCTGCCCAATTATTTGGAGATGCTTTGCGGTTTCAGGCCCGGAGTAATCGAATAGCGACTTGCTGAGCAGTTTCTTCCTGTCCTGATGAATAAGATAATCGAGTTCGGCTGATATATATCTTAAAATAGCTGGGTGAAGATCGGCCTTATTAAGCGTCTCGAGCGTAACGAAGGAGCCAAGCTTCTTTATCTTACTCAGACTGTGATCAGCTATAAATTTGATGTCGTTTTCAAACATGGCCGCATTCTTATTGTTATTATCAAAATTAAAATAAAAAAATCCCGATTAAAATAAACCGGGATTCAAAATGATCAAAGTCAGCTGCTCTGAAATAGGCAGTTATTAAACTTCCACATTATCCGATTTTGATTTTGCCGCAATATATTCACGGTTCATTCTGGCAATATTAGTAACCGAAATTCCTTTCGGGCATTCAGCTTCGCATGCATACGTGTTCGAGCAGCTTCCGAATCCCATCTCGTCCATCTTCGCTACCATTGCTTCCACTCTATTTTGGCGCTCCGGCTGTCCCTGCGGAAGCAGTGCGAACTGGGAAACCTTAGCGCTTACAAACAGCATGGCCGACGCGTTCTTGCACGCGGCAACACAGGCGCCGCAACCTATGCAGGCGGCCGAGTCGAATGCTGCAGAAGCTATGTCCTTAGTTATCGGAAATGCGTTCGCGTCCGGAACCCCGCCGGTGTTAACTGAAATATAACCGCCTGACCTAATGATCTCATCGAACGCTGAACGGTCGACAATCAAATCTTTTATTACCGGGAACGCCCTTGCCCTAAACGGTTCGACGTATATTGAATCGCCGTCCTTGAAGTTCCTCATGTGAAGCTGGCAAGTTGCAATTCTCGGCACGGGACCGTGAGGCTGGCCGTTTATTACCAGTCCGCATGTTCCGCAGATACCCTCGCGGCAGTCGCTTTCGAAGGCAACGGGTTCCTTTCCGCTTTTCTCAAGTTCGTTGTTAAGCTCGTCGAGCATCTCGAGGAAAGAAGAGTCGGGGGAAACCGATATATTATAATCTACAAAGGCTCCTACGGCTTTAGCGCCGGACTGCCTCCAAACCTTCAACTTTATATTCATATTTTTCCCGCTCATTATTTGTAACTCCTCTGGGATAATTTTACATATTCAAATTCCAACGGCTCCTTGTTGAGAGTCCATTTACCGACTTCCTCGAACTGCCAAGCCGCCGCGTACCTGAAATTTTCATCGTCACGTTTGGCTTCGCCCTCCTCGGTCTGGTATTCTTCACGGAAATGGCCTCCGCACGATTCGTTCCTATTGAGAGCATCAGATGCCATCAGCTCGCCTAGTTCGAGATAGTCCGCTACCCTTCCGGCCCGTTCCAAAGTTTGGTTAAGGTCTTTATCGGTTCCAACAACGTTAACATCTTTCCAGAATTCTTCTCTAAGCGTGCGGATTTCCTGTATGGCTTCCTTCAATCCCTTTTCATTCCTTGCCATTCCTACTTTATGCCACATAATCCTTCCGAGTTTTTTATGGATCTCGTCTACGGTTGTCTTCCCTTTTATAGAAAGAAGACGTTTAACGAACTCGTCCACTCCGGCTTCTTCTCTTTTGAATTCTTCCTTATCGGTGGTAACCGCGTTGAATTTATTAGAGGCAAGATAGTTCCCGAGTGTGTATGGAATGACGAAATAACCATCTGCCAGGCCCTGCATAAGTGCGCTGGCTCCCAGACGGTTGGCGCCGTGATCGGAGAAGTTAGCCTCGCCGAGAACGAAGAGGCCGGGTATTGTGCTCATAAGATTATAGTCAACCCAAAGGCCGCCCATTGTGTAATGAGGTGCGGGATAGATCTTCATCGGAACCTGGTAAGGATTTTCGCCGGTAATGGTTTCATATATTTCAAAGAGGTTGCCGTACTTTTCTTCGATGGCTTTTTTGCCCAGCCTTTTGATAGCGTCGGCAAAATCGAGATAAACAGCCTCGCCGCCGTGCACGCCGCGACCTTCGTCGCATACTTCTTTGGCGCTTCTGGAAGCTATGTCTCTCGGAGTAAGATTTCCGAACGAAGGATATTTTCTCTCGAGATAATAGTCCCTCTCCTCTTCCGGTATCTCGTTACCTTTGCGCATGTCGTCTTTTTTCTTCGATACCCATACGCGGCCGTCGTTCCTAAGACTTTCGCTCATCAAGGTCAGCTTCGACTGGCTTTCGCCGTGGACCGGAAGACACGTGGGATGTATCTGCGTGAAGCACGGGTTAGCGAAGTAAGCCCCTCTCTTGTGAGCTCTCCATATCGCAGTAGCGTTGCTGTTCATAGCATTAGTGGAAAGGTAGAATACGTTTGAGTATCCGCCGGTTGCCAGAATAACCGAGTGACCGGCATACTTTTCTATTTCGCCAGTCAGCAGGTTTCTAACTACAATACCTCTCGCCTGCCCGTCAACAACAACCAGGTCTAACATCTCGCGTCTTGAAAACATTTCAACCGAGCCGCGCTCTATCTGCCTGCTGAGGGCGCTGTAAGCACCGAGCAGAAGCTGCTGTCCTGTTTGGCCTCTTGCGTAAAACGTACGCGATACCTGCGCGCCGCCGAACGAGCGGTTGTCTAAAAGACCGCCGTACTCTCTTGCGAAGGGCACGCCCTGCGCTACGCACTGATCAATAATGTCATTGGATACTTCCGAGAGCCTGTAAACGTTCGATTCGCGCGCGCGGAAATCGCCGCCCTTAACAGTATCGTAAAAAAGTCTGAATATCGAATCACCGTCGTTAGGATAATTCTTAGCGGCGTTTATACCTCCCTGCGCGGCAATACTGTGGGCTCTTCTGGGACTGTCGTGAAAAGAAAACGCTTTTACGTTGTAGCCGAGTTCCCCCAACGAGGCGGCAGCCGAAGCTCCGGCAAGACCGGTGCCGACTACAATAATATCGTATTTCCTCTTGTTCGCAGGGTTAACTAATTTCATGTTAAAGCGATGGTTCGTCCACCTGGACTCTATGGGTCCGGCGGGTGCTTTAGATTCTAAAATTCCCATTAGTTACCTCCGTGAAAAAATAAAAAGTAAATAGGCAACGAAGCAAAACCGACAGCCATAAGTATAGCATAAATCGTCCCGATCTTCTGAACGAGCGAAAAGTACTTCTTATGATTCCAACCGAAAGTCTGGAACGCGCTCTGGAAGCCGTGATTAAGATGGAACCCGAGAAGTATCATCGCGAAAATATAAAACCACGAATACCAGGCTGTCGCGAACCATCCCGTTACAATGGAATAAAGATTGTCTGAAGCGCCGGTATTGTAGGGATACCAGAAAGTCTGCAGGTGAATAAACAGGAAGATGAAAATTATGCTACCCGATTGGATCATCGTCCTGGAAAATATGCTGCTGTCTTTCGATTTAGCGTTGACGGCATAACTTTTAGTTTTCGCTTTTTTATTTTCAAACCAAGTCCACACGCCGTGTATAATGTGGAAGATGAATATCAGCGCTAAGATGACCTCGATTACCCTGATAATCGGCTTGAAAGATTCGAGTGTGCCGGCGTAAGCATTAAATGCGCTCTCGCCGCCGTACAATGAAAGG
>CAWBBX010000014.1:0-7048 GCA_963787005.1 uncultured Bacteroidota bacterium
CAGCGACTTTTCAGTCAGCCTTCCTTTTTTCTGCAGTGCAAGTTTCAGGTTTCCGTTCATAATTCTCATACCTTTTAAAAGTAAAAACCCCGGCTGATGCCGGGGTGTATTATTCATTACAATCTAATTAATCAATACAATCCGGCATCATGGTACGGGAGGTGATGATGGATTGCGTGACATTTTGTGTTCTTAACGATATTTTCAGATCTTGTTTTCATTTTTGCATCACAAACATAGTTAAAAATAGTAATATTTCAAATAAAATGTGATATTTGTCGGTTTGTGCGTTTCCACCCCAATATTAGTTGAATAATTTGTTGTAGAGACGGCCCGGAGGCCCGTCTCATTCTCTTCCGATTCGTAATCTTGTTTTGTATTTGAGACGACCCGCCGGGTCGACTCATTTAATACTCTATTTAATTATTCATAGTCGAAGCTGACGCTTCGACCTACATTTTGTTTTCATTCTTTATATTTGAGACGATCCCGACTTGTCGGGGTCGGCTCTACAATATCGATATTTTGCATCAATAATACTCATCCAATTCCCATTTAACGGGATTTTCATAAATGTATTTCCTTATCCGGTACAAATCCTTTTCATTGCGGATTATGTGATCATAAAAGCGTGTCTGCCAGGCAAAGGTTGAATAGCCGGATTTGCGGGCATATTTTGTCACGGCAGATTTAAAACTTCCAACAACATTGCCCAACGATGGCATATGTTGTAGAGACGGGGCATGCCCCGTCTCTACGGAAGGATTGATAATAATAATTCCGTGTATATGATTTGGCATAATTACATAATAATCAATTTCAACGGATTTGTAATGTATCGGAATTTTTTCAAAATAAGATTTAACGGCTTTACCCAATTTGTTTAATTTCATTTCTCCGTTAACCACCTTTCCGAAGAAATGTTTTTTACACTTTGTGCAAATCGTAACGTAATACCACCACGGAGTGGAATAATCCCATTCATGTAGTCGGGCGGACTCAACGCGGTATTTGTTTTTATATAATGCCACTATTGAAAGAAGATAAAATAATCTGAAGAGATATGGGAGAATAATTTGGTAGCTGTAGAGACGCACGGCCATGCCTTTTTACAATTATACATTATTTAACCGGATTTAATTGATTATAATTCCTAAATCTTTTACTTTTATTCAGTTCACAAAAGAGAAATGAAGGTTGTGAAGATATTTGCAGTACTGCTTTTCGTCTCATCGCTTCTGCACGCACAAACGCGGGGAATTAACGATAACCAAACATCAGGTAATGCGACCTACCCGTCGCCAGCACAAAGCACCTCCCGAACGCATTTTTATAGCCAAAGCGATTTTGTAAATGATTCGTTTTCCGATCACTCCGTGAAGAAACCGAGTAAGGAATGGTTTCCTACGGAAAGTATCTTCCCGAAGTTTCTGGCCGACGGAACCGCGCAAGGATTTTCGCTCAATAAAAATGCGTATACAAAGAGATGGGTCGGCGGTATTGGAGGCCTCTTAAGATTCTACCAAATTAATTACGATAATTTGAAGATACAGATAGGACTTGGTGCCACGGTCTACGCAAGCTTAATCCGCCGTCCCGACGTACTGGATGTTCAGACAGCCGGCTTCTTCGTAGATTTTCCGGTCGAGTTCCGCTTTTCTGAAACATTTGCTGTACGCACCGGCTACGGTCACTACAGCGCGCATCTTGTAGACGACGGGATAGAAGCACTGAAGCTGCATTCAATTAATTATGCGAAGGATTATTTTCCTGTTTACGCAGCGTATCGTTTTGATGAAAGGGGAAGCTGGATATACGGCGGATTCAGGTTCGATACTTACACTATCCCGGAGTATCACAAAAGATGGAACATACAGGCAGGAATCGAAGGCGGGAATTACAAGATAGTGTCGGGGATAAAATTATACGGCGCGGTCGATATAAAGTTTAAGTCGGAAGTCGCGTGGGCGACCACACAGAGTTATCAAGTCGGATTGAAGTTACTTGAAAAGGGCGCTCGGGCAATTCGGCTTGCATACACATACAGAACGGGTATAGAGGACAGGGGACAATTTTATAAAAACAGAGTTAAACTAAGTCTAATGGGGGTGTATTTTGATTTCTAAATTTTTTTATGCAGAAAAGAAGTTCTTTAATTTTTTTGTTGCGGTTGTAATAATTATTTTCTCGTTACAATCATCCATAACAGCGCGCAGTCATTCAATCGTTCAGCACAAAGATTCAACCTACTCATTCTGGTCGAGACACAATCTTGCAAAGGTAAGCGTAATCGGACTCGGTTCGGGTATCCTGCTTTACGGTTACGCCGTATGGTGGAAGCACGATTACCGTTCATTCAGATGGTACAAGGAAGGACGGGGGATATTCGACGCGCATCTCGGCATAGATAAAGTCGGTCACGCTTATACATCTTACTTTTTATTCCATACGATGAACAACATTTTCAAATGGGGCGATTATCCGAAAGACGACGCGTTCTGGTGGGCGGCGGGCATTGCGGCTTTTCACGCGCTTGCTATAGAGACAGGCGACGGTCTGAGCGACTGGGGTTTCGATCCGAAGGATCTGGCATCCAACTGGACCGGCGCGGCTTACGGCATGCTTCAGGAAAAAGTACCCTTCTTCAAAAACTTTCAATTTAAATGGAGCCTTTATTATCCTCTCAACCGCCACGCGTTCAAGGTAAACGATCTTTACGATTATCATATTTATCTGATGTCGGCCAAGGTGCATAATCTTCTGCCCGACTCCTGGAAGCCGTACTGGCCGAAGTTCCTTCAGCTCGGTGTGGGATACAGCGGCGCGGATAACGTCACGAGAAGGGAGTACATCTTAACTTTCGATTACGACCTTGAACTAATACCCACGCACAATAAAGATCTGACACTTTTAAAATCTGATTTTAAATATGTTTCACCTTCCCGCGCCCGGCGTAAAATTTTCCGCCGGTCATAAGCCGGTATTCAGCCTTTTGCTTCTTAATTAAGGATTGCGAAAGATTTATGGTTTGCCGTAGAGACGCGCCATGGCGCGTCTCCTTCCCCAAATTAATAATATTCATCCAATTCCCATTTTACGGGATTTTCATGGATGTATTTTCTTATCCGGTACAAATCTTTATCATTTCGTATTATGTGATCGTAAAAGCGTGTCTGCCAGGCAAAGGTTGAATAGCCGGATTTGCGGGCATATTTTGTCACGGCAGATTTAAAACTTCCAACAACATTGCCCAACGATGGCATATGTTGTAGAGACGGGGCATGCCCCGTCTCTACGGAAGGATTGATAATAATAATTCCGTGTATATGATTTGGCATAATTACATAATAATCAATTTCAACGGATTTGTAATGTATCGGAATTTTTTCAAAATAAGATTTAACGGCTTTACCCAATTTGTTTAATTTCATTTCTCCGTTAACCACCTTTCCGAAGAAATGTTTTTTACACTTTGTGCAAATCGTAACGTAATACCACCACGGAGTGGAATAATCCCATTCATGTAGTCGGGCGGACTCAACGCGGTATTTGTTTTTATATAATGCCACTATTGAAAGAAGATAAATTAATTTGAAGAGATATGGGAAATTAAATTATGTTATGTAGAGACGGGGCATGCCCCGTCTCTATGGAAGGATTGATTATATTAATTACCTGAATGGAAGAAGATAAATTAATTTGAAAAAAGGTGGGAGATTAATTTGGTTATTCGTAGAGACGCATGGCGATGCGTCTCTACACACATAATGCAAAATAAAATTTTATATAAATTAAGAAAGGCGGCCCCAAGAGCCGCCTCTATATCATCGCTTAAAGTTTATCCTTTACTTCCTAAACACCAGCCCGCCGTCCTCACTGAGCGTAACTTTTATCTTATCTCCGTTACCGAAATTGCCTGCCAGCAGCTCCGCCGAGAGTGGATTGGTGAGATGTTTCTGTATCGTTCTTTTCAAAGGTCTCGCGCCGAAAGTAACATCGTAACCGATCTTTGCGAGCCAGTCTTTTGCCTCGTCTTCAACTTCCAGGATAATATCCTGCTGAGCCAGCATCTTCTGTAAGATTTTTAACTGTATGTCAACGATGCTCCTTATCTCGCTTCTCGTCAGAGGCTTGAAGAGCACTACTTCATCTATCCTGTTCAGAAACTCCGGCCTGATCGTCTTCCTGAGGAGATCGATAAGCTTGTAGCGCAGATCCGAAACCGCGTTCTCTATATCGTCTTCCCCACACTTTCGAGCCGCTCCTGGATTATGTGCGAGCCGAGATTGGACGTCATTATAATTATCGTGTTCTTGAAGTTAACCATCCTGCCCTGGTTGTCCGTAAGCCGCCCGTCGTCTAATACCTGGAGAAGAATATTGAAGACATCCGGGTGCGCTTTTTCTATCTCGTCCAGAAGAACGACAGAGTACGGCCTTCTTCTCACCGCTTCGGTAAGCTGTCCGCCCTCGTCGTAGCCCACGTATCCTGGAGGCGCGCCTATTAATCTTGATACGGAAAACTTCTCCATGTACTCCGACATGTCTATCCGCACCATCGCGTGTTCGTCGTCGAAGAGAAAATCCGCGAGCGCCCTGGCGAGCTCTGTTTTTCCCACACCGGTGGTGCCGAGAAAGATGAAAGAGCCTAAAGGGCGATTGACGTCCTGCAGTCCCGTGCGCGATCTTCTTATCGCGTTGGCGACAGCATAAACCGCGTCGTCCTGTCCGACCACGCGCTTATGAAGCTCTTCTTCCAATCTTAGAAGCTTGCTTCTCTCACTTTCCAGCATTCTGTTTACGGGAATGCCTGTCCATTTGGATACTATCTCTGCTATATCCTCCGCATCGACTTCCTCCTTAAGCATCTTCTTATTTTTCTGTATCTCTGCCAGCGCCTTTGTTTCTTCCTTCAATTGTTTTTCGAGATTAACGATGTTTCCGTATCGCAGCTCGGCCACCTTGCCGAGATCGCCCTCGCGCTCGTACCTTTCCGCCAACGTCTTCGCGTTGTCTATATCGCTCTTCATCTTGCGCATGCTTTGTATTTTGTCTTTTTCCAAGGACCAGTGAGCTCTAAATTTCGTTCTTTCTTCGCCGAGATCGCTTAGTTCTTTTTGAAGCTCTTCCAATCTTTTTGCGGAAGCCTCGTCCTTCTCGCGCTTCAATGCTTCGCGCTCAATCTCGAGCTGCTTTATCTTTCTTTCAACGCCGTCGAGCTCTTCCGGCATTGAATCTATTTCAATTCTTATTTTCGAAGCCGCTTCGTCGATTAAGTCGATAGCCTTGTCCGGAAGGAACCTGTCGGTGATATACCTGTTCGAAAGCTGCGCCGCGGCTACAATTGCGCCGTCGGTTATCCTAACGCCGTGGTGGACTTCGTAACGCTCTTTCAATCCTCTTAAAATAGAAACGGTATCCTCTTCCGAAGGCTCGGTTACCAATACGGGCTGGAACCTTCTCTCGAGAGCGGCATCTTTCTCTATGTGTTTCTTATATTCATCGAGAGTAGTCGCGCCTATAGCGTGTAGCTCGCCTCTAGCCAATGCCGGTTTCAGAATATTGGCAGCGTCCATGGCGCCCTGCACTGCGCCGGCTCCCACGAGTGTATGAAGTTCGTCTATAAAAAGAATGATTTCGCCGTTCGAGTCCTGCACTTCTTTAAGTACGGCTTTCATCCTTTCCTCGAACTGTCCCCGGAACTGCGTGCCCGCAACCAGCGAGCCCATATCCAGCGCGACTATACGCTTGGTCTTCAAATTTTCCGGAACGTCGCCCGCTATAATTCTGTGCGCTATTCCCTCGGCGATAGCGGTCTTGCCGACGCCCGGCTCGCCTATCAATACGGGATTGTTCTTCGTTCTTCTTGAAAGCACTTGGAGAACTCTTCTTATCTCCTCGTCGCGCCCGATAACCGGATCGAGCTTGCCCGCGCGCGCCAGCTCATTTAAATCTCTTCCGTACTTCTTAAGAGCCTGGTAAGTTTCCTCCGCGTTCTGCGTTGTAACGCGCTGTCCGCCGCGGATTTCTTTAAGCGATGCGAGAACAGCATCGTGCGAGATATCGTTATCGCGCAATAGCTGTCCGGCCTGACTCTCATTTGCCGCCAACGCGAGCAGAAGATGTTCGGTGGATACGTATTCATCCTTTAGTTTTTTCGCCTCTTCAGCCGCCGTGTCGAAAAGCTTCGCGGAATAGTTGGACATCTGCTGTCCGCTTACCGCCGCGCCGCTTACTTTGGGCAGCTTCTCGAGAAGATCGTTTACCTTCAGCTTCATACGGCTAACGTTTCCGCCGGTTTTCTGAAGTATGGAATCGGCTATGTTGCCGCTTTCCTGCACGATGGCGGCGAGCAGGTGCTCGGGCTCCAATACCTGGTTGCCGTAGCTCTGTGCAATTTCAAGAGCGTTCTGGACTATCTCCTGAGCCTTTACCGTCAGCTTATTAAAATTAAATGCCATATAAAATCGTATCCTGAGTTAATTAAATTTCATAAAAATCTTTTTTGCTAAACATTGGGTAGTGCTTCTTATTTAATGTCCAAAGTTTTAGTTTACCGTATTCTGCAGAGGCCGCTATTAGTGCGTCTGCTATTTTAAGATTATGGCTTTGGGAAAATTTATTTAAATATTCTCCCGCAATTCTACCCATCTCTTTGTTTATTTCAATTATCCGTATAGAAGAGAATAATTTATTAATACTATCAATCTCTTTTTTCCTAGCCCCGGCAAAAATTTCAGCAACCACAATGGGGGATACATATAAATGATGATTATTTACCAATCTTTTTACTTCGGCAGAGATTTTCGGCATTCCTCTTAAATGCCAGATGATAATATCGCTGTCAACTATTATCATTCTCTTCCCCGTATAACTCTTTCAGTCTGTTGTCAGTTCTTAAATTTCGGATATATTCGTCTACGTTAAAGTCCTTATCTTTCCAAATCCCAGCAGTTTCATCAACCGCATTAGAATATTTCTTTTTCATAAACTTATCCCGAAGGGTATCTCTTATGATACTTGAAATATTCTTTCTGGTTAGCTGGCTC
>CAWBBX010000015.1:0-28294 GCA_963787005.1 uncultured Bacteroidota bacterium
CGGGCTTCTTTTTAATGTCGGTTCCTCCGTTTACTATTATTTTTTCCGTTTTACTTACAGAGAGCTTTTCCGAATCGAACTCGCGTATCCTGATTGTTCTATGTCCCGGGTAAAGAGATTTGTCATCGGGAGGAATGCTGTTATAAACGAGATAAGATTTCCCGTCCGTATCAAAAAACAGAGAGGGATCGATGCCGTTTACTTCGGAAAGCCATGCGGGATCTGACCAGGGCCCGGCGGGATCCTTTGCGGTTACTACGAAATTTCCGCCCTTGTCAACAAGCGTACAGGTTATATAAAATAGTCCGTCTTTATATCTAATAGCGGGAGCAAACAATCCGCGCGAAACACCGGCACTGTCGAGATCGAGCTGTTCGGGCCGGTTTAAAACGTCGCCGATATGATCCCAATGAACTAAATCCGTACTGCGGAAAACAGGGATGCCCGGAAAATATGCGAATGTAGAGTTAACCAGGTAGTAATACTTGCCGACCTGGCAGATGCTAGGATCAGGATAGAATCCCGACAAGATTGGATTTGTAAATTCGGCTGTCCCCGATTCTTTCATTTGAGAGTTCCCCTGCCCATAGGTAAGGCCAAGTGAAACGGAGAGCAAATAAACTATAGATAAAAAAGGAGTTAAAAATCTATTCATTTACCGCTCTCCGCTTCCGGGAATCAAGACTTTGATTCTTGAGAAAACACTTGACCCAATTTTTTTGTTTACAAAATTTATCAACTTCATTATTAATTATTCTTTACGTCTTTGTGAAAACTTTCCGGCGGTCCGAGATAACTTGCCTGTTCACCGCCGCAGTCAATAACAATCTTCTGAAGATCAATGCCGGGATCAATCATCCAGAATTTTAATACGTGTTCACCTGGTTTATCAATTTTGATTTCGGAAGTTTCGATGTTAATGTTGTTCGCAACCCATTTGTTCCACATCGGATCTCTGTTAAGATCCGCGTAGTTCGGATTCGGATTCATATCAAGTATCTGCGGCTGACCCTCATCTACGGAAATAGCGTAACGCAGAATCTTGTTGTGAAATTGAAGAGTCGGTGAAAAATACGAGCTGACTTTCATCTTACCAGTGCTGAAGAAATAAACTTTATACTCCAGATGCGGACTATCGCCCCCGGGCTTCTGTTCTTTTGAAGTTACCGGGAAAGGCGTAACTGCCGAAAGTGTTCTGCCGAGGTTCGGAATAGTTACCCATTTAACCGGCGGCTTTGCAGCGGCTTTGGAATAATGCGCTGCTTCTATAGAAACATATCCGTTGCCCTCTATATAGCCCTTAACTTTTGCCGGAACAGGCGATGCGGGATTATTTACTGAAGCGTACACGGTAACGTTTTTACCGTTCGCGCCTGTAATTTCAATTTGGGCTCTGCTGTTTCCTTCGGGAACCTTCGACCAGTCGACGCTAATCCAAATCCGGCTTTGTTTATCAACGGTGCCGGATGAAGAAGGTTTAATTTCTATCCATGGTTCATCGGCTTTTATTGAATATTTAAATGATGATTCGCCGCGGTTGAAAATTTCTATGTAGTAAGATTGTTTATTATACGGATCGAATCCGGGAAGCTCGGCTTTAGCCCTGGAATCGGGCCACCAGTCGGAGGTACCTTCAATAGCTACTCCCATATCCGCAGCGGCGGGGACTTTTATTTCTTTCACCGCAGGCATATTATTCGAATCCGGCTGCTGCCAGTAAGTGTAGCCTATGTGAGTCTGATCCATCATATGATCCCACCGGCCGTTTTCCATCACCTTATTATAATAGTGAGAATAACCGGCGTCTTTTTTAAAGAGCTCTTTAATTTTTTCGGCGAGACTGTTGGTCGCAGCTCTTCCCTGCTTTGCGTATAATCTGTTTAAAGCGGCGGTAACATAAAGATCGTTTAAATTAGCGCATGCCTGTACCGGATAAAGCACAAGCTGATAAAAAGCAGCTTTATAATTTTCCGGCAGACCGTCGTAAATCTTTTGCGCTTCTTCCGCGAGCTTATTATAATCTGAAACAACATTATACGCTTCCCTGTAGTGCGAAATGCTGTATGTATCGGGAGACAATAATTCAGGCTTGCGCCGGGCATTGTACTTTGTATAAAGTGCAATGATCTTACCTATTTCCCTAGCATGCTCAGGTCCGAACTGCTGCGCAGCCCATTCGGTATAAAAATCGGGCAGATTTCCTGCATTCCACTTATCAGGATTCCAGGCATAGTCCATGAAGAAGCTGATCGGAAATTCCATCGGCTTAATATCGCCAACATTAACAATCCATATTCTATTGACGCCGTACTCGTATGCGAGGTGCATCTGCTCGTATGTTCTTTCGATCTGATTAGTGTTCAGCCATTTATAATTACGAGGCCCCCCCACGTAATCGAAATGATAATAAATTCCGTATCCGCCTTCGCGAGGTTTGGCGTCGAGTTTAGGAAGTTTGCGGAGATTGCCCCAGTTATCGTCGCACATAAGAAGAGTAACGTCGTCAGGCACACGCATGCCTTTGTCGTAATAATCCTGTACTTCTTTGTAGAGCGCCCAAAGCTGCGGGATCTTCGTAACGTCCTTGCCGGTTACTTTGCCGATAATTTTTCTCTGGTCTTTAATAATTCTTTCAAGAAGACCAATGTTCGCGGTTTGACTCATCGCCTCATCGCCGTTGCCGCGCATTCCGAGAGTGATAATGCTTTCGTAATCGTTCATCCGTTTAATACCCCCGGTCCAGTAAGCGCGAAGTGCGCTGTCGTTCGTCTGGTAATTCCAGGGACCATGACCGTATTTCGCCCACTCTTTCCAGCTCCGCATCATCGGTTCGTGATGCGATGTTCCCATTACTACACCGTACTCGTCGGCAAGTTTCTGGTTAAGCGAATCGTCGTCGTCGAAATTATTATCCCACATCGCGGGCCACATGTAATTTCCTTTTAAGCGGAGGATAAGATTGAATACATGAACGTAAAACTTATGGTTAAAACCCCCGAACTTTTCGTGTACCCAGCCCGAAAGCGCAGGTGCTTCATCGTTAATGAATATGCCTCTGTACTTAACCGCCGGCGTTCCCAATGAGTGGTTCCCCGGAGTTACATAAAGCGACGAATGTTTTTTTGCAGGAACGTCCGCCCACCAGTTCCAGGGCGACACGCCTATCTTCTCCGACAGATCGTAAATTCCGTATATTGTGCCGCGCTTATCGCTGCCGGCAACTACCAAAGCCTGCTTAATCCCAGGTATCGGATTATCTATTACTTTTGTAAGAAATGTTTCCCACTTGCCTTTGATTCCGCTTAGATCAATCTTTTTATCTTTCACAAGTTTATCGATAAGCGGACTTTTACCGATAGTACCTACAACTACAATTTCATCAGCGCCTTCTGCTTTGTCGTCAAAAAGCTTAGGGCGAACCCCGGTTACATTTTCTATATCGGTTTGCAAATGTTTAAGCGCCACTTTAACACCGGGAAAGCCCTTTGAGCTTATGAGAAGCGGAGCCGATTTACCGGAAGCGAATAAAGTAAAATCTCCCGGCTTCTTTTCAAATTTTACGTAGGAGTTATTCGACGTTTGTCCGAATGCCGCGGCCGTTAAAAATATTACAGAAAATAATATCACGTATTTAGTAATATTAAACTGACGGGTAATCCCCATTCCGCTCATTATGTTTAAATCACGTTCATCTTGCATTTTAAGATCCGGTTATTTCCAAAATTATTTCCAAGTTTTGTAATCTTCCTCCAGACTGTTTTAATTCGAACAGCCGCCTTTATTTATACCGGCAGGAACGTAAGCCTTAAAATTGCCGCTTACCTGCAGCAGTCCCATCATAAATAAAACACCGTCGTAATAACGGTAATGTCCCTGCGGAATCTTCGCGTTCCACAAAGCCTGCACAAAATCTTTACGCTGCGGTATAGTTGCAGCCAGACAAGCAGCGGCGTTCATTGCAACAAGGCCGGTACTATGATCGCCCGGAATTTCCTTTCCTTCCAGTGTGTACTGGTTGCTGTAAGTATTTACTCCCTTCGAATAAAAGAAATTCAGCAGGCGGTTGCATTCGGTTACTTCCCAATCATCTCTTGCGAACCATTCATAATCTATTGCGATGTTCATCGCCACACGCCAAGCGTCGAAGCTGAAATTTTCTTTACCCCCTCCCCAGGTATCTGCAGGGGTACCGTTGAAGTTAGCGTAATCAGGAAAGAGTCCGGTCTTAGGATTCGCCGCTTTCTTTAAAAAATCTCGGCTGACTGAAACAGCGTCGCACCAAAAGCCGTTATTTTTATCCGCCACGCGGGCCCAAACTTCATAATAATGCGGAAGATGATAAGACGGATCGGTAAAATCATCTGCGCTGCCGGTCGGCACGAACACAACCATCTTCTCTTTTTTGTTGAACATATTAGTAACAACGTGTCTCGAGTCGGACGAATCTTTTTTGTTGAGCATGGCATTTAGAATCTTATCCGCTTCAGCTTTATAATTAAAAACACCTTCGCCGTCGCCCCATCTAGCCGAGGCAAAATAAAGAGAAGTGGCAAACCACTCTTCCCCGTCCGACGCGGAGTTTGAATCGATAACAGAGCCGTCTATCCGGCAGTGCCACGAGAAGAAGCCTTCATGCTGGCCGCTCTTATGCTGCATATAAGTCGCTGTCCATTTCCAAAGTCTGTCGAATAATTCCTTTTTATTCATCTGCACGGCAATCATCATACCGTAAGACATTCCCTCCGTGCGCACATCGTTGTTATTAATATCTTCTATATAGCCCATGTCGCTGCCGGCGGGATAATAAATTCTCTGGGTCGAATCGCTGCCGAAAAATAACTGCTCGAAAGCTTCGTTAATTTTCGAATTTATCTCATCTTTATTTTTGCCGAGCAATTCGGAAAAGAGATTCCGATACTTACCGGTATAATAAGCTCCTTTTGATCCGAGGCTTGCCGTATCTATTCCGGCTTCGGAAATATTGGAATTATAAGTAATGCCGTTCGCGGAAGAATTATTCGCGGAAGCCGCACCGGCCGGCATGCACATCAACGATATGATTAATAAAGAAAGGATTAGCGATGAAGGTATGCCTTTATATATCATCTTAACTGCCATTTTAAATTTTAATTTAACCGGCTCAACATTTTATTGCTCTCCCCTGTGAGTAATAAAATCAAGGCAGATGAAGGAACAAGTTTAGTGAAGAATTACACTTTTCAAGTCAATCATCATATATATACGAAACCATTTAGCCTAAGCTATCGGCGCCAATTCCGGGGCGTTGTCTTCATCGGACTGCCGGCGCTCTCTTAAGTCCACTTCTATCTTATCCATCATTTTATTTGTAAGAGGATAGAACAGCATCAGCAGACCGCCTATAATTCCGAATAATCCAGGGAAAACACTCATCAGCATCATTATGCCGGTTAATGCAGTCGCCGTTTGCGCCTGGTTTGCTACAAATCCGTAATAAGCCAGCATCCATCCTACGAAAGCGCCGCCGAATGTGAGTCCCAATTTCAACGCGAAAAGCGAAGCGGCCATAACCAACCCGGTTGCTCTTCGATTATTTTTCCATTCGGAATAATCGGCCACATCCGCGTATATTGCCCATTGAAGAACGGAAACCGGACCGAAGAAGAAAGACACCAGAATATTAATAAGGAATATTAGTATAACGTCTTGCGGGCGGAGAAAGAAAAATATCATGCTAAATACCGAACTGCTTATTAAAAACCATGAGTATACGTTTTTCTTGTCGAGAGTTTTTGAGAAATATTTGGTAAGAACTGCCCCGAGAATAGTAGCAATAGTTCCGGAAATTAGGAAAGCCGACGTGAACCCGCCGTAAGATAAATTTATAACGCTGCCGAACAAGTTAAGCTGCTGTTCTTTAACATAATATTTAAAGTAATAAATAATCGAGCTGCTTCTAGCCACTATAAATGTAAGCTGGAAAACCGTTGCTCCCGCGGCGAGCAGCCAAGGGGTATTTGCGAACAAATCTTTTATATCCACCTTAAAGATAGTTTTCTGCTTTTTCGGCGGATATACTCTTTCCTTTGTCGTAAAGAAAGTTGTCAAAAGAAGGATGACGGCCAGCGCTCCGATGCACATCATTGTGCGCTGCCATCCGAGCTGCATGTTTCCCTGCCCGAAATACTGCACTAATGATATCGTTGCCGCCTGTATGATGAATCCCCCTATGAAGGCGCCGACGAAACGGAACGAGGAGAGTTCGGTTCTTTCCAACGAGTTTGGGGTTATAACTCCCATCAAAGCAGAGTACGGCACATTCACTATGGTATACATTACCATAAGAGAATTATAAGTGATGTAGGCGTAAATTAATTTACCGGCGGCATCGAAATTAGGCGTAGTAAAAGTAAGGACTCCCATTACGGCGAGAGGAACCGCAAAGTAAAGGATATACGGACGGAACTTGCCGAATCGCGAATTCGTTCTGTCTGCAAAAGTACCCATGATTGGATCATTTACAGCGTCGAATATGCGTGTTACCAAAAACATTGTACCGACCGCTGCGGCCGGTATACCGAATACATCGGTGTAATAATTTAGAATAAATATGACGAACGTTTGGAAATATAAATTCGAAGCCATATCTCCAAGGCTGAAGCCGATTTTTTCTTTTAAAGACAGTTGTTCCGGGATATTCTGCACGAATTGCTCCTTTGATTATTTTTATTTTTAATCAGGCGTAATGGAGAATTGTTCTTTCACTGTCATATTATCAAGGCTTATTCACTTCGAATCAGTATGATGCGTAGTAATTCGATCAAATTTTATTTTGTTATATGTAAACTTATGGCATAAAATATTTATCGACAAACATAAGCGTTCCGGATCGCCGTTGAACAGCGGATTTTTATTTTACGGTTAATATAATCTTATGAAGATCCGAACTTCTTGAGGAATTTCCTACCATTATTTCAAAGTCGCCCGGCTCTACGGTATATTCTTTGTCTATGTCGGTAAACGCCAAGTGCTCGGGAAGAATAGTCAATGAGACTGTCGTAGATTCACCGGGACTTAGGGTAATCTTTTTAAATCCTTTCAATTCCTTAACGGGACGCGTAACCGAACTGACAAGATCCCTTATATATAATTGAACGACTTCTGTTCCGGCATACTTACCTGTGTTCTTTACATCTACATATACTGCGGTCGACTCGTCACTGCAAATTGTTTCCTTCTCTAGCTTAAGGTCGTTAAACTGAAATTTAGTATAACTTAAACCGTAGCCGAAAGGATACAGCGGGGTTATATCGTCGAAAAGGTAACCGCGGCGTGCAGACGGCTTATAGTTATAATGACAAGGTATGTGCCCGACCGATCTCGGAATAGATATCGGCAGCTTTCCGCCTGGATTAAAATCTCCGAATAGAACATCTGCTACAGCACGACCTGATTCCTGGCCGAGATACCAGCACTCAAGAATTGCTTCGGCATGTTTGTCTAGCTCAACTATAGAATTCGGGCGACCGTTAAAAATAACAGCGATTACCGGCTTCCCCGTTTTCAGTATTTCTTCAACCAGTTCGTTCTGCATTCCGAAAAGATCCAGACTTGCTCTGTCGCCGAGATGGTTCACGTTCCAGGCTTCTCTGGAAGTCTGTTCGTTATCTCCGAGCGCTAAAATAATTACGTCCGCTTTCTCTGCTGTTTTAACTGCTTCCTTAATTAATTTTTTATTGTCAGCGGGATCAGGCAGAGTTACTTCGTCCTCGTTCCAAGATCCGTTAACAGTATTCTTACAGCCTTCGCTGTACAATATGTTAAGGTTTCCGCCGGCTTTCTTTTTAATGCCTTCCAGCACCGAAGTATAATATTTCGGCGTGCCGCTGTAGCCGCCGAGAAGTGTACGGTCGGCATTCGGACCTATTACGGCAAGCGTACTTTTTTTCTTTAAGTTAAGAGGAAGGATTTCGTCTTTGTTTTTCAGAAGTGTAATTACTTCCCGAGCGGCTGTTAGGGCTATATCGCGGTGCTTCTCAAGCTTAACATCCATATTCATCAAATCAACATCAATATAAGGATCGTCAAATAACCCAAGCCTGAATTTATAATACAGCAGTGATGTTACTAATTCGTCGAGAACCGATTCATCGAGCCTTCCGCTTTTAACAAGATCTACAAGGTTGGGATAACAATCCATGTCGGGTAGCTCAATATTCACACCGGCTTTAACGGCAAGCAGAGCGGCTTCGTTCTTATCCGCAGCCAAACCGTGATTGACGGTATCTTCTTTACCGTTCAATTCGGTTATAGCGTAATAATCGGATACCACAAAACCCTTGAATCCCCATTCATCTCTAAGAATATCCCGGAGTAACCATTTGTTTGCATGCGACGGTACCCCGTCAATTTCATTATATGAGGCCATAACGCTCATCGCGTTTCCCTTTTTAACCGCTTCTCTGAACGGGAAAAGGTAAGTATCTCGCAGGACTCTTTCGGAGATATTGGCGGGTCCGCAATTGGAACCCGACTCCGGTTTGCCATGGGCAGCAAAATGTTTTAAAGTGGAAATCACTCTTTTTTTATCGGAGAAACTTCCGTCACCTTGGAGTCCCTTTATCGCGGAAATTCCCATGTTTGAAATAAGGAAAGGATCCTCTCCGAACGTCTCCTCAACGCGACCCCACCTAGGATCCCTAGCCACATCAAACACCGGCGTAAGCGCCTGGTGTGCACCTCTGGACCTTGCTTCATCCGCAATAGCGGTAAATATTTTTTCTATCAGTGCAGGATTAAATGTGCCGGCAAGGCCGATCGGCTGAGGATAGCTAGTCGCTTCTTTTGCGGCCAATCCGTGCAGGCATTCTTCGTGAAATATTACGGGAATACCCAGGCGCGTATCTTCTATAAAATATTTTTGAAGTACATTGGAAAGTCCGGCCATCGCAGCGGCTCCCAGCCCTTCATTGGAGTCGCTCAGTCTTCCGATTTGACCGATCCCGTCTTTAAGTCGGAGACGCATTGTTTCTAGATTCACGACCCCGTTTTCGTCGAAGAGTATCGTCGTCTTCTCTCCCCAAATGCAAAGCATCTGGGCGACTTTTTCCTCCAAAGTCATACGGCTTATCAGGTCCGCAGTCCGATCTTCAATACTTAACTTAGGATTTTTATATGGGATTAAATTTTCTTCAGTATCTGGTTCTGCTCGTGAGGTTTTGTCTGCAATTTCCCGGTTCTGCATAATATTGTCTTACAAAATATATGGTGATAAAATATTTTAAAGTCGATTTACGCCACACGGTTTGATCTTCGCCGAAATATTTCCGCGCAAATCATTATTGTAAAGTGTGCGGAGGTCAATATTCATGCTAAGTTTCACTGAAAGCTAGCAGGTAATTTACTAAAATGCTTATAGAATTTTAACAGTTCAATATATATTGAACCGATTCAATATTATATATTTTTAGATTAAATGTCAATAAGAAAAAAGAAATTAGAATATTAAATGGGTGCCATTTGTTGATGATCTAAATGATTTTCAAACAAGTGTTTGTTATGATACAGGCACAATGGGCACGGGTTCAATTCAAAGTAGGTGCTGAAAATGTATGCAAGAACGCACAAACGAATTCATTTCTTCCTGATCATACATTCGGAAAAATACTCCGCATACACTCTATTATAATGAACTGGAAGAGAATAAATGCTATAAGGGAAATTAAAAGCGGGCGGAGCCGGATTGATTATTTAGAATTCAATACTTTCGAGGATTCTCTTACCACAAACTCCGTTTCAAGCACCACTCTTTCTACAGGAAGCAATTTTGTCGATTCGATGTTGCGGATTAATATCTCTGCTGCTTTTCTTCCTATCTCGATCTGAGGCGCTCGAATTGTAGTAAGCGGTACCGGGTAAATCTTCGCGTAGTAAATATCGTCGTTTCCTATTATCGAAATGTCGGCTGGTACTTTGATGTCCAGTTCTTTGAGCGCCATCATTACGCCCAACGCCTGCTGGTCATTGAAACAGACAATAGCCGTGGGATAATCGGCGCGTTTCCTCTTTTTGAAATATTCTTTTGTCTTGGCATAACTTTCATCGTAATTAGAACCGACAGAGACAATCATCTCCTTGTTGAAGACCAAAGTGCTCTCGCTGAACGCGTGGCGGAATCCTTCGATACGTTCCTGGGTGTGGGATGAATTAGGCGGACCCGCGAAATGAACAATTTTAGTATGGCCGCTTTCGATTAAATACTTGACCGCTTTCTTTATGGCCCTTAAATTATTAATCGCAACAACGTTTGCCTGTATTCCCTTTACGTCTTCGAGAAGTACGAAAGGATAGTTAATCATTTTGAGTTTGAAAAGATGTTCAATCTCGGAGGCTCCTTCAACTATCGGGGCGATGATAGTGCCCTTAATATCTTTAGTTGAAAAAAGGTGGGAGAACTTTTTTTCGCATTCGTGGTCGTTTTCCGAGCTGGTAACTATAACCGAGTAGCCTTTGGAATTTGCGTATTCTCTTACGCCGGTTGCAATCGAAGTATAAAACGGATAATTAAGATCCTTTATGATTATACCGATGCTTTTGTCTTTGTTGCCGTTCTTTAAGTTCCTAGCCACACCCTTAGGTCTGAAGTTCAGTTCTTTCATTACTTCAAGGATATGATCCCGGGTGGCGGATTTGACCGAGTTTTTCGCGTTAATTACAGCAGATACGGTCCCCTTTGAAACCCCTGCCTTTTTAGCAACTTCTTCAATTGTAATTTTTTTCATTAACTCTCCGATGCGACTCAATTACCTTTTACTAAAACGGTTCAATGCTATCCAAACTATAAAATTATTATTATTACACATCAAAATCAATTAAACGTAATATTAAATAGATTTTTTAAATGTCCAAAATCATCAATAATAGATAGGTAATGCGGCTAATCGATTAAAATAAAGCGGCCGACTCCCTATTTCGGATGCAAGTCCAATAAAATCGAATATTTATAACACGGTTTAATAAATTCGATATTTGTTAAATAGCAGCTTACTTCCCCCTGATATTTTTCGATCCAGGCTATATACACAAAATTAACTTTAAAGTCTGTTTGGTGGTCACATTTTCCAGAGATTCATATTTGATCTTTATTATGCCGTTTTCCTGCATTTATTTTTGATAAATCATTTTTCTCGATGTTCTGAAACCATCCGCCTGCAGTACGTATATATAAATACCGCTCGCCAGATTATCCGGTCTCCAATGAAACTCGTGCTGCCCGGCAGGTACGTCTCCTTTCATTAAAGTCTCTACTTCCCTTCCGGCCGCGTCAAATACCTTAACAGTAACATAATGACGGGAAGGCAGATAGAAACGGATTACGGTAGACGGATTAAACGGATTGGGAAAATTCTGCAGCAGTTGAATTTCACTAGGAACTATAACTTCATACTTGGGACCGGCGGACGTAATTAGTCCGGCTCCGTCGCCGACTACCTCTATCTCATTCATTTGATTCGTCGGTTCACCGAGCTGATTAAGAAGGTAAAGATAATTATCGCACTGCGTTTTATCTGGAAGATTTAACTTTTCGGCTTCGGGGTCATTTCCCATTATGTAAGCGGCAATACTGTCGGTGGCAATAGGATTTTTTCCTGCCAGTAAAACATGGTCTTCATGCGGTACAAAGGTGCTGTTCCATACTCCTTCGCCGCCTCTCGCGTTCATAATGCCGTCTACAACCGCAAGATTAACCGGTCTGGCGCGATTAAGATCGCAGATAGATCTGGGAAGATGCGCTTTTGAAGATCCGCCGTTTGTACTGTGTATTGCTTCCCTTCTGTAGGGCACCGACGGCAGCATATATAATTGTTTCGGTACCATTCCTACCTGATTCTTTAATGAGCATGTTACTCCCGCTTCGTAGTGCTGCTTCATTTTGGGGATTGAAACATATACGTCTATTTCATTCAAAATTTGGTTTACTTTAAATGAATTGAAGTTGAAGCCGTTCTCCGCACCCTGTATCACCGCAAAATCCGTGTAGGGATCGGGTTTATTCAAATCGATCATATTTGCGCCGAGTCCCTGCTGCACATCAAGGTAACCGAAATTATTAAACGAAGCATCGTCTCCGAGTGCTTCAACTATATAAATATCACTGCCTTTAACTCCGCTGTCTATGAGAAGCTCGCCTACTGCGCGGAGCACTTCCGGGTGCGTCCACATCGTCTCGGTAATTGCTTTGCCTTTTAATTTCGGATCAAATTGATAGCCCGAGCTGCCGGTAAGATTGATTTTTATTCCTACTTTATCGCCGGCTTTTACTACATCGGTAATACCGTCTATCGCCTCAAAAAGATACTGCACTTTCTGTTTAATGAAAGACCGTTCATAATTGTCGGCGTTTGTTATTCCCACTTTTGCAAGGTAAGACGCTTTATCTTCTCTCCCGTAAGCAAAAATATTCGACGAACTTATATAAGGAGCAACCAGAAGTCCGGCCGACGCCGTACCCATTGTCCGCAAAAAAGTTCTTCTCGAAAATTTCTTATTTAATCCGCTCATTTTATATACCTCTGTACTTTTTATTTTACATTTCTGCCTAACAAATCATTTGCCGCGTTTGCAAGAAATATATACTCCGCACCCATACCTATTACGCATTCATTCTCGCCCCATAAGAAAGGCCAATCCTCTTTGTTCTCAAGAAAGTCCGGCTGCAGCATCAGAAGGCCCGCCACAACGCCGCCCGCAATAAAATAGAAATCAGTTCTGTTGTTAGTGTAAGTTCTTTTTTCCGAATGAGTGCCGACGCTGGCAACAAACGAAATGTTTGAATAAGGATGACAGCCGTAAATATAATTCAATGCTTTATAAGTATATTCGGGACCTATAATTTGAGGGAAAGCTTTTGTTAAATAATAATTGGTTATCACCCAGTTAACTATCATACCGTCCGAGCCCCATCCGCGGTTTTCAATGGGAACTCCGTAAGGATTCTGCTTATCGAGCTGTTCAAGTCCCTTCTTATATTTTTCAATGTAAGGAATCAATTTATTCTTATTGTCTTTGTCCATGTACGATATAGCCTTTACCGCAATCAATATTAATATTGAAGAAAAAGGTATAAGCTTAGCTTTTTTAATACGTCCGGGAGTAAAAATTAAAACCGTTCCGAAAACAATAACAGTAAGAATCAATACACTGTTCGGAGCGCCGAGAAATCCTAATATAAAGATAGAAACGGCTGAACCGACAGCTGCACCGGTAAGGTCGGAAGCGTAAAGCGGAAAGCTTTTAGCCGCGTACAATTTGAAAATCTGTGAATATGCAATTCCGGCCAGAAAGAAAGGAATAATAAGAAGCAGGAAATAAATGAACGGATTGGAAATTGAAAAGAAAATTATTGCGGCGATAAAAAAGACAAGGGACACGCCCAGAAGATTTATCGTTTTAACGGTTACCGAAGTAATTGTAGCACTATCATCGGATGAAATTCTGTAATGCGAAAATATCCCCCCCATTCCGAGCCCCAGAATTGCGAGCGAAAAAATAATGAATGCGTAATTATATGCAAATATCAATGAGGATATTCGAGTCGAAACAATTTCAAAACAAATAATGGATGCGGAAATCAGAAATAATGTAATGTATATTGGTTTTATATTCTTCACTAGATACTAAATATGGTTTATCAAATTCTTTACATTTTCAGTTTAATGATTCGGGTTACAAATTGAGAAAGATTCTATTTCCCAACGGATGCCAATTTTTCTTTCAGAACATTATCGAATACTTTTACATCGTACTTGCTGCGGAGATCATTCTCTATCTTCTTTTCAATTTTCTGTCTGTAGTAATTCTTATAGTCATCGGCTATAGTTTTTTCGACATCCGGATATGTTAATTGTTTTTCAGGTCTTATGTGATAACATTTTATTATTGCATATTTAAACTGATGATCCCCATCCTCAAATTTAATAGGGTCCGATACTTCCGATAATTTCATATTAAACGCAGCTTTGCCGAAGACCGGCTTCTCATCGCTTAAATATGACTTAATTTCTCCGTCGCGTTCTTTAACGTATGTTTTAACAAGATAATTGCCGGTAACTTTTTCAAAAGGCGTTCCGTGCTGAATCTTTAACCCGGTTTTTTCAACAGAGGCCTCATCCGGGAATACCATTACAAAAATATTTCTTTTCTCAAGCTGATGATATAAAGTATTTTCATTTTCTTTGAAGAATTTATGCAGCGCTTTATCCGTCGCCGGCGGTATCTTCCCTTCGATTTCCGCCTGGTTGTACAGATAAACAATTTTATTCTTCAGCACGGGATTTAAAGTGGAAACATTAAAAATGATTTTCTGCCGATTTAACGAATCGGCCTTCTGCACAATCATATCGGTACGAACAGCTTCCAGTATAAAATTCTTTATATCATCTTCTCTAATTTTCTTTGAGGACGATAGAATTAAAACATCGTTCAATAATCTCAGAAATTCTTTATAATCAACCTTACCTTTGTCGTAGCTCAATATCGTAGGATTGTTTCCTTTAGTTATTGCGTCCTTAAATGTGTCTTTATATTTATCATCATAAAACTTAGGTATATTTGACCAATCGACGAGCTGTTTCAGTGCTTTTTCGTTCCATCTCAGGCTACTTTCGTCAATTAATTCCTTTTTGTCCTTTTCATATTGATCGTAGCTTTCCCTGAAGTACCCTTTCTTCAGGGCCGTTAATATTTCATCTTTCATTTTATTAAAAGGCCGCAGTTCTACCTTCTTAATATCCGTAATTTTCACAACCCTGAACGCGTTGTTGGAATTCAAGACCCGTACATCGTTCTTATTTAAATGGAAAACGGTATTGCCGACCGGATCGGAAAGGCTCTGCTTCCAATCGACCGGAGGCATGTATCCGTTTTTTTTCAGTGTTTCTTTATTCTGCGAATACTGAGCGACCAAATCTTTAAATTCTTTACCCTCGTCAATTTCCGATTTAATTTTCATCGCCTCATTCTTAACCGAATCGATCTGTTCCGGCGTAGCGTTCTCAGGCTTGTACAAAACAATCTGCCGATAGACCACCTGCTTGTCCATAATCCCGTAAATTTCCCTTGCGTGTTCCTCATCGGCATATTTATCCAGATACTGAGTATCAAAATATTCTTTTACTATCTGTTCATTTATTATACGTCGTATACCCTGCACTAAATCGCTGTCATTCTCCAATCCCTTCGCAAAAAAGTCCATACGTTTCAGCTGATTTGTAATTAAATCGTATAATGCTTTGTTATAGGCTTCCGACTTATCCTTGTACTTTTTATTATAAAACCGGTCATGGACATAATTGTTCAATTCGTTAAAAGTAACGGTGTAGTCGTTTCCAATCTTCGCAACAACATTCTGATTTTCTTTGCCGCTCGACCCGCATCCGGCAAATAAAATAATCAACACATAAAGAGAAATTAGAAGTAAATGCTTATTTGATTGCATCGATAATTCCGTAATAGTGATTCAAGATTTATCGGGACATAATAATTCCGGCAGCGACCGCAATTCCCCATTTAATAACGGGAAATAATGAATAAAAGAAAAGCAACGAATCTCGCTAGAAATAATTAACCTTCGGGGCTGCAGTAAAATGATTTATTACTCCGAAGATGAGGAGGTACAAAGTATGTACTTATTTTACCATGACTCTTAACCCTGAAAATTCATTTTTTAGAAAATCTATTTTGCAGAAGATAATTGCCGATACTATCTGTTGAGAGATAATACCGGCCGGAATTTACTTCATCAAAATCATCTTCTTTGAAATAATCTGGTTATTGAACTGTATCGAGTAAATATGAACGCCGCTTGACAAATTAGAAGCGTTAAAATCGACATTATAATGCTGAGCGGTTTTGTATCCGTTCACCAAAGTGGCAACTTCCTGTCCCAGTGAATTATAAACTTTCAGCACTACATTTCCGCTGTGCGGAAGCGTAAAGCTTATGTTTGTCGCCGGGTTGAAAGGATTTGGAAAATTCTGCAGCAGTTGAATTTCACTCTGTTTAATGAAAGTACGTTCATAATTGTCGGTATTCGTTATACCCACTTTTGCCAGGTAAGACGCTCGATCTTCTCTCCCGTAAGCAAAAATATTCGACGAACTTATATAAGGAGCAACCTGAAGTCCGGCCGACGCTGTGCCCATTGTCCGTAAAAAAGTTCTTCTGGAAAATTTCTTTCGCGATATTTCATCCCCGTTTAATTTTTTCATTTCTAAACTTGTTTTATTTGAACAATCATTTTTTAAATCTTTTCTACTTTGCTTTCCCTTTCACAAGATCATTTACCGCATTCGAAAGAAATATATATTCCCCGGCAATGCTTATAACAGCCTCGTTTTCACCCCAGAAAAACGGCCAGTCATCCTTATTCTCCAGGTAATCCGGCTGCATCATAAGCAGACCCGGTACCACGGCGCCGGCAACATTTGAGAAGTCTGCTCTGGTACGACCGTAGACTACTTTCTTTGAGTTAGTACCAACATCGGCAACAAATGAAAGATTGGAGTACGGATGACATCCGAAAAGATAACCGATTCCCCTGAGTGTGTATTCCGGCCCGATGATATTTGGGAAAATTTTATGCGCGTAATAATTAGTTGTTGCCCATCTAACAACTTCTTCATTCCCGCCCCAATGCCTGGTGCCGATGGGAACGCCGTACGGATTTTTTATAAGAAGTGAATCATCTTGAATCTTTAATTTCTTAACGTAAGGTTCAAGTTTTTCCCTGTATTCTTTGCCGAAATAAGGTACTGCAATCAGTGCGTTTTCAATGGTCATTTCCGGGAATCTATCAAGTATCGGCCAAATACCTTTAAGGAACGAATCAGCGTACTTTTTATCTTTTGTGGCAATGAAAAGCTGCAACGCGGCAGATGAGGACATACCGGCTCCGAATAACCGGGCAAATCTATTATTTCCGGTTTTCGAGGTATCCTTTTGCTGCCGGTCCCATGATTTCTCGGCAGCGGACAGGCATGCTGCTGCAAGTGAGTCATTATATCCTTTAAAAGCGCGACTCGCATTAGCGAGACAGGCTATAGCGTTATAATTCATCCAGGGTTCGTCCGTTGTAATTGCCCACCTGTCATCATTTTTTCCGCTATACTTTCCTTTTACTTCGTCTGGCTTTAGTTTCGGATCATAGATTAAATTATCGGTTATTGTAGACGCGTCGCCGAGATGAACATATTGATACAAATGCGGCATTTCAAGTGAAGGTATAGCGCGTCCGAATGCATTCTGCATCCCGAGCTGCAGAAGTACACCGTGTTCCATCTGCTGAAGAATATCCGGTTTGCCGTCAGGATCATGAATACCTACATAACGATGTTTCTGATTAACGTAAGTTTCATCATGTTCGGGTTTAAACTGCTCCCACGTATCAGCCAGAGCGGATATTGCCTGGCACTGTGAATTTTCCTCTATATCGAAGTCGCCGGCATCAAACCAGCCGCCTACATTTAATCCATTGATACGTTCTCCGGGTTTATAGCTTGTGTCTGTTTCCGGACCCATGCTTTTATTGTCCATTAATTGCTAAATTCGGCGGCGCCTGCCGCGCGTCATCAAGAAACGGTACACCGTGCCAAACTCTGTACCCGTCTTTTACAAATACATGATCCATTTGTACCGGCAAAAAAACATCTAGCGTTTGATGCCAAACATTATCGTAAACACGCGTATCGATAGGAAAGGCATCCGTTCTTTCATTGCCGTACTGGATAACATATAAACCGCTGTCTTTAACGGATGAAAAATCAAATCTCGCATAGTTATAACGAAGGAAAGATCCCCATACTTTTACATCGCCGGTATAATACCGTCTTATAGCTTCCGTCAGGCATTACTTTATATAAGGTAGCCGTTTTAAGCGGAGTATCATTTTTATCAAGCTCTATTACCGCAATCTTTTCCTGAGTAGGATAATAACCTACCTGTGAAAATCCGATGTTAGGTTTGCGTATCCAATTTTTGATTGTGCTTGCGGTCAGATACCATTCAACCACTTTCCCTGTTTTATTTGAAGGAATTAAACTGCGGACAACAAACCATCCGTTTTGCGCGATATTTCGGCCGTCGTAAAGCATAAGATTTCCCTCAAGCGAAGTAATTTCAACCCGTGCCATGCGAATCTTCGGGCGAAAGAATAATTGTTTTACCCGTAGCCATAGGCAGCGGATCAACAAAGACATCTCTCCCTCTGTCATCAAAAGTAGAGAGATTAAAGTATTGGGGAATTCCGTCCTTCCGCGGTATAATTTCTATTAGGTCCGGCAGGATATTTCGGAATTATCCCGGCCCTGCCGTCCATCAAGTATGTTTTTCCGAAATATGCAGAAGGTAAAAACTCAAGATTAAAGCCGGCGTGGCCTTCCAGCTCTTTCGGCAAAGGCTTATCAAGAAATACATCAATCATCACTCCCCGGTCTTTTGCCGTAACAACAACCTTTGAATCGAAGTTGTATTTCTTGTATTGAAGCGTTACTTCAATGCTATTGTTCTCCTTATCAACTTTACGATTAATAACCATCGGGACAATATCCCATTGTTCGGGCGTTGATCTTAATCTTACGGCTCCGTTTGTTGCCGTCCTAACTCCGTAATGAATAAACTCAATTCCCGCGGTCTTTTCATCGAAAAAATATCCGTTATACTGGTTGCTGAAAACCAGAACATTCAAACCCCGGGTTTCAAAATAGCCAATGTCGTTTATTTTCAGTTTATTTTCCTGGCTGTAGATGTTAGCGGCGAGAAAAAGCGCAAAAAGAATAATAAGGAAACGAATCGTTTGTATATTCAGAAGATTGGACGGGAAAGCAGTCGTTAATTTTTTCATATCTTCTCCCTAGTTTATAATTGAAAAGACTTATTACATGCCCCTTTAGGGTTTGCGCATATCTTCCGGAAAGAGCCGCATCAATTACGTAAAAACACAAGCCTGACAAAGAATGATGATCTTTAGTGATTCCTTTATTTGCATATGGTTTTTCTTAATTTCAAGCTTATGGAATTTACAAAAAATTTTTTATTAAAACGGTTCAAATTGAACAAAAAGTTAATCAATTTAGTTGCCGGACAAAATAACTTAAAGTGTTTGCGAATGAATATTTTGGGAATATCAGCGTTTTATCACGACAGCGCCGCTTGTCTTATACGCGACGGTGAAATAATTGCTGCCGCGCAGGAAGAAAGATTTACACGCAAAAAACACGATCACCGTTTTCCATCGAACGCTTCTAAGTTTTGTTTGGATTTTGCAAAGATCAAAATCGCTGATATAGATATTATTGCCTTCTACGATAAACCTTTTTTGAAATTTGAACGGCTGCTTGAGACATATCTTGCATTTGCGCCTTTGGGAATAAAATCCTTTATCAAGGCAATGCCGTTATGGATAAAAGAAAAATTATGGATAAAAGAATTAATTAAAAAGGAATTGGCATATGAAGGTAAAGTACTCTTCCCGGAACATCATGAATCGCATGCCGCATCGGCGTTTTTCGCATCTCCGTTTCAAGAAGCGGCTATAATTACCGCGGACGGAGTCGGCGAATGGACCACAAGCAGTTACGGCATTGGTAAGGATAACCGCATTTCAATTCTTGCGGATATAAAATTTCCCCATTCTCTCGGACTGCTTTATTCGGCATTTACATATTATACCGGATTTAAAGTCAATTCGGGCGAATACAAAGTGATGGGATTAGCTCCGTACGGGGAGCCGAAATTTGTCGAAACCATTTTAACACATTTATTGGATTTGAAAGAGGACGGCTCGTTCCGAATGAACATGGAATATTTCAATTACTGCGCCGGACTTACGATGACCAACGGTAAATTCGATAAATTATTCGGCGGTAAAGCACGCAAGCCGGAATCTAAATTAACACAAAGGGATATGGATTTGGCGCGTTCGGTTCAGGATGTTACCGAAGAAATTATGCTTCGGATGGCAAGGCACGTGAAAAGAGAAACCGGCATGAAAAATCTTACGCTTGCAGGCGGTGTCGCCCTTAATTGCGTAGCCAACGGTAAAATTTTAAAGGAAGGAATTTTCGATGATATATGGATTCAGCCTGCAGCAGGAGATTCAGGCGGTGCGCTTGGCGCCGCTTTGTTTACATGGTATCAGTATTTAGATAACCCGCGAATTGCCGACGGCAAAAACGATTTTCAGAAAGGTTCGTATCTGGGTCCTGAATTCTCAGACAAATACATCCGGCAGTTCTTAACTGAAAACAGCATACCTTTCAAAAAATTAACCGATGAAGAATTTCCGGCTGTGGTTGCGGATTTGATCGCGGAAGAAAAAGTAATCGGCTGGTTTGAAGGCAGAATGGAATTCGGTCCCAGGGCCCTCGGTGCAAGATCGATTATCGGGGATGCCCGTTCCGCGAAAATGCAGTCGGTGATGAATTTGAAAATAAAATTCCGCGAGAGTTTCCGCCCATTCGCTCCGTCGGTTCTGGAAGAAAAAGTTTCGGAGTACTTTGAACTTGACAAGCCGAGTCCGTATATGTTGATTGTTGCCGATATCAAAAAAGAACGGCGGAAAAAAATGAGCGAGGAGGAAGAAAAGTTATGGGGCATCGACAAATTAAACGTCGTCCGATCGGATATCCCGGCAATTACACACGTCGATTACTCGGCACGGATTCAGACGGTAAACAAAGATATAAATCCCCTGTTTCATAAAATGATTTCGGAATTTGACAAACGTCACGGATGCGCGCTGGTTATAAACACTTCGTTTAATGTGAGAGGCGAACCCATCGTATGCACCCCGCAAGAGGCATATATATGTTTCATGCGTACAGGAATTGACTATCTTGTCCTCGGGAATTATCTTTTGGACAAGCAGTCGCAGAAACCGCTTAGCAAGGACATTGACTGGAAAAAAGAATTCGAGCTTGACTAATGATACTGGAAGAGATCAAAAATATTAAAAGCGATAAAAAAGAACTTCGCAAGTTCGGATACACAATCGGTATCGCTTTCCTTATAATTGGCGGCATTTCGCTTTATTTTGAAAAGCCGGCAGGCCCTTATTTTATTAAGCCTGGGTGCCGTTAGTTGTTTGATCGGATTAATTTATCCGTCACTACTGAAGCCGGTTCACAAAATTTGGATGGGTCTTTCCGTTGTGCTCGGCTTTATAATGACCCGCATTATATTAACATTATTGTTCTATTTTGTTTTTATGCCGATCAGATTCATCGCCAGGATTATTCGGGAAAAAATTTATTGATTTGAATTTTCGGGAGGAAACCGATTCCTATTGGAATAAAAGAGAATCAAAAATGTACGAAACAATTGATACCGAAAGACAGTTTTAATCTGGCTTGATCTTAAGTTTTTGAACTTGATTATAAGGGAAAAAATATGAGTAAACTATCCAACGTTTCCGACCTGTGGGATTTTTTGAAAATGCGTAAAAAGTGGTGGCTTTTACCCATAGTGATTTTTTTAGCGTTACTCGGAGGATTAATAATTTTAACGCAGGGTTCTGCATTAGCTCCGTTTATTTACTCCATTTTTTAGCATTAAGTTTACTGAGGACAGAACTCGACATCAAAAATCCAAGAGGGATTATTTCTTTACAATAGAGTTCCGCATTATATTTATAATTGGTTCGCTATTTGACGCTTTAAATTAATCGCTTCGGAGTAATTGGGTTTTACTTTTAGGCATTGAGTAATTATAGAAAGAGCTTGCTTAAAATCCTTCTTTTTAAAATAAGTCAAAGATAGATTATATAATACCACCGGATCATCGGGGTTTGATTTATATAGCCTCGGTTAAATACTTTAATGCATTGTCGTATTTCCCAATGTACAATGCCATCAGTCCCTTCCTCTTGGGAGTATAATCCGCCAGATCTAATTCATTTTTTGCATAATAGTATTTAAGAACCGTATCAAGATCTTTTATAGAGGGATACTGGTAGATAATAGCATTAATATATTTTAAATACTCTTTTATATTATCTCTTTTTAGATAATATGTTGCAGCCATAAAATGCGCATCGATCCAGGAAACTTTATTTTCAATTCTGAACACCGCTATCGAATCGATCATATCCTTCGGTTGAAGTAAATGGATAAAATCCTTCTTGTTGAAACTCCGACATTGATTTACTCTTTTTTACATACGGCCAGTTATTCTTTAATAACGTTATATTATCATTGCCGATACTTGAATCAAGTCTTGTAAACACAAAATCGGCACGCGTAAGGCTGTCCTGCTCATCAAACGGAACTTCAGCATTTTCTGTTTTGGGAAGATACCCTTCCTTTGCCATACAATCATAAAAAGCTTTTCCCATAAGCTGATAACCTTTTACGTTCGGATGCAGGTGATCAACAATTAAATTGTTCCCGACTATTCCTTCCGGGCTTGCAGAATTAAATATCGAGTCTATCGGAACAATTGCCGCTTGAAATTCTTTTCCCAAATCATCAATGATTTTATTCATTTTTTCAGGTGCCCTGTACCTGAGTGCGTCAAGGTCTTTTGCCAATTTGAAAAGAGAGTCTGCTTCCGTAAAATTATCGGCTTTTAACTCATCTTCGGCTTCTTTATAAACCTGATCCGCGGTCTGATAACCTGGCGTTTTTACGGAAATAAACGGTACCTGATCTTTTAAATTGCTTACCAGCCTTCCTAATATTACAGGAACGCCTTTATCCTTAATCGAACGCAAAATATCCGAAAGGTTTTCTTTAAATTGTTGTAAGCCGGCATTGAACTCTTTCGAATTATAAAGTATATACTTATCCTTTGCCATCTTTGACATCAGTGTACCCGAGGATGTATTATTTCCGGATTCGAATAATGATACAACCCGGTTAATCGAATTACGTACTAATTGAGTCGTCTTAAATTTATCCAGGTACAGCATCAACCTGATTAAGGCACGGGATGAACCGAATGATTGCACCGAACCTACACCCAATGCCCCGTAATATTCATTATGCCCCGCATATATTAAAATTAAATCCGGCTTTTGATTCAGTACGCCCTTCAGAAGGTCTAGCAGCGTGTATGAATTTACTGCCGTCATACCTAGATTGACAACCTCTACGTGCGTATCGGGATAGACCAATTCCAGTCTTTTTCTTATATAACGTGAAAAAGTTCCCATCGGGCTATACGGAAAACCCTCCGCGCTGCTTCCGCCTAAAACAAATACCCTGAAAGTATTCGCTTTTTTTTGTATATCAAATTTATCTTCACTTGTGGATGGGATTAAAGTTTCCGCTGGTAAAATATTTTTTACCGATGTTAGGGTTTATAACATACTTACCTTCCCCCGCGCTCACCCATTGATCGAAATTATAGCCGTAATTTATCATCCTTAAGAACATCTCCAGGGCAATTAAAAATATAATCGGGAATAAGACCAATACAGCATAAAACCATTTGGGAGTTTTTTTTGAGGAATCATCGATAATTTTTTTTACCGCAATGCGGGGAAGATTGTACTTCTTGGAGATTTGATTAATGGAAAGTTGATCCTTATCTGCTAGGATCTGCTTCTTTATTTCTTTGGATATTTTCATTGTGCTTTTTTTACTGACCTGGAAGTAACCTCATATTCGGGTCCGTTCCGAATACTTAAGCAAGTTGCAATATGCACCTAAGGACGATTTATTTACCGACAAGAATATTGGAATTCTTCGGGCCAAAAGTTAAGAATATGAAAATTATTAAATACATACTTAGTCCGGCAAAAAAACTGAACGTAAAGCCCCAAACCATAGAAAGAACAACGGCTATAACCGAACCCAGCACCGACATTATGCCGTTAACACCGTACATCCACGGAATATATTTTACCAAATTACTTTGCTTTAAAATTTGTATACCGGTAGGGAAAGGAATTCCGAGCAAGAAACCGAGCGGCAACAATAAGACAAAACAGGCAATCCCCCGGAGAGGCAGCGCATAAGCAAGCAATTCATTTAAGATTAATGGATAAATAATAAATATAAGTCCTCCTGTAATCACAATTAAGACCGAAATGTACTTTAGACGTTTTACAACATCGTGCGAATATATTTTCCCGCCGAAAAAGCTGCCGACTCCCATTCCGACCATTAGAGAGCCAAGCAGAATAGATAAAGCAATAGTCGGTGATCCGAGATAGAGAATGAATTTTTGGAACAGCGATATTTCCAGGATCATAAAACCTATACCGATACCGATGAAAATAACAAGCGGGAGTAAGACATTAGCTTTGTCTTTTTTGTCTTTTTTCTTTTTTTTCGATTTTGATTTAATCTTCATATAAGGGATAATTACCGACAGCACAGCGACACCTAATATTGCAAACAAAAGGTTCTCATAGTCATCGGGCACGCCCTTATCCACTTTATAAAAAAAAGGGCTGTCGTCGTAAACAGGTGAAATATCGGAGCTATTCCTTGATATAATATCTTTAAGCGAACTGCGTCCGTTTTTGAGATCATTTAACAGAACATTTTCAATTTCATTTTTCACGGAATTATTTAGATACGGGAAATATGTAACCCGGGGTAAACCGGCAGGCAATGATTTTACAATTTGTGCGATAGTTTTTATTTCATCAACCGTGTAAGCGGATTTTTTAATTACTATGGTCGGCGCGTATTCGCTCCCCAAAATTATAAAATGATTGACAGCATCTGCATTTGTAATACCGTTTTCTTCAAAAGCATTTAAAGCAGTAATGATTAACCTGACAAGTTCCCACCTGTTATGTAAAGTAAAAATCAATTCCCCGTTAGGGGTTAAGTTTTTTAAATAGTCTTTTATTGCCTCCACGGTTAAAAGGAAATTTTCGTTTGACGCAAGTCCGTCGATGTTTTGAAGCTGCTTGGTTGATGGAAGAGCCAGAACAATTGTATTATAAAGTTTGTCGGAGCTTTTTATAAAATGACGGCCTTCCGCTATTTTGATGTTAACGTTAGGAAAATTCGTATAGATGCCGCCGTTATAGCTGCTGTATTCTTTAACTATATGTACAAAATCCGGGTTAACCTCTACGCCGGTAATATTTTTTATTCCCCCAAGAATTCCCGTAAGAATCTCTCTGCCGCCTCCGGGTCCTATGACCAGCATATTATTCTTTTCTTCTTTATTCAAGAAGAAGAAAGGAATTGTTGTTGTATGATTTCCCAAAAGAGCATCAAGAAGTTTATCATGGTTCGTAATGTTCCCATTGAACTTGTACATCTGGGAACCTGCAGATCCGTCAATGAAAAGATCTTTAACAATATTTCGATTGCGGTATTCAACAAGGTCGGATCTTCCGTTTACGCTCCACCTGCTCTCGACTATTTCGGGTTTTATACTCGGATCATCATAGGTATAATAAATATCTTTTTCAGGGAAATATCCGATCGGGATCTTCCCCAACAAATCTTTTTTACCGAAAACTGCCATAATAATTGTTAAACAGATAAGAGCTAAGTACAGTAGTGTTCTCTTTTTTCTTCCGATAGTAAAATAATTAACTGATGAAATAAATAAGACGAGAGCTAAAAATATGACCGCATTTGCAGCGTTGAACAAATCAAAAACATAAATTGATAATACAGAGCCCAACGCCGCCCCGATAAGATCAGAAGCATAAATTTTAAACCCGGCGCCTGCATAATTCCTAAAAAACTCGGCGTATACTATTCCGGCAAAAAAGAACGGAATGAAAAGAAGGAAGAAATAAACATAAGGACTGGTTAAGGACAATAAAATTTCAAGTGCAATAAAAATTATAAGTGACAGGCCCGAAAGGAATATGAACCGGCCGAATATTTTCGGGTTTATCGTCGATTCTTCCCCCGGTTTGATTTTATAAAACGAATAAATCCCGCCGCTTCCCAGGCCTAAAATTGCCAGGGACAAAATGATAAAGGCATAGTTTTGAACAAATATTACCGAAGAAATTCTGGTGGATATTATTTCAAAGCAAATAACAACTAATGAAACTACAAGGATATTCAGATTTATAATTCTTGTGTTATTCATATTTAATTTGATGAGATTGCCTCAGACAAAGCGTTTTCAAATATTTCTACATTATACTTTTTCTTTAGCCTTGCATCAACTTCATCCGCAATTTTTTTCCTGTAAAAGCCCGTAAACTCTTCTTTTACTCTATTACCTTTAACATCGTCATAAGTAAGCTGCTTTTCCGGCTGGATCTTAAAACAATTAATCACTGCAAACTGCTTTCCCTTTGTAGAATCAACATATTCAACCGGTCCGGCGGATTGGTTTAGTCCCAGTTTAAATGCCGCCTTTGCCAGGTAATTTCCGCCCGCGGTCCTATAAGCTTTAAGCGAACCGTCACGTTCACGAATATACATCTTAACCAGCCAGGCATCTTTGACTTTCTTAAAAGGCGTTCAGGCATACCACTCCGCCGCCGCGGAACACGGTGCAATCATACGCATATTTACCGACCCGAACACGGCGATTCCGGAAGTTCATCTGTTGTCCAATGGCAGCTACGCCGTCATGGCGAACAACGCAGGGGGTGGTTACAGTCGCTGGCGCGACCTGGCAATCACCCGGTGGCGCGAGGATGCCACGACCGATGGCTGGGGTACCTTTATTTACTTGCGCGACCACGACAGCGGACACTATTGGTCGACGACGTTTCAACCGACACGACGTCAGGCCGATCACTACGAGGCCATTTTCGTACAGGCACGCGCCGAATACCGGCGACGCGATCAGGCAATCGAGGCGCACACCGAGATCTGCGTTTCACCGGAAGACGACGTGGAGATCCGCCGCGTCACGCTTACCAACCAGTCGTCCCGCACCCGGCATATCGAAATTACGAGTTACGCCGAGGTGGTATTGGCGCCATTGCATGCCGACCTGTCGCATCGCGTATTCAGCAATTTATTCGTGCAAACCGAAATCCTGCCCGAGCAGCAGGGTATTCTCTGCACGCGGCGCCCACGCACACCGGGGGAGCAGGTGCCGTGGATGTTTCACCTGCTGGCCGCGCCGGGTGCGGTGGCCGACGAGCCGTCGTACGAGACCGACCGCGCCCGATTCATCGGGCGGGGTCGCACCGCCGCCAACCCGGTGGTGCTGGATAACCCAGACAGTCCGTCCCGCTTGTCGAATACCGAGGGTCCGGTACTCGATCCCATCGTGGCGATCCGCCGCACCCTCACCTTGTCCGCCGACGAATCGGCGAGTGTGCAGATTATCTCCGGTGTCGCCGACACGCGTGAGGCCGCATTGGCCTTGCTTGAGAAATATTGTGACCGACACTTCGTCGAGCGCGCCTTTGAAATGGCCTGGTTCCAGAGTCAGGAGGTGCTGCGCCACCTCAACGCCACCGAGGCCGATGCCCAGGTCTATGGCCGCCTGGCCAGCTCTGTCATTTATGGCACGGGTTTGCGCCGCGCCCCACCCAGCGTTATCGCCCGCAACCAGCTCGGTCAGTCCGGGCTGTGGCGCTTCGCCATCTCCGGCGATCTGCCGATCGTACTGATCCGCATCGGCGATCTGAACCGTATCGATCTGGTTAAACAGGCCTTGCAGGCCCATGTCTATTGGCGCATGAAGGGTCTGAGGGCGGACCTGGTGATCCTCAACGAGGATTTCTCCGGCTACCGGGCGGTGCTGCAAGACCAGATCATGGGGCTGATCAATGCCGGACCCGAGGCGCACAGTATAGATAAACCGGGCGGGGTGTTCGTGCGTCGCGCCGAGGAACTGTCCGAGGAAGACCGGGTGCTGTTCCAGACCGTCGCCCGTATCGTGCTCACCGATAGCGCCGAGACCCTGGTCGAGCAGGTGGAACGCCGCCTGCCGGTCGAGCGTATGCCGGAGCGTCTGGTGCCCGTGCTGCAAGCGGAGCCGGCCGTTGTGTCAGGCCCGACGCTGGCGCCGCGCGAACGCATTTTCTGCAATGGCCCGGGGGGCTTCACGCCTGACGGCCGCGAATACGTCGTCACGCTTGAACCGGGTCAGCGCACACCGGCGCCGTGGGCCAATGTCATCGCCAGCCCGCACATCGGCACCGTCATCAGCGAGAGCGGCAGTGCCTATACCTGGGTGGAAAACGCCCACGAGTTCCGCCTGACCACCTGGCACAATGACCCACTCAGCGACAGTAGTGGCGAGGCGATCTATCTCCGCGATGAGGAAACCGGTGCCTTCTGGTCGCCGACACCGTTGCCCGCGCCTAATCGGGGGCAGTCCGGCTATGTGTGCCGCCACGGTTTCGGTTACAGCGTGTTCGAGC
>CAWBBX010000016.1:0-74910 GCA_963787005.1 uncultured Bacteroidota bacterium
AAGGCGCCGGCCCGCACCGCGATCGCGGCGGTGTAGGTGCCGGCCCGAGAGTCGCGGAGGACGCCGACCTGATCTGAGCGGGTCGGGCACTGACAGCATCTCGAGGCCATCGAGCTCGGGCCGGCAGCGATGACCTTTAGAAGGCGACCTCCTCGTCTTTCATCGTCGCCCCGCCCTGCGGGCTCGCTGACCGATAGCCGCGCTTGCGGTAACCGGGGCGCAGCGCCCACCGCGAGCCCGACCGGCGCCCACTCCTCCAGCGTGCCGTCCCTCGAACGGCAGGTAGATCAACGCGCCGCCCGCTCCCAGGACGAGAAGCGCCACGATCATCCCGGCCCAACTGCGCAGCAGGTACAACGCCCCCAGCGCCAGCAGCGCCGCCGCGCCGACGACGAGGACCTGACCCATGCGCAGCAGGCCGAACGGGGCGCCCCAGCATCGAGCGGGCCGGGGCGACAGCGCCACCTCCCGCTCACGACCCGCCTCCTTTGGCCTCAGCCGATCCCTGCCCAGCGCTCGGGCGCGGCGGACGCGATCCCGCCCGCTCCCGCGCCCCCGCCCGACGCCTCGCTCGGCTCGGCTGCCGGCGGCGGCTGCTTCTGAGTTTGGCCATTGCCACCCTTGTCCGGAACGGAGGCCGGCGGCGATCCCGACGAGGGCGCCTGCCCTCCTCCGGCCTCCCCGGCCTGCGGCCGGCGAGCGCTCCCGCGCCGCCCTCGGCCGCCGGCGGCCGTGCCACCGGACCGCCTCCGCCGCCAGCCGTCGCCGGGCTCCCGCCCTCGCTCGCCCGCTCGCCGGCGTCCCCGGCAGCCCGCGCCTCTCCGCTCGCCGCCAGCCGCTCGCCTCCGGCACTCGCCGCCTTCGCCGTTCCGACCGCGGCGGCGACGGGGACGAGCCCCGACCGCCGCCGGCCCGGCTGCGGCCGCCTCCGCGACGGGCGCCGCCTCTCCTCCCTTCGTCGCGCCTCCGCCGCCGCCGCTCGGCCCCTTCGAGGGCTTGCCGCCCCCCTCACCGCCGCCGCTCCCGGGACGCCCTCCACCTCCACCGCCGCCCGCCGCCCAGTTCGCCCGGCTGAGCCGCTGGACCATCATCACCGAGTTCGCCAGCTCGACGCCGCGCACCGCGCCGCCCGCCGCGCTCTGGCGGCTGTAGGCGGCGGCGACGGCGGTCTCCGCGAACGGGACCAGCTTGAACAGGACGAAGGGCGCGAAGCAGGCCAGCAGCAGCATCGCCGCCGCCGCGAGCACCTGCTCGACCGAGCCTTCGTTGTGGGCCAAGAGGCTCGCCGCGAGGGAGATGATCGCGACGATCACGAACTTGGAGAAGAGACGACGATCAGCAGCTCGCAGGTCTTCGCAGCGCTGAGGACCAGCGCGGCCAGATGACGCCGCGATCGCGAGCGGCATGAAGAGGGCGACGACGTAGACCGCCGCGTCGCGCATCAGCAGCTCGATCCAGACGAAGAAAGCCGCAAAGGCCGTCACCACCGCGGCGATGAAACCGATGAACAGCGGCACCGCCACGGCACCGCCCGCCGCGCCTGCGGCACCGCCGGCTGCGGTCCCGGCTGCCGCCCCATAACCGCCGCCAACGGAGATCAGGGCTTCGACCGCGCCCTTGAGGAACTTGTGGGCGTCCTTGCCGGTCGACTGCGTGATCGCTTCGCACATCCCGTCCCCGGTCGCGAGCAGCAGCTGCACCACCACGTAGGCGACCGTGGTGGCGATCGCCGCCAGCGGCACGTTGACCAGGAAGACGCGCCAGAGCATCCCCGCGTCGCCGCGACCAAGCGCCTCGAAGACGGCGAAGATCAGCATCAGCGCCGCCATCGCCGCCGCGATCCCGACCATCAGCCGGTACTGGTGCAGGAAGCCCCTGCTGAGGAGGTTGGGCGAGGTGGTCTTGTCGGCCGCTTCGGCGATTTCGCCGAGCAGCCAGACCGCCCCGTCGGCCACCCAGGCGGTGATCTGATTGAAGATCCCCTTGCCGATTCCCGCCGCCGCTTCTCTCAGCGGGTCGAGCGCCTTGCCGGCGACGCCGAGGATCGGGTCGGTCACCGCCGAGCAGACGTCGGAGACCGGGTTGCCGATCCCCACCGCCCCGGCGATGGCGCCGATTGGCGCGGTCGCGGCCGTGCCGACGTCGCAAAGCGCGTTGGCCTTCGCCTGCGGCGGGCTCGGCTGCGCCGCCGGGATCACGATCCCGGCGAGCAACGCCAGCGCGACCAGCAGGACGACCCTACGGAGCCGCGACATAGGAGCGCATCCCTTTCAGCAGGTCCGCGAGGGCGAAGCCTTCGCCGCCTTCGCGCGGTGAGAGCAGGCGCGGGGTCGGGCCGAAGGCTGCCCGGCTGCCCGCGATCTTCCAGTCGCCTCGCGCCAGACGAGGACCGTGCGCGAGGTGCCGAAGTAGGCGGCGGGCTCGGCGGTCGTCGCGTTGCCGAGGACGGTGAAGCCCCAGGTGCGAATCACCGCGCGCTGCGGGGAGTAGGCAGCACGCGGTAGAGCACCGGGACGCCGAAGTAGGCGGTCGGCACCTTCGCCCGCAGCCCTTCGCCGAGCGGCCCGGCGGCGAGGCGCCTGGCGCCGGCTTCGTTGGCGGCCATCATCGTCGGCCCGAAGCCGGGCGTCGCCACGGCTTCGATCCGCTTGCGCAGGCCGCCGTGGCGCAGGATCGCGGGGTTCGCGAAGGCCTGCTGGTAGCCGGCGTTGGCCGCGATCGCTCCGGCGCGGCTGTGGGGTAGCCGACCCCGACTCCCCCGGACCCGAGGCGGGTAGGTCCGGGGGAGCCGGGGTCGGGCGGTGCGGGGGCACTGTGGCCGGCGGCGCTCAGCCGGCCGGCGAGGGCGGCGAGGGCGAGGGCGGCGGCGATGAGCAGGGCGCGTCGCATCGGCCTATTTGACGCCGGTGCCGGCGCTGTAGAAGAAGTTGATGACGGCGGCGACGGCGCCGATCCCGAAGGCGCCGCCGACCGACTTCAGCATCCGCTCTTTGCCTCGGCCGCCTGGCTGTAGTTCTGGGCGCGACTGCCGAAGCCCCATTGGGCGGCGCCGATCACAAAGGCGGCGACGCAGGCCAGGAGTGCCAGGGCCGCCGCTCCGTTCAGCAGCTTCTGGAATGCCGCCGACCCGGGCAGGCCGCCGGGGTTCGGGTTGACGTCGACCTTCGCCGCCGCCTGGATCAGCCACAGCTGGGCCGTCTCGAGGATTCCCACCGCTCCATCTCCTTGTCGTCGTTCGACGTGTGCGCGGTGTAAGTGCCGCGCGGGAGATGGCGGTTCCGGGGAATTTCAGGACCGTGCCGAGAAGTCGGCCATTCGTGGGTCCACTACGACTCGCCGATGTCTCTGCAGGGATGGCATGACGGGGCAGCAATCACCCGATGGGCCGTCGCCGGCCTCCGTCGACGAGCAGCGCGTGGACCCGCTTAGGCAGCTGCTGCTCCTCGCGGAGGCTGTCGCACAAGCCCTTGGCGGAAATGCCACGGTGCCGGCGCACAACCGCACCTGGGACGCGCTGCTCTGGCAGTGGGCTTGCGAATCGCTCTGGGCCGAGCCCGAGTCGAGGCCTCATTTCTGAAGGGGCCGGAGATCGGCGCACATCGCTTCGCCGGGGGTTTGTGCGACAGGCTCCGCGCGAAGCGGGAGTGCTAGAGGCAGGCCTGGCGCCGACGAACACAGATCAAGGGCCTTCGCCAAACTCAGCCTTGCTCAGGCTGCAAGCGCAATACCCACAGCTTCAGCCGACGGTCTGAGCGCTCGAAGTAGTCCGCTGGTATCAGAGAGCCGATCTCGCCGGGCTCGGAATGGTGGTCGAGGCGCCGCACGGCCCCCTCGTCGTCAAGCGTTATCTCATTGAACATCGCCGAGAACATCGAGCTGAGGGCGCCAACGATGGCAAAGCCCTGCCGCTCGGCAATCTTCCGTGCCTCCTCCGGCGGGGCCGCCTGCAAGGCGAAAGACGTAATCCGGCCCGCTGAGTCGATCTCGGCCGGTATTTCAATGTCCCAGCTTCCGTAGCGGAACAACAGGAAGGCGATCTGCTGCTCGACCTCGTCCGCGAGTTGCTTCCCAGCGGCGAGCATTTGAGTCTGTCTGATGACGACGGTGGCGGTGTCCGGGCGGAGGCGCTCACCCAGCTCCTCGACTTCGAGCCGCAACTCCAGCGGTGGAACCGTCCCTATTGTGCGATCGCCGAAGCGCGCCATCTGATTGAGCCGGATCGCCTCGGTCAGCTTCAGCTCGTACTGCCCTCCACGTTGCTGCATTCGGTCGAGGTCGACCAGCGTCCACAGGTTGGCAGCCGACCAGTAGTGGGCTATCGCCACAGGCGCACCAGTCAATGCACCGTAGCGGCGGAGTCCGTCGACCTCGGCTTCTGGAACGCGATGGCGAAACTCGCGCGGGTTGGGCGGAACCGCCTTGACCTCGACAAGCACCTGGCGACCGCCGGTGTCGATAGCGCGGTAGTCCGGCAGCTTGACTTGACCCTGCGCGTCCTCGTAGTAGACCTGCCCCTCATCCTCCTCGACCAACAACTGGAAGCTGCCCAGCGCTACGAGAACCGCTCGGAACATCGCCTCGACGCGCAAGCCGTGGAGACGACTTGGGTTGCCGAGAGAGGCACGAGCACCAACAGCCAGTCGGTGCATCAACTCATCGACGCCCCCGGCCTCGTCTACAGATCGCTGGGCGACAGTGGGGAGGTCCAGCGCCGACAGGAGCTTCAACGAGCCGATGCCCTGGCTGTCACGTGGCTGTCGTCGGATCATCATGCATCGACGCTAGCGTCAACGCCGCGATACTCGCCAGCTACATGAAGAACCTGAACTGATAGGGCGACGACCCCAGACCCGGCATTCGCTTGACCACCCGGGCGAGCACCTTGGCGTAGCTCATAGTCACCGGCAATAGGTCGTAGAGAGCGTCGTTGTTCCAGTCCATCTTCGACAGCGCCAAGGCCGCTCGGGCGGTGTCGTCCCAGGGGCCGTGGCCGGCATGCCGGACGAGGCGCACGGGGCGGGGCGTCGACCGCGAGCCCTGGAAGTACGAGCCGCGCCGGTCAATCCCGCGGACTGAGCCGTGCGCCCACAGCAGCGCCTCCTTCGGACCCAATCCGATGACGGTGCCGCGCTCGACCGGGTACATGGCTGCCTTCCCCTTCTTGCCGCTGCCCTTAGGGCGGTCGATCCGCACACCTCGCCAGCCGACGTCCTCGACGACCTGCACCAGATCGACCGCCTCGCACAGGTGCAGGGCCTCCATGCAGCCGTCGACCTCATCGCGCTTGAACTCGGTGGTCTTGTGAACTATCACCCGCCGGGGCGTGCGGCCAGCGTGACGGCGGCGATAAAGCTCCATCGAGCGCGTCATCACCCGAAACATCTCAGTGCGCGAAAGGAATGGATTCTCGCGCTGGACTTCTACCTCGTGAGTGTCGTAGGCGACGAACTCCAGGCCTGATCCCTCTGCATCGAAGACCTGGCTGCAGCAGGTGACGAAGCGTGGTCGAGCAGACTCCATCGGACGCACTGCGTAGGAGATACCGATATATGCAGTCTCGGCATCCGCGTCGGCAAGCTTCCAGGGGATGCCGCCGGCCTTGGCGTAGAGGGCCACGCCGATGCGCCACATGACCGAAGCACGGTGCGGGTAGGAAAGCGCCTTGTCCTCACGCACGATCTGCACGGGCAGGCGGCGAGCGGCGGTTGCCGCCTTTATGTGGTCGTGCAGGTCGAAGTCCTCGTTCGGGCCACCATAGAACCCGCGCTCCCAGCGCAAGGGCAAATAGATGAAGAGCACGTCGAACTGATCGCGATAGGCCTCAAGTGCCTGGACGGCGCGTGTGATCCGGTCGGCCAGCACGACGTGTGGCGTCGGCGAGGAGGAGAACTCCTCCTCAAGCCCATCGTCCAGCTCGGCATGACAGCCGCCGCCCGCGCCGCGCATGCGAATCCCGAAGACATTGTGGAAACCCGGCCACTCCGGCAAGTACTCCTTGCGCTCGGTGGGCTGATAGCTGGAGTTGAGCTCTTTCAGAAAATCGTACAGGCGCTGGCTCGCACCGAAGGGAGCCAAGGTGGCTACCCGCACCGGGTCGGGCACGAGACCCTTTGAGTGCGGTCCGTAGGCCAGTAGGCCGCGTAGCGGGTGAACATGCCGGTCCGAGCTTTGGTCGGCATGGAACGACAGCTCGGGCTCGGGCAGCCAAAGGTGCGGGGCGATCTCGGTGCTCATGTTCGCGCCCGCTTGGAGAAGGCGGTCGTCACCGAGAGGCCGAAGACGGCGTCGATGCCGTCGGAGATGCCCAGCGCCCGGAGCTGGCCGCCGCTGCCGTAGAGGTGGCGGCTCCAGAAGTCGACCAGCTCGTTCAGTTTGCGGTTATAGCGTCGCACCGTACGCTCACGCGCGAAGTCCGACCCCGCAGCCCTGCTTGAGTCATCCACGCCCACAAAGAGGGTGCGGGGCTCGATGAGGAACCACAGCTTGTCGTCGGCCCAGTCCAGTCGCGCACTAACTCCCTCGTGCCAGGTCACGGACGGATGACCGGGGAGGGACCCCGTTAGGTCGCCGACGAGCCCGCGCAGCGGCATCCATGTTGGATCGCTTGAATCGGCCGGGTACAGCAGGTCGCTACTCCGTCGGCGCATATGTACCAAGCCGCGATGACTTGCCACAGCGCGGGCCATGGCAGCCCGCAGCAGTCCACGCTCGCCCGAGTCGTATCGAAGTCGCTTGGTCTCGACGGTGTGCAGGTCGAACTCGTCGATCCCATACGGCTCGAGCGCCGCGCGCACGTCGGCGTCTGACCCGAACGTCAGGACTCCGCTGCGAACGCGGGCAAAAAGGAGGTCGACGCCGGCCTTTTCCACCGCCTCGGCAATCTCGCCGTAGCCGCCGATCGCGCAGACCACGCGTCGACACACCGAGGGCGATTCGACAACTTGCAGAGCGTTGAGCCGCACGACAGGGAAGCCACGCCCGCCGGAGGGACGGGCGCCCCCACCAGCGCCGACGTCGAGAGGCGAAGTCATCGAGCGCTCCTGTATCGAGTCTATCAATCAGGCGCACGATGTCCCGTATCGCCTCATCGAAGTCCTCCACCCGCACCAAAGTGGCATCCACCCCAGCTTCGGCGGCACGCGAAATGAGCTGGCCCACGCGCTCGTGGGCCCCTCCTCACCTCGATGGAGCCAAAAGAGCCCCGCCGGGAACGGGCCGTCGGTGTCAAGTGCCTCCTCTATGGCGTCCATCACCGAGTCGTCGCGCCCGGAGTACCCGGCCACCACCAAGCCGTGACGACGACACGAGTCGACGAGCAACTGGCGAAGCTGCGCGTCCTGATGGCGCAGCTCGTCGGAAGTGTTCTTTAGCCGGCGCGAACGGAAGTCACCGTGTAACTTGACCTCAATCGGCCAGCGCGACTCGCCGATGAGCTCTGCCGCCTGATCCGACCGATCGAGCGCTACGGTCGTAAGCGGTCCCGTCGCGCCATAGACGCGCGCGCATGCGTCCGCCACCATCGCGTCGAAGTTGGTCGTCCACACCACTCGGCAGAGGCCAGCCTTCATGAGCGCTGCCAGTGCCAGATGCCCGTATGAAGGCCTCGCGCCGGCGATCTTGGCGTCAATGTAGGTGCGGCGATCCGCCTCGGCAGGGTAGGCCGCCTCAAACAACGCCGCGTACTCGTCCGGCGCCGCCTGGCGCGGCATACCATCGGAGGCGTCGATGTGTCCCTGAAGCTGGGTGCGGACAGCCGGGCTGGAGAGTCAGCGACCGACTCCGCCGATACGCGGCGTTGCGAAACAAACAGGCGTTGCTTGAACCCCCACACCATCTGCTCGGCGGTGGGTATGCCCGAAGCCGCCGAGGCGCCCGCGCCGAGAAGCCACATCAGGTTGCTCGCACGTAGCGAAAAGCGCCGCGTGAAGTCGTCCGCGCCAATCTCTGGGATGACCGCTAGCTGAGCCATATACCAGCCAAGGGACGTTAGACCGCAGAGCGGACGGCATAGGCACGCATCGAGGGAAGACGCACGCTGCGCACGCCCCAGGCTCCCCCGACCGCCTGCCGAGTTCATGGCGGCGCAGGAGCCTCGGTGGTCGCCGCACGTCCCCTGGTTCGCCGAGTTGGACACCGCGCTAGACCCCACAGGGCCTGCTTCTCCTTTCGCGTGAGGCTGTCGCACAAACCCTTGGCGGAAATGCCACGGTGCCAGCGCACAACCGCACCTGGGACGCGCTGCTCTGGCAGTGAGCTTGCGAATCGCTCTAGGCCGAGCCCGAGTCGAGGCCTCATTTCTAAAGGGGCCGGGGATCGGCGCACATCGCTTCGCCGGGGGTTTGTGCGACAGGCTCGCGTGGATGCAGCAGGGTCGCGCTAGTCGGACCTCCTCGGCGGTAGCTGGATGTCCGGCGGCACCGAAATGCGGACCCTCCCGACTACAGGCCGAACTCAGAGTTGGCCGCGGAGCTGCCCGAGGAACCCTGGGACCGGGACGATCCGGGGCTTGACCCGGAGCCAGCCGACGCCGACGGCCTAGCCGGCGCCGTCTGTCCGGCCCCGCCTGATGATTCGGTGCTGGAGCTCGATTCGCCTTCCCCTCGCTCGACCCCGAACTCGTTGATCGTCTGCTTCGTCGTCGCCTTCGGCGCCGAGCCGCGAGTGGTTGCCGATCCCGCCCGCTCTTCGCCCGTGCCCCGACTGCCGCCATTCGTCCCCGCCTTGCCGCTCGTGCTCGACTTGCGGGCTGACGACGACGGTTCGGGGGTCGTCTTGGCGGGGGACGGCGCCGCCGGGTGCGCAGCTTCACCCGCCGGTTCCGCCACCTCGACCGCATGCTTTGCCGGCGGTCGATCGTGTCCGTGATCGCCACCCTGCAGGCCGGCGATCCCCGGCCCGACGACCCCGGTTGCCGCCGCGATGCAACTGCCGACCGCGACGGCACAGACTCCAGCCGTCGTTCGGCCCGCCCCGCTCGTCGCAAGAGCATGGCCGCCCTCGGCCAGCGGCCTGATCCGGCCACTTCCGAGCAGGGCCGCGTCGCGCACCGATTCCGCCGCCCCTTCGGTCCACATCAACCCCCTCCGCAACACCGAGTGATGCCCAGCCGCGACATACGCCGGTACCCCGATTTCCCAGCCGAGAAGGCTTCGATCCCCGACGAGGGCTTTCAGTTTTTCCAGCGCGGCCTGGTGGTGCCGGGTCGCCGAGGCCTTGGCCCACCCCAGCTTCCTCCCGGCCTCCTGTAGAGGCATCTCCTCGAAGTAGACGAGGGCCAGGAGCATCTTCTCTCGCTCCGGCAGGTGGCCCATCGCCTTGACCAGCCGCCGATGCCGATCGTGGTCTAGCGCCTCTTCTTCGGGGGTCGGAGTGCCTTCGTCAGCGAGGTGGAACACATCCTCGATCGAGGTCACCTTCGGCTGCGAGCGCTCCGCAGTCACCAGCTTGAGCGCGCGGCGATAGGCGATGACCACTAGCAGGCTCACCGTGTCCTCGACACGTTCTGCGGCCAGTCGCGCGGCGAAGTCCGTTCTCGCTTGGGACATGATTTCCGGCATGTGCTGCTCGATCCACTCGCGCCTGAAGCGCTTGGCGTGCAGCAGCCGTCGCAGGCCTCGCTCGGCTTCCCGCAGCTGGTCGTCGGTGACCCGCCACCTCGGTTTCGTCACTGCCTCCATCCGCATCTCCCTGATAGGCCGGAGGGCCGGACGGGGCGAGGGCAGTTCCTGCCCCGCCCGGCCCTCCTGGTCGGCTGTGGTTACGGCAGCACGCGGAGCTTCACCCTCCGCGAGTTGCCCGGCTCGTACGGCAGGCCAACGGTCCGCCGTACCTGCGCCCGCATCACGTAGGTCGTTCGGCTGGGGGTCTGCGTGAAGCGGTAGGGCACGCGGTAGCGCCCATTCCTGCGCGTGCGATAGCGCCGGAACGCTCGCCAGCCCTTGCCGCTCTTGACCTGCAGGACGATGACGACGTCGTCGTTGTGCGGGCCGGGGATCCGGCCGAAGAAGACCGCCTTGTGCTTGTTGCGGACCTTCGTCTTGCGCAGGCGCAGGATCGGCTTGATCCGGGTCTGGATCGTCGCCTTCGCTTCGATTTCGCGCGCGTCGCTCCGGTACTCGGCGGTGAGCTCCCGCGACGGCCCGCCCGCGATCGGGAAGGTGTAGCTCCCGTCCGCGCGGGTCATCGCCGTCCCGACGAATTCCCGGCCGGTGTCGGTGACGACGCGACTGAACACGCAAACCGCCGCCCCGGCGACCGGGCCGCTTGAACTGCGCAGCGAGCCGCCGACCGTGGAGCCGTGGCCCTGGCGGACGGTCAGGGTCGAGTCGTGCTTCGCCCCCACCCCGGCGGTGAGGATGTTGCCTCCGCCGACGTCCGAGCGGACGCAGTTGTAGGCCAGGGGCGCTTCGCTCGGCGCGCCGACGTTTCCCTCGGCGTCAGAGAGCCACACCCTTAGCGTGTAGGCGCCAGCGGCCCTGGGTGCGTCGATTTCCGAGATCGCCTCGGGATTCGATCCGCTCAGGTCCCGGGTGCCGACCACGACCTTCCCCGACCCGTCAAGCACTTGGTAGTGCGCGGCGTTGATCGGTGAGCCGTTGTCGGTGAGGTTGTGCCAGCGCACGTCGAACCCTTCCGCCGAGCGCGGCGTCGACGGCGCAGTCACCGCGAGGCCCTGTGGCGCGGCCGGGGGCGTCGTGTCCAGCGGCAGCGACACGCTGGCTGGCGCGCCCGTGTTGCCCTCTTCGTCTTCGAGCCACACGCGGGCCTTGTACTCGCCCCTGTTGGCGGGCGCCTGGATGCTCTGCAGGGCTTCGATGCCCTGTCCCGTGACCGTGTGAGCCGAGCCGACCAGCTGGCCCGCCCGATTGACGATCTCGTAGTGGACCGTCGTGATCGGTGAGCCGTCGTCGGTGATGTCGTTCCAGCCCAGGTCGACCGTGCTGTTCCAGTGGGCCGTGCTGGGACCCGTGACCCGCAGCGACTGAGGTGCGGCCGGCGGCGTCGTGTCGTGTGGGATCGGCACCGTCGCCACCGGACCCGAGAGGCCGACCGCGTCCTCGAGCCAGACGCGCAGCCGGTAGTCCCCGGCCGCCTTCGGAGCGGCGATGCTGCCGAGCGCCGTCGGATTCGTCGCCGAGACCGTCTGCTCGGGAACCACCACCGTCCCGGCGGCGTTGACGATCTTGTAGTGGACCTTCGTGATCGGCGACCCGGCATCGGCCGCCAGGCTCCACCGCGCCCCGAAGTGGTCCAGGTAGCGGTGCGGGTTGGCGCTGACGATCGCCAGACCCGCCGGCGCTGCCGGGGCGTGGTTGTCGACGTGGATCGTCCGCTGGTCGCAGCTTTCCCCGCCGCTGCCGCTGATCCCGACCGCCTGCCCGTAGTCCTGCGAGCAGACCTGGACCGTGTGCGCTCCGTCGGTCAGGGTCGAGGTGTCGAGCGCGTAGCTGCGGCCCCACGGCCCGCCGACCGGGCAGGGCTGGAACTGGCGCGCGAACTCGCCGCTGCTCCCCCAGGCCCCCAGGTCGCAGTTGCCGCGCCAGTCGATCGAATAGCGCTCGCCGCCGTCGACCCGCAGACGCTCGAAACGCATCCCCGAGCCCTGGTCGGAGACGTTCCAGTTGACGGGCTGGGTCCCGCGGACCCACGTCCCCGCCAGCATCCCCGATGCGGTGTTGGTCAGGTTGATGTGCGAGGGGTCGACGTCGTTGAGCGTCAGGACCATCGTGTTCGCGTCGACCGAGTTGAAGTTGGCTGCGGTCGCAGCCGGCTTGCCGGTAGCAGGTCATCTCGAAGACGAATCGCCGGTAGGCGCCGTAACCGCCGAACGGCCACAGGTGCGAGGCGAACGTCGAGGTGGTCGCCCAGCAGACGCCTCCACAGCTGCCGTTTTCCACTCCCGAGCCCTGCATCAGGACGTTGTTCATGCTGCCGTCATAGCCTTCGAGCCAGAAGCGGCCCCGCCAGCCGGCGTTGAAGGCGTAGTGCTCGCGGGTGTAGCCACCCCCGGCCGCGATCCAGACGTAGGGCGGCGCGGTCCACGACATGCTCCCGTAGGCGGTGTAGCCGGCGTTGCCGCCGCTCTGGTTCTCCGCGATCCGAAGGAAGGCATTGCTTCCCGCCGGATAGGGGGCTGGTCCGCAGTAGTTCTCGAACGAGAAGATCCCGCCCGGGTTGTTTGCGGACGCCGTGTTGGTCGCGGTGGCGAATCCATTGGACCCGTTGTTTCCCGCGCACAGCACCGCCTTGTAGTAGCTGGCCTTGGCGGTACCGGCACAAAGGCAGGCGACACCAACGCAGACCAGCATCAGGCAACAGCCGATCGTCGCCGGCCGGCTGGCCGACATGCGAAGTCGCGAGGACATAAGCCTCTCTCCTTGTTGTCGTGCCGATCGGGCTCAGAGACGGCGCCTGCTCCGTCCCTCCTCCCGCCGGGGGCACCGCAAGAACGACGTGGCGGGCCTGCCGGCGGAAGTGGGCGTTCCGACGATCTAGCGTTTTCCTTCGGAGCTAGAAAAACCCCGTGTGGCTCAAGAGTTGCTGAACGACGCAGAGATCCACGACCGAACATCCGTCTATTGACAGGCGTCGGCTGACGGCCGCGGAGATCTGCTGCTCTTGTCCACGCAACGAAAGTGCGAAGAGCGCCTCTCCAGTTCCGCCTAATTTGATCTTCCGCCGTCGGCGCGCAAGATCTCCCGGAACTGAGGCGGCGCCATTCGGCACTTCCCACTCAGCCATGAGTGGGACTTCGGACCAGAGCTTCGGCGGCGCCCTCGTCGCCGTCCCCGTCGCCGGCCTCCTGGTCGTCGCTCGCCTTCGTGATCGGGATCGCCGCGGCGGCCGGCGGCGCGACCGGGTGCACTGGCGAAGGCGAAGCAACCACCGGCACCCTCAAGAACGGCGTCCCCAAGAAGCTCGTCCCCATCTACCAGGCGGCCGCAGCGAAATACCGCCTCGGCCCCGACGGGCCGGCGATGCTGGCCTCGATCAACTTCAACGAGACGAGCTTCGGCACCAACATGAACAACACGACGGGCTCCGGCGCGGAGGGGTGGATGATGTTCATGCCCGAAACCTGGGCCGCCTACGGCGTCGACGCCAACGGCGACGGCAAGAAGGACCCCTTCGACCCCGAAGACGCGATCTTCGCCGCCGCCCGCTACCTCCGGGCCTCCGGCGCCCCCGGCAACTGGCACGACGCCATCTACGCCTACAACCACGCCGAGTGGTACGTCGAAAGGATCATGGGCGACTTCCGGCGCTTCAAGGGCACCGGAACCGCAACCGTCGCAGCCGGCAGCTCGTCCTGCTCCCCCACCGTCGGCGGCAACGCCATGCTCCGCCACGCGGTGAGGCTGTATCGGCCGCGGGAATTCAAGGCGCTGCCGGCGCGCTTCTGGGTCGGCGGCGGCGCGCCGGAGGCGGTCGACGCGCGGATCTGGGCCGACGCGGTGTGGCTGCTGCAGACCTACAACCTGCGCGTCACCGCCGCGCGCGAGGGCGGCCACAACACCCACGGCGACGGCACGGCGATGGACATGGTGCCCGCGTCCGGCCGCAGCTGGGACCAGACCGCGCGCCGAGCCGCCGAAGACCTTGGCTGGCGCGAAAGCTGCGGCGCATCCGGGAGCGCGCCCGTCTGCCCGCTGGTCCCCGCGATCCAGTTCATCGGCTACAACGGCTACCCCGCCCACGGCGATCCGGCGCACGCCGGGTCAAACGCCCACCTTCACGTCTCCTGGAAAAGCGCGATCTACGGGTGCCCGGCGCTCTGCCCGCCGCGCGATTGGGTCATGGCCTTCCCGCTCGAAGGAGGCTAGCCGCGTGCAGATCGAGCTCAACGACGACCTCCTCGAGCAAATCGCGGTACGCGCCGCCCAACTCGTACAGGACGCCCGCCCCACGGCCACCGCGCAAGACGGATGGATCCGCGGGGCGGCGAAAATCGCCGCCTACATCGACTGCCCGCGCTCGCGCGTCTACGCGCTTGCCTCAGCCCATCGCATTCCGATCCACCACGACGGGTCGGCGCTGATCGCGCGCCGCTCAGACCTAGATGCCTGGCTCCAGTCGGGCGGCGGCCTCCGGCCGTGACGGCGAGGGATCGCCAGCGCGCCCCGCCAGCCGGCGCCCAGGAAGATCCGCCCTCGTGAGAGGAAGCGGGGGGCCCGCCGCGACCGGCCCGGTCCGGGGGTGGCCGTTCGCGGCGGGCCCCCGTCCTTCCGCGAATTGTCCGAACTCGCAGACAGACTCTCTGCCGACGGGCCCGTCGGCAGACCGACGAGGAGGCAGACGACATGGCAGCGAAGCTCGAGAAGACCCGATATCGCGGCATCTACAGGCGCGGCTCCCGATACGTCATCACCTGGGAATACCGCGGCAAACAGCGCAAAGAGAGCTTCCGGACCCTGGACGAGGCCCGAGAGGCAAAAGCCAACCGGATCGCCGGCGAGAAGCGGCCCAAATCCAGAGTTCAATTCGGCTCCTACTTCGAGGCTTGGATCGAGAACTACGCAGGCCGGAACGGCGCGCGGCTTCTCTGAGACCACCCGCGCCGAGTACCGCCGACCAATCGCCGACCACGCCCTCCCCGTCTGGAGGACCTGGAAGGTGACCGACATCGAGCCGGCCGACGTGCGGGAACTCTTTGGACAAATGCGGCGGGAAGAACGCTCGACCTCGCAGCTGAAGAAGCTACGCGCCGCGCTCTCCGTGATGTTCGCGACCGCGATCGAGGATCGCGTCATCACCTCCAACCCGGCGGCGAGCGTTCGCATCCCTGCCTCCCCGACCGATCAGCTTCAAGGGGACGAGCCGGCGAAGGCGCTCACTCGCGCCGATCTGAGCGTCCTACTCGCGGCGCTCCCGAAGGACTGGCGTCTCTTCTTCGAGTTCTTGGCTCATTCCGGCCTCCGCATCTCCGAGGCCGTAGGGCTCCGCTGGGAACACATCGACCTGGGCAGCGAACCGCGAGTCATGGTCCGAGAACAGCTCTACAAGGGCCAGCGCAAGCGACTCAAGAGCGCCGACGGCAAACGCGACGTTCCTTTGTCGCCCAACATGGTCAAGCGCCTCCGCGCGCTCCGCCGGACACGACATAACGGCTTTTTATTTGAAGATCTGGCTGCAGGACGAATTCTCGTTCCTCGGCGATTGTCCCTGGGAAGAGGATCTTAAATACGCGCGCGGCGTCTGCGACCAGGCCGGAGTGCCTCTGGAAGTTCTGCCGCTTCAGACCGAGTATTGGGAAACGGTGGTTACGTATACAATCTCCGAAATAAAAGAGGGAAGAACTCCGAATCCCGATATGTTTTGCAACAGTCTCATTAAGTTCGGACAGTTCTACGGTAAGATAGACGATTCGTTCGAGAAAGTAGCCAGCGGACATTACGCAAAAGTTGAACATGACAATGGTAAATTTTTATTGAAGAGATCGCCCGACCCTGTGAAAGACCAGACCTATTTTCTCGCATACCTCACACAGGAGCAGATTTCGAGAGCATTATTCCCGATCGGCGGGTTTAATAAATCAGAGATAAGGGAACTCGCGCATAAATACAACCTCCCCAACATGGACCGGAAGGACAGCCAGGGAATCTGCTTCCTCGGTCAGATAAAATTCAACGAGTTCATCAAACATCACCTCGGAGATATTAAAGGCGACATTGTCGACATCGACGAGGGAAAGAAGATGGGCGAGCACAACGGGTATTATTATTACACGATCGGACAGAGATCGGGCCTGGGTCTTGGCGGCGGGCCGTGGTACGTTGTGAAGAAGGACGTTAAGAACAATATAATTTATATCTCTCGCGAGAATCTTTCTAAGAAAGAGCGGAACACGTTTGATGTGGGGAAATTCAACTGGATAAGCGGAACGGATCTTCTCTCCGAAAAACTTATGGTGAAGATAAGGCACGGCGCAAAGATTTATGATTGTCGTTTAGAATTAAAGGACAACGGTACCGGCACGGTTACGATGGATCATTACGATCGCGGGATTGCGCCGGGACAGTTTGCGGTTTTTTATAAAGATGATCTTTGTTTGGGAGGCGGAGTTATTTTGTAGCTTCTGCGCAGACCGGTGGTCCGCGCTACGTGTTTTTGTCTTTGACTTTACAGTTGAATATTATTCATCCTCTACGAGGATGTGTTATTGTTTGGGGATAATCTTTCTACCATAATCGAACATCTACGATGTTCTTCTTCAATAAATTTCGGCTAATTTTTGTAATTATTAAATAACAACTCTATTAACCGCAGACCGGTGGTCTGCGCTACGTAATTTAACCTTGGCAATTTACGCAGTTGCCGTATTATTCGATCCTCTACGAGGATCATGTTATATTTGGGATAATTTTTTTACCATAATCGAACATCTACGATGTTCGGAAAATTATTCGATACATTATTTTTATCTTCCATATACTAATAAATATTTTGGGATTCAATTCAATAAAAATCAGCTCAAATTAAATTCTATTTGCGAGAATTTTGTTCCTATAATATTGAGCTGCCATCATCTAACATCTACGATGTTCGGGAAATTATTCGATACAATATTTTTATCTTCCATATACTAATCAATATTTTTGGATTCAATTCAATAAATATCCGCCCAAATTAAATTCTATTTGCGATAATTTTGTTCCTATAATATTGAGCTGTCATAATCGAACATCTACGATGTTCGGAAAATTATTCGATACAATATTTTTATCTTCCATATACTAATCAATATTTTTGGATTCAATTCAATAAATATCAGCCCAAATTAAATTCTATTTGCGATAATTTTGTTCCTATAATATTGAGCTGTCATAATCTAACATCTACGATGTTCGGAAAATTATTCGATACAATATTTTTATCTTCCATATACTAATCAATATTTTTGGATTCAATTCAATAAATATCCGCCCAAATTAAATTCTATTTGCGATAATTTTGTTCCTATAATATTGAGCTGTCATCATCTAACATCTACGATGTTCGGGAAATTATTCGATACAATATTTTTATCTTCCATATACTAATCAATATTTTTGGATTCAATTCAATAAATATCCGCCCAAATTAAATTCTATTTGCGATAATTTTGTTCCTATAATATTGAGCTGTCATCATCTAACATCTACGATGTTCGGAAAATTATTCGATACAATATTTTTATCTTCCATATACTAATCAATATTTTTGGATTCAATTCAATAAATATCCGCCCAAATTAAATTCTATTTGCGATAATTTTGTTCCTATAATATTGAGCTGTCATCATCTAACATCTACGATGTTCGAAAAACTAGTTGAGCCTTCATTTAAATCTATTATTTATCAATCTGCATTATAGTATTCCGCTGAATTAGCAACATCAAAATTAAAATTTATTTGGCGATTGAATGACGACCTCGTAGAGGTCGCATTATGGTAGCATATTTGTTAGAAAAAAAATTAATCCTCGTAGAGGATTTATAGGATTGTTAAAGAATTTTATGCATTCCTACCGTAAAGCGTGCTGCGGACCATTTCCGATAAATTTGTAAACTAACTTTAATAAATTGCCGTCCGCTTTAGCGGACGGATTAGAATGGACATAAAATATATTTGGCTTTAGCCACATATTGAATGTTTAAATGAGGCTAAAGCCTTTTAAGAGCAGTAAATATAAAACCGTCAGCTAAAGCTGACGGCAATTGAAGAACTATTTTTATTAAGCAACAGACTCGATGGGCGGGACTGATAATAATTCTAGAAAATAATTACCGTCATCATTAAAAACCCATTTTAAACATACAACGCACCCCCGAAATCTCTTCTGTGCTTTAACGTAATTTCGTTTTCTTCGCCTAAATATTTAAAGATTGCGATACATGCCTTACGCGCGCCGTCATCATCATAATACCTGTCTTCTCTTATAACATTTATAAAATTGCTCAGCGCATCGTCGAAATTTTGATTATGTAGATCCTCAATCGCAGAAAGGTACAAACTTTTCGCGGCACTATCCGGGAGCGAATCGGCCTTACCGTTCAAGTTTAGCGCCGAAGCTAAAGTTAATATAGACTCGGTTAATTCCATATCTTCCGGATCCGGATCAAAATCTTTCAATATCTCCAGGCTCTTTTCCGGGTTGTCGAACAGTTTTAATTTAGCCGTTAATACCTTCACCGTTTTATTTCCCGGCTCGGCCTGGGCTACAGCTTTTAAAATTTGCTTCGCTTCCTCGGATTTCCCCTCGTCGATCATATGCTTCGCACGCTCAACATCCTTTTGATGCTTGCCCGGAATGGATTTTTTAAGCCACTCGACGACCGAATGTTCCGGCAGAGCTCCCGTAAACTCATCGGCGACTTCGCCGTTTATAAATAGCTTAACGTTGGGAATTCCGCGTATACCGTACTTTGCGGAGATCTCGGGATTCTTATCGGTATCGAGCTTCGCCAGAGTCCAGGAACCGCCGGCCTGATCGGCAAGCTTTTCCAGAACGGGTCCCAGAATCTTGCACGGTCCGCACCATTCGGCCCAGAAGTCTACAAGAACGGGAATATCAAAACTCTTCTTTATTACCTCTTCTTCAAAATTATTTATATCGTATTTCATAGCAAATTGATCATTATATCCATTAAAATCTAAAATTAAATTTAAAAATAATTTAAATATAAAATAGGAAAAATGGAGTAGTGGAATAATGGGATCAGACATTACTCCAATATTCCATCACTCCATTATTCCGTGTATATGATTAGATTTATTTGGTCGAGAAACGATTCAGCAGTTCTCTCATTTTTTTGATGTGCTCGGGCGCGGTGCCGCAGCATCCTCCGAGAACGTTAATCCCGGATTCAAGCAGCGCATTCACTTTAGGTATAATAGATTGCGGTGTTTCGGGATAGACCGATATGCCGTGGACCCATTCCGGGATGCCGGCGTTTGCCTGCGCTATGATAGGTTTGTCGGTGAGCTTTCTCATTTCTGTTACTATCTCTATCATCTCGTCGAATCCCTTACCGCAGTTGGAGCCTATGATATCGGCGCCCGCGTTAGATAAAATTTTAACGGCGGAAGCAACGTCGATTCCCCACATTGTCTTAATGCCGGTCTTTCCCTTCTCGAACGTCATCGAAGCGGCAACAGGAAGTGAAGTCTTTTCTTTCGCGGCTTTAATAGCTAATTCCACTTCTTCGGGGGCCATCATCGTTTCCACGAAAAGCACGTCGGCTCCCGCCTCCGCCAGCGCCTCCGCCTGCTCCGAGAAAAAACTAAACGCATCTTTTGCTGTTAAACTGCCGAGGGGCTCAAACATTTCTCCCGTGGGACCGATTGAACCGGCTACGAATTTTCCGGGAGGGCAGACTTCCTTTGCAAGCCGCACACCTTCGGAACAAAATTCTTTTACTCTTTCTTCGTAGCCGTGGAGCTTCAGCCTAGCGCGGTTAGCGCCGAATGTGTTTGTCTCAACTATATCCGATCCCGCCTCGTAATAATCTTTATGAATGCTTTGTACGATTTCAGGGTGCAATATATTAAACTCCTCCGGACAGGCGCCCGAGGGAAGACCTCTTTTTTGAAGTTCGGTACCCATAGCGCCGTCGGATAATAAAAATTTCCCGGAACTAATAATCTCAAGAAAGCTGTTCATAAATATTCCCTTTTTTGTTTAACCCGATTAATTCTCTGGCCACTTTTACCGCGTCGGTCGCATTGTGAGCGAAACCGTCAGCCCCGATCTGATTCGCAAAGCTTTGTGAGACCGGGGCTCCGCCGATCATCACCTTAGCATTAATATTTTCTGTTTTAATTCTTTCTATGACGGTCTTCATGTAGCTCATTGTTGTTGTTAGCAAAGCCGACATTCCGATGATATCCGCTTCTTCCTTTATTACCGCCTCTATAAATTTATCGGCGCTTGCGTCTATTCCCAGATCTATTACCGTGAATCCGTTACTTCTGAACATCATCGAAACTATGTTTTTACCTATGTCGTGTATGTCTCCTTTTACCGTTCCTATAACAATAGTGCCGTTGGCTTTGATATCCGCCTTAGAGAGAAGCGGCTCGAGAAGAGCAAGCGATGATTTCATAGCCCGCGCGGATATAAGTACCTGCGGAACAAATATCTGGTTGTCGCGGAATCTAACACCAACAACATCCATTCCGGGCAGTAGTCCGTTATCTAAAATTTCCTTTGCCGAAAGATCGGTACCGAGAAGCTGTTTGGTCAGCTCAACACATTCATCCTTCTGACCTTGTATAACCGCCTGTGAAAGTTTCTTGAACAACTCTTCTTTCATTTAATACCTCCCGTATTCCCGGACGAGTTCGGAAAGAATGGTTATATTTTCCGGCGGCGTGTGCGGAGCAACCGAACAAGCCGTGCTTAAAATGTAACCGCCTCCTGACATGCCTATGTTAAGCCTTGATACCGCGTCTTCTTTTATAGATTCCCGTGTCCCGTTCAGTATCGTGTTCACCGGGTCCAAGTTTCCCTTTATAAATGCTTTTCCGCTCAATTCTTTTTTTGCTTCCTTTAGTTCTACTGTTCCGAGCGGGGGAGGATCAAGTGTATCTACCCCGTTTGTCCCGGTTTCCAGCATCAAGTCGAGCCTGTCGCCTATGCTTCCGCATGTATGAGTATATACCGGTAAGTCGAATTCTTTTTTAATTTCTTCTACAATCTTTTTTTCATATGGAAGTACGAATTCTCTGTAATGCTCCCGCGATATTAATCCGGCTCCGGCAAAAGCGGAAGATATCAGAACTGCGTCTACACCTGCCGCGGCCTGCTGTTTCCCCAATTCCACCGCGCCCATCGTAAGTCTTTCCAGGCACGCTTTAACTTTTCCCGGGTCGTCCATTATTGCCATAAACGCCGACTCGTAGTTAAGCAGCTCTAAAAACTGCGACCACGGGGAGAAAACCTCGGAGTGTACAGAATATTCAGAGCCTATTTTCTCTTTAATTATTTTAATGGTGTCCAGATGATAAGCCGGAAAGAAATCATCGAACGGCCGGGGCCCTTTATCGAATCCCCATGTAAAAGGATAGGTGATATCGGTAAGATCCCAGGGCTCTACATAAAATAATTCTTCGGGCTCGATCTCCTCGAAAGTAGGAAAGTACCGGCTGCCGTCTTTTTGATAATAATGCGGATTATCGTCCCGCGGAAGGATAGTATAATTACCGTTTTTCCATCTAACGATAGTCTCGTCTTCTTTTATTTCTATGTTCTCAATAAACTTTTTATAATTCGGATCGCGTCCGGGCAGGTTTATTAGTACACCATCGAAAGAATATTTTTCCCGCATGCGGAGCAGGGCCTCGGCGAATCCTTCGGAAGAGAACCAGATATCTACAGGATCCACGCCTGAGTTTAAAAAATAATGTCCCGTTGAAAGCTGGCACATTACGGGTACCCGGTCGCTTTTTTCCATGCGCATTGCCAGCGCCATTCTTTCGCGTGATGTCATAATGGATTTGTTCCTGAAGTAAATCAATGTAAGTAAACTTGTAAAAATTATGCCAGGGAAAAAACTTCAATAACGGAAGATAAAGCAAAAAAATACATGACTTTGTTCTCAGTAACGAGAAAAAAGCCGGAAGAATTATTATCGCCGCGCTATTAAAGGAAACAATAACTCCTGGGTTTACGATTCTACAAATTAAAATAAAATATGATTTTAACCTACTAGGATGCCGTACTTTTTAGTCATCTTAACTAGAAATCTATTTAATAATAGTCAAAAACAATCAGAAATTAACCCCGCTTATTATTATTACCGCCCGCTCATCAAAAAAAATAAGATAGGATAATATTTTTACATTAAACTTTTATCGCCGATTAAAAATTTGCGGAGAAAAAATAAAATTCTGTTGAATAGTAACCATTGAATTACAATTAAGTCTAAATAACAAAAACCCCTGCAATAAAATTACGGAAATAGATTATGCGGAAAACATTACTCTTATTGCTCTTGATTACTGCGGCAGTTCTGGCCGAAAGCAATAATCAAAACAAAACACTCATTTTAAAAGAAAACAACAGGGGAAATTAAAATCGACGGCGTTATTGATCCCGCCTGGAGCGCTGCCGACTCTGCCACAAACTTCTTTCAGCTACAGCAGTACTACGGACAAAAACCTACATGGAGAACAGTCGCGAAAGTCTTAACCACCGACGACGCGATTTACTGTCTGATTAAATGCTACGAAGACGAGAAATTTATACAGCGCAACACCGGCATGCTCGACGACCGGGGCGGCGATATAGTGTCTTTTATGATTGATACGTTCGACGATCAGAAAACAGCATACAAGTTTGCGGTGAGTGCGTCCGGCGTAAAAAACGACTGCAGGCTTTTAGACGACGCACGCAACAGGGATTACAGCTGGGACGGAATCTGGTTCTCCGCCGCTAAAATTTACAAGTGGGGTTACGTCGTTGAAATGAAGATACCTTATAAATCGATTCAGTACGATAAATCACTCAACTACTGGGGAATCGATTTCGACCGCTGGGTACCTTATGAAAACGAAGATCTCTATTGGTGCCGTTACGAACAAAACGAGGGCCAGCGTATTTCAAAATTCGGTAAACTTGTCTTCGAAGATTTCCATCCTTCGGTTACCGGATTGAATCTTGAGATATATCCCGTCGGAATTGTTAAAGCAAAATATCTGGGAGATAATAAGTATGACATTAATCCTTCGGCGGGACTCGACATTTTGTACAATCCCTCGCCGAAATTAAAGTTCCAGCTTACAGCCAATCCCGACTTCGCACAGATTGAGGCCGATCCGTTCGAATTCAACATATCGAGATACGAAACTTATTACAACGAGAGAAGACCTTTCTTCACCGAAGGCAACGAAGTTTTTATGGCCGCGGGCAAGCAGCAGAATACCGGCTTCTACAGGCCGCTCGAACTTTTTTATTCGAGGAGGATCGGTAAGAAACTTCCCGACGGAGGAGAGGTTCCGCTGCTACTGGGCACTAAAGCTTTCGGCCGGCTGGGCGACTGGGAATACGGCGGATTTGTAGCCGCAACTTCGGCTAAGGATTATATAGAAGACAATACGAAATACACGGAACCGAGAGCGGTATTCGGAGCCGCGAGAATTAAAAAGCAGGTCTTCGGAAACTCAACCCTCGGTGCTTTGTTCGTCGGTAAGAAGACAAAGGACAGCACGTACGGTGTTCTGGATATCGACGGTGCGCTCAGGCAATCCGACTGGCAGCTTGCTTACCAGTTTGCGCGCTCAATAAAAAATTCGCAGGGAGATTACGCTGCTTCAGCAGGATTCACACAGTTCGGCGAAAAATGGAATACTTTCGTCCGCGGAAAATATATAGGGAAGAATTTCGATATCGATCAGGTAGGGTACGTGCCCTGGATCGGAACCGCGGAGCTTACCGGTATCACGGGACCGATTTGGTATTTCGACAAAGGCTACATAAAACAAATTTTAGCCTTCGCAGGATTCTCGGTTAATCATAAAGATGTGGAGAATTATACCGATCACGCACTCGTTCTTGTTTATAACATGCAGTTCAGAGATAACTGGGGATTCGAGTTCGATTATTCTTTGGGTAAATCGAAAGACTCAGATATAAAGTACGGCTCATACGAACTGGATTTCAGCTCGTGGTATAATATTTCACCCAAATGGAACGCGAACTTGAACGGCGGATTTGCAAGGACTTATAATTTTTCGCGTGACTACCTGGCGTTCTATACATGGTGGAATGTTTATCTCGATTGGAAAGCTACCGATGTTGTTGATCTCGGAACATCATATAATATGTGGGTGGAAGGCGACCCGCAGGGGAACATAGCCGACATTACATACGATGCGAGGCCCTATATCTCGGTTACGCCCATCAACGATCTTAATTTCAGAATTTATGTAGACAACCTTTTTGTTAAATCGAGCGACAGGCTCGAGCATATTCTCGGCGGACTTCTCTTCTCGTATAACTTCTCGCCCAAGAGCTGGATTTATTTCGCGTATAACGAGCTGCGCGACAGAAGTGACCAGTACGATCCTGCCGGAAATTTACTGCCGAATAAAATGCATGTGGCTGCAAGAGCCGGCGTGCTGAAGGTTAAATATCTTTATTACTTCTAGAACCTCCGTGCCTCTGTGGTGAAGAAACAAACCGCGGAGACGCAAAGGCGCAAAGGGAATTAATACAATGGTCCTTCGGTGATCATTCTATAGTCATTCATTGTCGGGCCTGTTAATTATTACGATTGAATGACAGCGAAGCGAATGACCATAAATGACAATTGAATGACTGCCTAGAAAGTAGAACATTCCTAATTTTTTATTATTCAGAGATTACTTAAAAAGTAATCCGAAATCTTCATAAAAAGATGAAGCTGCGTGTTGCCTCCCGAGATTCGATGGTTTCTATTCGGGTAAACCATAATATCGAACTGCTTTAAAATTCCTGAAATTTATTTGCCAACGCAAGTGTGTTTTGAAAGTGAACGTTATCGTCAGTCGTTCCGTGAATGATCAGTAATTTTCCTTTCAGTTTATCCGCGTAAGTAAGAACGCTAGCCGAGTTGTAGCCGGCGGTATTATCCTGCGGAGTGCTCATGTATCTCTCCGTCCAGATTGTATCATAATATCTAAAGTCGGTAACCGGCGCCACCGCCACACCGACTTTGAAATTGCCGGCGCCTTTTGTCATCATCATTAATGTAAGATAGCCGCCGCCGCTCCAGCCCCAGAAGCCGAGCCGCGAAGCATCGACATAGGGAAGCGAGGCAAGATATTTTGCGCCTTCCGTCTGATCGTGCACCGACCAATTGCCGAGATCTTTGTAGGCAAGATTCTTAAACGCTTTGCCTCTTCCCCCTGTGCCGCGGTTATCCAAGCAGAAAACTATATAGCCCTGTTCCGTCATGTATTGATGCCAAATTGTTCTCGAGCCGCCCCAGCGGTCGACTACAAGCTGAGAGCCGGGACCGCCGTATCCGTAAACAAGCACGGGATATTTTTTACTCGGATCGAAATTATGCGGCTTCATCATGTAAGCGTTCAGTTCCGTGCCGTCGCTTGTCTTTACTTTGATGAACTGGGGGTACACCATGTTATACTGGGCGAGTGCCGGAATGCTGTTCTTTTGAAGTACACGTACTATTGAACCGTCGTCGTTGTGAAGAATAGTTTGAGTGGGAGTTTTAACGTCGGAGTAATAATCTATATAATGTTTAAACCCGGGAGAGAAGACAGCATTATGCCAGCCGGGCTTATCGGATAACCTCTGCAGTCCGGTCCCGTTTAGCTTAACTCTATAAATATTCTGCTGAATCGGTGAGTCTTTCTTACCGTAAAAATAGAGCCATCCGCCGGTTTCATCCACTCCCGCAACCGAACTTATTTCCCAATTACCGCTCGTTAACTGCTTGATTAATTTCCCGGAATAATCGTAAAGATAAGCGTGCCGGTACCCGCTTTTCTCCGATGTCCAGATAATCTCATCTTTATTTTTCAAGAACTGTGTATCGTCGTTAACGTCAACCCAGTCGGTATCAGTATCGATAATGACAACTTTAGAATCACCCGTCGATGTATTAGCCATCAGCATTTCCATTTTATTTTGCGGACGGTTCAGTCTTATCATCGCCAGGGTCGATGATGAATTGGTCCAATAAATTCTGGGGATATAAATATCGTCGTTTTCCCCGATATCCATCCAGGTCGTTTTGCCGTTGGGTATATCGGCGACACCTATCTTCACTATAGCATTCTTTGTACCCGCTTTGGGGTATTTTAAATTGAAGACCGAATTGTAATTTCCAGCCAGCTCATCCACCAAATGAAAGACCCCTACTCTTGTTTGATCCAGCCGCCAGAAAGCGATTTCCTTTCCGTCGGGCGACCAGCGCCAGGCGTCCGCCAATCCGAACTCCTCCTCGTAAACCCAGTCGTATTCTCCGTTCAAAATATTGTCGGAGCCGTCGTGTGTAATCTGGTACTGCTTGTCGGTGGCAAGATTAACCACGTAAATATTATGATCTCTTACAAAACCAACCCACTTGCCGTCGGGTGAGAGTTTTACGTTACGAAGATGAATATCGTTGTGCGCGAGCGCGGTGATCTTTTTTGAAGCGACGTCAAAAAGATAATAAGGCGCCTGCCTCGAATGCCGCCAGATAGCTTTCTCAGGTCCTTCTATTAATAGATACTTTCCGTTATCAGTCCACTCGTAGTGACTCATTTTTATAACTTTACCGTCATACTTTAACTCGGATCCTTTTACCATCAGAATATCTTTGCCGGTTTTTACTTCGCTCTTATAAATGTCCCGCAGTCCTGATTCGGGATTTTCCTTTGTATAAGTAAACGCCGATCCGTCAGGCTGCCACTGCACGTTCTGTACTGTCTTGCCGGCGAATTTATTAGAGCCGAAAATATCGTTAAGCGTCAATTGTTTTTTCACCTGGGCAAACATCAAACAGCCGGCCGATAGTATTATGGCTGTAATAATAAGTGAGCGGAGTTTCATCATTTTAACCTTTCGATTGGGATTGTGTTAAAAATTTAATTCGGTGTAAGTATCTTCCAATGTTTTTATCTGCTGATAAATAAGGTAATAAGGTTAGCGTGTGTTCATTTAGTGTTGTTACTAAGGTTTGGGTTATGGTTTGGTATATCAATTGGAAATGTTTGCCTATAATTCAAAAATCACAAAACCTTATTTTTAAGATTATACCTTAGTAACAAGTGAAACCTAAAATAAATTAACCTTATTAGCTTATTTATATCCGAATTACTATTTGAGATGATCGGGAATAGTCATCTAATTCAACGGCGCAGATTGATAATCTGCGCTACGGGATAAATAAGTTTAAAAAGAATTTCATAAATGAAGTTCCTACGATTTTCGTGGTTATAAAAAGCAATGGGCCATGTTTTGTACTTTGTTTGAAATAGCGAAATCTTATTTATCAAATTAAACCTCGGTAACAAGTTCTCACAAAAAGATAATAACCTTATTACCTTATTTATCTCCGAATTACTTTTTGAGATGATCGGGAATAGTCATCTAATTCAACGGCGCAGATTGATAATCTGCGCTACGGACAAATAGTTTAATTAAGAACTTCATAAATGAAGTTCCTACGATTTTCGTGGTTATAAAAAGCAATGGACCATGTTTTGTACTTTGTTTGAAATAGCGAAACCTTATTTATCAAATTAAACCTCGGTAACAAGTTATCGCAAGAGGATATAACCTTATTACCTTATTTATATCCGAATTACTTTTTGAGATGATCGGGAATAGTCATCTAATTCAACGGCGCAGATTGATAATCTGCGCTACGGGATAAATAAGTTTAAAAAGAACTTCATAAATGAAGTTCCTACGATTTTCGTGGTTATAAAAAGCAATGGACCATGTTTTGTACTTTGTTTGAAATAGCGAAACCTTATTTATCAAATTAAACCTCGGTAACAAGTTCTCACAAAAAGATAATAACCTTATTACCTTATTTATATCCGAATTACTTTTTGAGATGATCGGGAATAGTCATCTAATTCAACGGCGCAGATTGATAATCTGCGCTACGGGACAAATATAGTTTAAAAAGAATTTCATAAATGAAATTCCTACGGTAATATTCTTATCGATCTGTTATTATTCGGGCCAAAGTTTTGAGATTTCGTCTTTCAAGCCGAGATATTCCCATCTCATTAAAGCGATTGGAACATTGCCGTTTTGCATCATATAATCGTGGAATTTTTTCAGACTGAATTTATCACCCATCTTAACTTTTGCGTCCGCAATAAGTTTGAGAAGCTGGATCTTCCCGATCTGGTAAGATATGCCCTGCCCGGGCGTCTGCGCAAAGAATCCCGCCTCACCCTCGGCGCTTTCTTTATCCATCGGCACAGTTTCGGCAAGATACTCTCCGGCCTTTTTAATATCATAATTGCCGAGAGCTAGATTTACATCTACATCCACGCGCAGCGCCCTTAAGCGCATAAACTTGTAGATAATTTCACGCGTGCGGGGACGATCTTGAAACAAGCCTAACTGCAGCATCATCTCTTCCAGATAAAAACCGATGCCTTCATTTGCTCCGGAGTCAAAATAATGTCTTCTGATGGGATCGATATTAGCCCATGAGCGGACAAGCTGAAAATAATGCCCCGGCACTCCTTCATGAATAATTATAGGTCTCGGATCCATTGCCGATGCTTTTGCGAAGAAGGGAAGCGACGGCGAGGGATCGGGTAAATACCTTACGCCGTCTTCTGTTAATCTTGTCGGCGAGGTAAAATCATCCGTCTCGCCGATACCGGAAAGCGGCGCCACGTGAGCCGGCAACTTTCTGTCGACGTAATGCCGTACCCATGCGGGTACGGACATAATGTTTTTGTCCTTTATAAATTTCCGAATTGATTCCTCATCCTTTTTCTCCTGCTTTATCTGGTCTTCAACTGTTTTAAATATTTTTTCTTTCGGAATATTTTTATCGCGGACTGTTTCAAGCTCGTCGAACGCTACGGCGCGGTCCCATTCCATATGTCCCATTTTCAATAACTCTTCCGGTGTATAGGGCATTAAAGCTATGTTCTTCAGAAAATATTCGTATCCTTTCCTGCCAACACTGTAATGATTTGACATTTTACTTTTATTTGCGGTTAACCATTTGGCGTATGCTTCCAATGCCGCCGCCGCCGATTTTGTGGGGCCTCCAAGCTCATCCTTTAAAAGAATCCGGAAATATTTTATCAAGTGCAGCTTCGGTTTCATCAAGCTTTACTCCAATTTTATCGAGATTACCGAGGGCAATATCGGCGAATGCCTGCACGGGCTCGGTAAGATTTTCTTCGGCATCCTTAATTGTTTTGGGTATAGATTTTAATCTGATTATAATATTTCGCGCTCTATCCGGGGTCATGGGTGTGCTGATTACAAGCAGATCGTAAACCGCGCCTACGGTTTGATATACATAAAAATCCGGGTCGCGCTCAGGGCGTTTTAATACGTTCAGCTCCCAGTTAATGCGCTCAACGGCAGAATGCAGAAGCAGGTAATCGACACTGTCGGATCTGCTCCAGCCTTCTTTCGAAATATTATAAAGCTCTTCCTTAAAATCTAAATAAGCTTTATTGTATTTTTTAAGGGCCTGCGGGGAATAATCGGGCGCCCATTTATCGGGTCTCTCGACCCGCGGAATATCGTCCCCGGTGCACGGCTGTTCGGATGCCCGCCAAGCAAAAAATTTGCTGCCGAACGCCTGAAGTTCTCTATTCTGCTGGGGCAGTATAAATGTTGAAAATATTAAGATTATAAAGGCGGCTTTTTTCATATATTTCTTTCCGAATTGGTGGTTTTAAGCAGTGATTTCCGCAAGAAACTTATTCATAAGTTAATAAATTCCGATGCAATTAATCACTAAACCAAAACGCATTTTTTTTCGATGATTAATTCCTTCAAAAAAGGGGCCTAAACCGAATTAAATAAATTTAACGTTTCTCCGATAATGAACTGTGTGTGTGCTAAGACTATGACTAATTAACGGACAATTAAAATTTTTTGGGTCGAATGGAACCTCAAGAAGAAATATTTATTGACGATTCGCGCGATACCGCGGTAGCCGATATGCTTGTGGCAAGGTACAGAAACCTTTCCAAAGAGTTCTTTATGTCCGAGCCGAAGATAGAAATAAACTATGCCGAGACGATCAAGGAAAACGCTAAGGGATTGAGCTATGTTTATCCGGAACACCTAAGTGAGATTTTTATAAGGTACGAGGAAGCGCCGCTTTTCTGGATTATCAACAATCCCATAATTAAGTCACTGGAAGATTTTAATAAAGCATACAGTTCCAAGATTGTGGGGATGGACAGCTACAGGCAAATTAAGGAATTCTACACGAAGTGGGCGATCATCGGTTCGGAGAATGAGAAAAGATATTTTGCTAACTCCGCTATTAACGATATAGAGAAGAAAACAGGCAGAACTAATTTTCTCACGCTTTTGTTCTACTCGACGATTCTTTCCTACGAGAAGCTTATGTTCAATCCCGGTCAAGCGCTAGAGATCCTCGAAAAGACAAGAGAACTTTTAACTAATCTAAAGCTTGACGATAACAGGAAAGAATATGTTAAGTATCTCATAAGTCTTTATTCGGGATTCCTTTACCTAAACGATAAAAATTCGGAGATAGCCTTTAATTATTTCACCGATGCGCTTACCATCAAGCCGGACGGAATTACCGCAAAATTTTATCTTCTTCTTACCGGAGTACAGCTTAACAGGGTGCAGGACGCCAAAGACCTTGTTGCCGAGATATTTGATTACGATCTCAAGAGACTCGAATTCGCCGTAAGCATAAACAATCTTTCTATGTTCGGATACTTGCTTGATAATCCGGTCTTCGGGAATTTCTTTAAGTATTACGAATTTTCTTCCGTCTCCGATGTTATCGAAAATTTCCTGATTGACAAGAGAGGCCCTATGGAGTTTATAGGCCAGGAAATAAAAGCTAAGGTGCAGACCTTTAAGACCTTGAAAGTAGAACCCTATTTCGATGAGGAAATGAGCAACGTTATGGGTTTCCTCGATTCTTTTATCCAAAAATTCGCTGAAAATAAAAACCTGCTTTGCCTGGCGGCCTCAACGGGTGTAAAGCAGAAATTTGTCGAAACGGTTGAAAAAATATTGACAATAATAAGGCAAAAGCACGCTTTGGAAATAAAGAATAAGCTTAAGATTTACGATAAAGAACTTTATCAAAAACATCAGACGATAGAGAGCCTTCAGAAAGATCTTGAAGTTTTTAAAGTGAAGCTGCAGGAAAAACTGGAAAGTTCCATCCACTCGATTGAGAAAAGAACAGCCGACAGTGTTGCTATACTCGAGAACAGGATCAATAATATTTATAAAGTACACAAACTTAATCCCCGGGTCGCTTTCGGGAATGCGATGACGTATAATTTTATCCTTTCCATTACCGTCTTTCTGATGGGAGGCTGCGCGGGTTATTCAAACAATTATCTCGGCGATATCTGGAGATTCAATAACGTAATGTCGGTAATAATTGTATCCGGTATAAAGTGGGGCGGGCTCACTTTTGCGGTGGGACTGATAATTTCATTAGTAGTGGCCGGCTTGGCCTTGATGGAAGGCGCAAACCAGAAACAGAGACTGATGCAGACAATTACGGCGCTTAAGAACGAAAAGGAAAGACAGACCGAGTATCTGAAAAAAGATGCGGTAATGAACGAAAAGACGATGACCGAACGGACGAATAAAGGCATAGAAGAGGCGAAAAAGTCTATAGTGGAATTAACCGCCGAAAAGGAACAGGAAGAGAATCGTTTAAAAGAGGCGGCTTCAGAAGGAATGGCCGCCGAAACAAACCCGCTGCAGGCACTTATCGGGTAATTTTCCCATCATTTAAATTGGCTGTAATTAGCCAACCTTCCAAATAAATTCAATCCGATATCATAAATCATGCAATAATCGGCTTTTATCTATGTGGCATATTTTTAGTATAGATGAGAAATTATGCCGCATAAAATTGATTATTTAATAGTAGGTTCCGGTTTAACCGGAGGAACCATTGCCCGACTGCTTAAAGACAGCGGACGAGAAGTAATTATTCTGGAAAGACGCTCTCATCTTGGCGGCAACGTACACGATCATTTTCATCCCTCGGGAATAAGAATTCATACCTACGGGCCTCACTACTTCAGAACGAACTCGGAAAATATTTGGGAATTCGTAAACAGGTTCTCAGGTTTTTATGAATACGAGGCCGCACTGAAAAGTTTGGTCGACGGCAATTTTGAAAACTGGCCGATTGCAGGGAGCTACATTGCAAGAACTGTGGGGAAGAAATGGTCGGCCCCTTTCAAAGGTGACCCATCAAATTTTGAGGAAGCGTCCTTAAAAATTATGCCCGATCTAATTTATAAAAAGTTTGTAAAAGGCTATACCGAAAAACAATGGGGAGTGCAGGCAAAAAGCCTGTCGCCCGATCTGGCAAAAAGATTCGACGTTAGAGAGGACGACGAGCCGCGTTTAATGAGACATAAGCATCAGGGTATTCCGGCAGACGGCTACGCCGCATTTACACGTAATTTAGTCGAAGGAATTCCCGTAATCTTAAATTTCGATTATCTGCGTAACAGGGAGATGTTTGATGTAAAAAAGAAATTAATATTTACCGGACCCATTGACGAGTTCTTTAATTTTGAGTACGGGAGGCTGGAATACAGGGGGCAGAAAAGAGAACATACTTATTTTGATAATAAGGGATTTTACCAGCCTTGCGGACAAGTTAATTATCCAATGCGAGAACAGGGCGACCACATAAGAATTCTTGAGTGGAAACATATGCTGCCCCAGGAATTCTCAAATAAGATGAAGGGAACTGTAATAACCAAAGAGTTCCCTTTTTCTCCCAATAAACCAAATGATTATGAGTACCCTTTCCCCAGCGAAAGAAACCAAATTTTATATAAAAAATATGAAAGTAAGGCTATAGCCGATCCGAATCTAATAATCTGCGGGAGGCTCGGGGAATACCGGTATTACGATATGGATCAAGCCATTGCAAGGGCGATGAAAATTGCAAATAAGATAATTGAAAGAGATTATGATAAAGAAAAAAGTTTCCGTTCTCGTTTATCTGCACAACAACTTCAACACCATTGACGCCTGCTTAAACTCCATATTCGATAAATCGGGGGATATAGAAAAGGAAGTTATTGTAATTGACGACGGCTCAACCGACGGAAGCCGGGAACTATTAAAGCGTTTTCACAACATAAGCGCAGTGAGACACGAGTTTTTGGGTATCGTTAAATCTGTCAACCTCCAATTGGATAATATAGGAGATAACGATCTTGTCAGAATCAGCGGCGATGTAATTATTAAATCGGATAATTGGCTGGAGCGGCTGCAAAGTACGGCCTATAAAAGCGAAGAAACCGGAATTGTAGGAGCGCGACTTTTATTTGCGGACGACACAATTGAAACCGACGGACGTATTTTTATAAGCGGTCTCGGATACGCGGAAAACCATGTTAATCTAAACGCTTTTAATCCTAATAGCAATTCCTCTAAAACTGTTGAAACTGACTCGGTAAGCAGCTCTCTCTGCTACTATAAAAACGAAACGATAAAGAAAAACGGTCTATTTGACGAAAATTATTTCCCTCTTTACACCGAAGACGACGATTATTGTATCACCTCCAGGAAAAACGGTTATTCCGTAGTAACCGACACTTCGGTTCAAGCATATCATTTCATCAGTGCAAAATCACCCTCGGCCGAAGTTCTGCCTGAGAGCGGACAGAATTTTGAGTCGGTCCTGTTAGGGGGAAAAAGGCTCATTCAAAACGAGCATTTTAAATATTGGAAAAACAAATGGGGCTGGGATCCGGCGTATCCCGATCTTCATCTTATAAGAGAACTTTACGGCGGTACAAAAATATGCTGGAGCATCGGCGAACGACTGAAATTCGGTGTTACGGAAGAGTATCCGTCTGTTGATGTATGCGTGGTTACGATGAATAATCTTAAGCTGCTTAAGAGGATGATGGACAGCCTTGCGGAAACCGATTATCCGTCAGAGAAAATAAAAGTGTACGTAACCGATAACGGAAGCAGGGACGGCACGATAGAATATTTAAAGGGATTAAGCACCGGATTTCCTTTTGAAGTTTACAACGATTTTCTTCCCGTTAACAGCGGCGTTTCGTACGGGTTAAACCTAGCGGTTGTAAAGGGAAGCGGGGATCTGGTGGCAAGACTGGATGACGACATTGTTCTTCCGTCCGAGTGGCTTAAAGAATTGGTAAAGGTAATACAAAAGCGGCCTTACTGCGGTATGGCCGGACCGAAGATTCTAAACGACAACGAAGGCAGAACAATCCAATGCTCCGATTTTCGGATTTATCCTAATTACAATGCGCATGAAAACGAAATCGACAACGGGCAGGCGGATTATATAAGTCGGACAACTCATATAAAAGGCTGCTGCAATCTTTACCGGAGAGATGTTTTTAATAACTGCGGATTGTTCGATATAAGATACAGTCCTTCACAATTCGACGACCCCGATCATCAAATAAAATTACTGCAGAGAGGTTACGAAATTATATACAACGGTCGTGTGGGAGTGGTACATAAGCTGAACAGTGGAGTAAACGCTTCGTCCGCCGGCATAAGCAACATGCAGGCAAATCAGCAGAAGCTTTACGGCAAGTGGGGAGGGGATGTATTTGTAATACTTGATAAAGCATTGGAAGAATCGCTTGAGGGAAGATACATCGATCTCGAAAAACCTATGCGGCCCGGCGGAAAACATACTTTTGAAAAGGGTAATTTTTCATACAACGCTGAGTTTCTTAAAGCATCCGAAGGAGTTATTAATTTTAACGCGGTAAATAAAAATGATCTGGAAACTTACATCGTTTCGCTGCTAAACTGGGTTCTGCCGTTATTCAAATCGGCAAACATGGCCGCGCCGCTGCGGCATCTTCACTCTATTTTAAATCTTAAGCCGTACTTCATACAAACATACCTGCTCTTATACATCGCTTACTACAGACTCGGGGAGATTGAAAAAGCGGGGCATTTTAAAGAGCTTCTTCGGATGTTGAGCGAAAAAGAGATATCAAAGCTCGGCGATCAGCTGGACTCGGAAAATAACGAAGAACTTAGAGAGACGTTTTCTCAATTTACTCGTCTGCTCGCAAAGCACCCGCTCGAAAAGATAATAGAGCATCTGGTTCTGGAGAACAGCGTGGAAAAGGCAGAATTTGTTTTTCAATTATTATCCGTAAAGGGTACCGAAGCACGGCGGCCGGCTGAAGTTTTGATTGGCTAAAATTAGCCATATTTAGATAAAACGCCAATTTTGACCTTCAAAACGACCTAAATTCCGCGAAAATCCCATGGCATAAATTTAGCATCACTTCCCGCAACATTAAATAATAGTGTTCAAACGTATGAAAGTAGTAATCTTAGCGGGGGGCTTCGGAACAAGGATCAGCGAAGAATCGCATCTTAAGCCCAAACCTATGATTGCTTATTCTTAAAAGAAGTTAAATATGCTTAATAATAAAACAATTTTAGTAACCGGCGGTACTGGTTCATTTGGTCAAGATTTCATAAAGACAGTATTCGAAAAATATGAGCCGAGAAAGGTAATTGTATTTAGTCGGGATGAATTGAAGCAATATGAAATGCAAAATTCAGAACCGTTTTATACATATTATAACCAGGGTAAAATGAGGTTTTTTATCGGTGATGTAAGAGATCAGAGCCGGTTAGAGAGAGCATTTGAAACCGTGGATATAGTTATTCATGCCGCCGCTCTGAAGCAGGTCCCAGCCGCCGAATATAATCCGTTCGAGGTAATAAAGACGAATATTATCGGCGGACAAAATGTTATTGAAGCTGCTTTAAATAATAATGTTCAAAAGGTAATTGCACTAAGTACGGATAAAGCCGCTGCGCCAATTAATTTATACGGAGCTACCAAATTAGCTTCGGATAAGCTGTTTATTGCGGCGAATAACTTTCGAGGAAATCGAAACATAAAACTATCAGTTGTTCGTTACGGAAACGTGATGGGAAGTAGAGGATCGGTTATACCTTTCTTTCTAAAAAAAAGACTAGACGGAATATTGCCAATTACACATAAAGATATGACGAGATTTAATATTACCATTAAACAAGGTGTAAATTTTGTATTGGACAGTTTAGATAGAATGTGGGGGGGGGAGCTTTTTGTTCCCAAAATTCCGTCTTATAAAATTATAGATGTGGCAAAAGCTGTTGATGGTAATTGCGAGATAAAAGAGATAGGGATAAGACCCGGTGAAAAACTTCATGAAGAAATGATAACCTCTACTGATTCACTTAACACTATTGAATTTAAGGATTACTTCGTAATATTACCTGCAACAAAACTATGGGATATAGATAAATTCAGATCAGAAAGTAACGGGATGGAAGGGCGCTTCTGCGAACCGGGATATAGTTATAACAGCGGAAATAACAGTGTCTTTTTATCGGTTGATGAACTAAGGGAACTCATATCAAATCATATTATGGATACCGAGGAGGTAGTGTACGGTGATTAAAACTCGAATTTCAATTAGTGAATTAACAGTAGCTTTTGAATAAAATTTTGAGCAAAAAACAACACTTCTTAAGATTTATCGCTAATGCAAATCAATAAAAAGATACCTTATGGTAAACAAGATATTACGGAAGAGGACATAAAAGCTGTAACTGAAGTATTACGTTCGGAAATGCTTACTCAAGGTCCCAGAGTTAAAGAATTTGAAAATAATTTTGCAGATTATGTTGGGGCAAAGTATGCGGTTGCTGTTTCTAATGGAACAGCAGCCTTACATTTAGCAGCAAAAGCGATGGGGGTTAAACCGGGCGATAAAATAATTACTAGTCCGATTACATTTGTAGCTACTGCAAATTCCGTAAGATATTGCGGTGGGGAGGTTGTCTTTGCTGATATTGATCCAGAAACCTATTTGTTGGATATCGACAAAGTAGAAAGTATTCTTCAATTATCTCCTAAAGGGACGTATCAAGGAATAATTCCTATAGACTTTTCCGGCAGAGCAGTTAATCTAGAAGAGTTTAGAAAGTTAGCGGATGAATACGGTATGTGGCTGATTGAGGATTCGGCACATGCACCAGGCGGGTATTTTAACGATAGCAACAATGAGTATCAATTTTGTGGTAACGGAAGATATGCCGACTTAGCCATTTTCTCCTTTCATCCTGTTAAACATATAACCTCCGGTGAAGGGGGAATGATTACAACTAATAATGAAGAATATTACAAACATTTATTGAATTTAAGAACTCATGGCATTCAACAAGATTTTAGCCGAAACATATACGCTGATAAATTGTGGTATTATGAAATGCAAGAACTTGGGTTTAATTACCGTATTTCGGATATCCATGCAGCGTTAGGTGTCAGCCAGCTCAAACGAGCCGACTTCGGATTAAAAAGAAGACGTGAGATAGCAGCTAAATATTTTAACACATTCAATGAGTCGTCATATGTAATCAGGCAAAGTGGAATTGTTGATGGGCATGCTTATCATCTTTATGTGCTTGAGGTTGAGCACAGACAGGAGCTTCACTCGTATTTACGAGAAAATAATATTTTCGCTCAAATTCACTATATCCCGGTTCACTTAATGCCGTATTACAGAAATCTGGGCTGGAAGCCGGGGGATTTTCCAAATTCGGAAAATTATTATTCGAATTGTATCAGCATTCCCATATATCCCGGTTTATCGAATGAAGAGCAAGAATTTGTGATAAATAAAATAAAAGAATTTTACAACGAATAATACTGACCGGAAAATTTATAATAGCTTAATCAAAAGTTATGAATATATATAGGTTGATATTTGGAAAATATAATTATACCGGCCAGCCCATTTTTTGAGGATATTAAATGTTAAGACCGATTGAATTACAAGAAATGTATAGTAAAGGTAAAAATATTACCGAGCTATTGCGCGAAGAAAAGGGTTTGAAGAATAACACCGACGAAATTATTGAAACGGCTTACGATTTACAGGCCGGGGGATATATTTCCTCGATGGAAAAAGAAATGATGAGAACTTATAAACATGAATATACATCAAAGCTGGCCGGAACGATTCTTTCATTATGTCCTAATCCAACATCTATTTTAGAGGCGGGTGTTGGTGAGGCCACAACATTATCCGGAGTCTTAGATAAATTACCAACGTCGATTAAAAGCTATGGATTTGATATAAGTTGGTCCAGGGTCGCATTCGCCCGAAATTGGCTTAAAGAACATAATTTTGCCGATGTGACTTTATGTACAGGTAATCTGTTCAATATTCCCTTTCTCGATAACTCGGTTGATATAGTTTATACATCTCATTCAATAGAACCTAACGGTGGAAGTGAAGAACCTATTCTACGTGAACTTTATAGAGTAACAAAAAAATATCTAATTTTACTTGAACCAGGTTATGACCTAGCCGGAGATGAAGTCAAGAAAAGAATGGATGATCACGGATATTGTAAAAATTTAAAAGGTACTGCGGAAGAAATTGGTTGTAATGTAATTGATTACGATTTATTTAATGTTAGTATTAACCCTTTGAATCCCACATCAATAATTGTTATAAAAAAGGGAAATAATGGCGGGAAAATGCCAAACGTATTAGCGTGCCCAAAATTTAAAACGCCGTTAGAAGAACTAGGGGGCATGTTATTTAGTCCTGAAGCTCTTGTAGTATATCCCATTATTGGAGGTATACCTTGTTTACGAATAGAAAACGGAATACTTGCGAGCAAGTACAAAGAAATAATAATGAGTGCAAAGTAGCTATATAATTATTGAAATAATTTTATTTATGCTAATTAAGGTACAAAGTTCGAAATGGTTTTCTTAAGGTATTGTAGAAAATGATACTTCCATGTTATAAAGATCAAATCATAGATTTTAATAATAAATAGAACTTAAAATATGCAAGTAGCAATAATTACGGAAGGATTTCAAGGGACCGGCTACGGCCACTTAACTCGTTGCCTTGCACTTTATCAGGCGTTTGAAGAAAATGATATTGAACCGATTTTTATTGCTAATTGTGATGAGAGGGGAAAAATATTTATTGAAACGGCTAATCTGATTCAACTTGATTGGCTAGATGATACGGTTAAGCTATATGAATATATTGACGACTATGATATTGTTATAATTGACAGTTATTTAGCCAATGTAGAAATCTATGAGAATATTTATAAGGTAGTAAACAAGGCAGTATATATTGATGATTATAATCGAATAAATTATCCCCCGGGAATAGTGGTTAACGGCACAATTGGTGCCGAATCTTCCGATTACGACTTGAATTCCGGTCATATTTACTTGCTTGGTGTAAAATATGTAGCGATAAGGAAATCATTTTGGAATACAAAAATACCTCAACGATATGATAAAAAAATTCAAGATGTTTTAATAATTTTTGGCGGACAAGATGAAGATAATTTTACATCGAAAATTCTTATTGCTATGGAGAGGAAATTTCCAGAATTTAAATACCATGTCGTTTTAGGAAATCAAAGCACCAGATCTATAGATAGCGATAATGTATGTTATTATTCTTCTTTAAATTCTTACCAAATGCTTGAACTTATGCTGAAATCCGATTTCGCCATTACAGCCGCAGGTCAAACAATTTATGAACTACTTGCAGCCGGGTTGCCGTTTATAGGTTTTAAAATTGCTGACAATCAACAGCCGCACTATAAATATTTGGTGAATTTTACTTTTCATCCCAAGATTAAAACCATCTATAAAAAAGATGAATTTCCCCAATTTATAGATGACATCTCCGCAACCAACTTAAATCATTTGCATGTTTACAGTAATAATTTTTTAACCTATTTAAAGGGACAAAAATTAAAGATATATCCTCCCTCACTTGTAAAAAGGATATTGGAAATAGAGCAAGAAAATGATTGATGTTATTTACATCGGAAATTTTGCTAGGGTAGTCGAATACATTGTGTTTAATAAACAATTGCAATTGTCTGCGGTATTCATCGAACAAGGTAAAGAAAACGACGAGATAATTACTGTATGTCTGCATAGAGGCATCGATTTTTATTTAATAAAAAACTGTGATGAAATATCTCAGCATTTGGAAAAATATAAAGCACAATATTTTATTATGTGCAGCTTTGGAAAATTGATTAAAAAATCTTTATTAAATCGCATTAAAGGCTTTAACATACACTATAGTCTATTACCGAACTATAAAGGAAGACATCCAACATTTTATGGTACAATTGCTAATGAGAAATATTTAGGTATATCAATACATGAAGTAACCGAAAAATTTGATGAGGGAAAAATTATCTGTCAAGCCAAGGAACCGTACTATTTATGGGAAAATGAGAATGATATATTTAGAAAACTAACCGAGAGGATCCCGTCTCTTTTAGAAAAATTAACTAAATATGTCGTGTCCCCCGGAGATTATGCAACTGAGCCTAATGGTATTGAAAGCTATTTTAAACCGGTTTCCGAAATGGACTATACAATTAATATATCGTCGGATTCCTATTCTACAATATTCAACAAAATAAGAGCACAAGCGAAATATAAGGGTGCGGTTTATAAAAGTAATAACGAAAAAAAATATTTTATTAAGGAGGCGCAATTTTCATTGATAAAAAAAGAGTATAAAGCGGTTGATGATTTTATATATACCGATAAAGGGGAGTTGGGAATAGTAATTAATGACAGAATTTTTTTAAAATTGATTAAATATGTGGTGGAAGCGTGATTTGTGCAATAATGCAGCCTACTTATTTGCCTTGGCTGGGTTATTTCGATATGATAGATCAAGTTGAAACTTTTGTTTTTCTGGATAATGTTCAACTCGTAAAGAGAAGCTGGCAAACAAGAAACAGAATTAAAAGTCCCCAAGGCGAGTTATTTCTGTCTATCCCTATTAAAAAAGAAAAAAGCCGAGATCTGCAGCTAATAAACAATGCTCATTTTGTTACAAGCGATAGCTGGATGGAAAGTCATCTGCGATCTATAGAACAGTTTTACAGAAAAGCATTGTTTTTTGAAGAAGTGTATCCCGTACTCAGGAATTTATATCTTTCATATAACGATACGCTTTTAAGTCAGTTTTTAATCGGTATAATAAAGGAAATATCCAATTTATTGGGTATTACAACGAATTTTATTATTGCATCAGAATTAGGAAAATTCAATTCCCGAAAGGATGATTTATTAGTAGAGATATCAAAGAAGAACGGATGTGATTCATATCTTTCGGCCTTAGGTTCGTCCGGCTATATTGAATCGGAAAATGAAGGCGGTGCGTTTTTAAGAAATAATATTGCATTATATTATCAACACTATCTTCACCCGGAGTATCCTCAACTTTACGGTAGCTTTATCTCTCATCTAAGTATAATTGATTTACTCTTCAATTCAGGCCTTGAAAAATCGTTACAAATATTAAAAAGCGGGCGCAAGAAAAATTATTTATCCGGGGATTTTTAAATGGGAAAGTTTTTCGATAATAATGTATTAATTGTTGCAGAATTGTCGGCCAACCATAATCAAAATTTTGACTTGGCTGTTGAGACAATTAAGGCCGCAAAAAATTCTGGTGCGGATGCAATAAAACTTCAGACCTATACGGCCGATACGATTACGCTAGATTCCGACAAGGAATATTTCCATATGAACCAAGGCACGATATGGGACGGAATAACATTATATCAATTATATAAGAAGGCATACACGCCATGGGAATGGCACCCCAAGCTGAAAGAAATTTCGGAGGACTTGGGCATGCTGTTTTTTTCGTCTCCCTTTGATAAAACGGCGGTAGATTTTTTGGAAAACCTGGATGTCCCTGCTTATAAAGTGGCCTCTTTTGAAATAACAGATATTCCGTTAATAGAATATATCGCTTCAAAAAAGAAACCTGTTCTAATCTCTACGGGTATAGCAACTTTATCGGATATTGAAGAAGCGGTCAACGCCTGTCGAAGAGTCGGCAATGATAATATTTCTTTGTTAAAATGTACTTCTTCTTACCCTGCTCCGGTTGAAGAGGCCAACTTATTAACTATCCCGCATTTAAGAGATACATTTAAGATAATTCCCGGATTGTCCGACCACACTTTGGGCGATGCAGTAGCAATTGCCGGAGTTGCACTGGGAGCAAGAATTATTGAGAAACATTTTATCCTGGACCGAAGCATGGGCGGTCCTGATGCCGCTTTCTCAATGGAACCAGCTGAGTTTAAAAAAATGGTGGCTTCAATAAGAGACGTCGAAAAAGCTTTGGGCTGTATACAGTATAATTTGACGCCCAAAGCTCAAAAAAGTAAAGTTTTTGCCCGTTCATTATTTATTGTGGAAGATGTTCAAGCCGAAGAAGAAATTACGGAAGAAAACGTAAAGTCTATCAGGCCCGGTTACGGGCTTCATCCGAAGTATTATGATAAAGTCATTGGGAGAAAATTTCGGAATAATTATGAGAAAGGAACTCCATTAAATTGGGAGTTGATTGTTTGATATGTCAAATGTTGCAATAATACCGGCAAGAGGGGGAAGCAAACGAATACCCAGGAAAAACATAAAAGATTTTTTTGGTAAACCAATAATATCCTACAGCATTGAAGCAGCGGTTAGCTCAGGTTTATTTGATGAGGTGATGGTCTCAACGGAAGATGCTGAAATTGCCGAAGTAGCCGAAAAATACGGCGCAAAAGTCCCTTTTATGCGATCTCAGAAAAATGCAGATGATTTTTCAACTACGGTTGATGTACTTTTGGAGGTATTGGAAAAATACAATAGAAGGGGAGTAAGTTTTAACAATCTTTGTTGCATTTATCCAACCGCTCCGTTTGTTTCAGCTTTAAAGTTGAAAAATTCTTATAACTTAATGATACAAAAAAAAGCTAATGGAGTAATTCCGGTCGTTCTATTTAGTTATCCGATTCAAAGATCGTTCCGTATTAATAAATATGATAAGTTAGAATATATTTTCCCTGAGAATATGAACCAAAGGAGTCAGGATTTGGAGCCGGCATATCATGATATCGGGCAATTTTATTGGATTAAAATAAGAGAATTATTAGCCCAAAAAACGTTAGTTACGAACAATATTTTACCTTTTATCGTTTCCGAGCTTGAAGTGCAGGATATAGATAATGAAACCGACTGGAAAATTGCAGAAAAGAAATTCTTAAATTTTATCAAATAAATTCAGCGAAATCTAGATAACACATTGAACTATTAGAGAAAAATATGTTATTACCTCCAATACCCTCAAGATTTGCGAGTATAGTATTTTAAGCCTCAAATAGCCTCCTCATTTACGTTATATATGGATGGTTGATATTAGCCACATTAACAAAAACACTCATTTCCCACTTCCACAATTATACATAAGTAATTATTACCAAGCTTTTTATTGGTATGTAAATTGATACACTCGTAAGACAAGTTTTTTAATTTACTCTCAATCAGTGTTTAACGTGATATATATGCTTCAATCTGAAAAGGAGTTAAAACTAGAAGAATAGCGATGAGCATATCATTTTCTCTAATATGATCTTCTATTTGTTAGAAGGACTTTATGGAATTATTCTAAGCGTAAATTTGAGAATTTGGGTATTAATGAAATCCGGTTATTTAAAAAAATATCTAATTATGACAGGGAATAAGCGAATTGGGATCAAATAACAGACTAGATTTAGGCGATTATTTTTTGGATAAAAACGGTGAATATCTGTCGAAGATATGCTACGAGTATTTAAAAGAAAATTGCCGGGTTCTGGAAATCGGAAGCTGGAAAGGAAAATCAACGTCAATAATTGCGGAGGCTGTAAAAGAAAAGTCCGGCAAACTCTATTGTATTGATACGTGGAAAGGCAGTGAAGGCGAAGTTGACATGGAGAGCGTCGCCAAAGAGAACGATATTTTTAACATATTTCGTAATAATCTGAAAATACTCGGACTAGATGATGTTGTTGTACCGATTGTTGCCGATTCGAAAATAGTAAGAGATCTTTTTCGGGACGAATATTTCGATTTAATTTTTGTCGACGGAAATCATAAATATGATTTTGTAATTGCTGATCTGATAAATTATTTACCTAAGCTCAAGCCAGGCGGAATTATCTGCGGTGATGATTGCGAAGGATATGCCGGCAGTTTACCTCTCGAATATGTCGACGCTAATAAAAATAATGATTGGACGGTAATTAATAATAAAGGGTATCATTGCGGGGTAATTTACGCGTTATATGAAAAATTTAATGACACTTACAATATTGGTGACGGATCGACCTTTTGGTGGAAAATTATTAATAAAAAAAAATCATCCCCAAACAAACGGATAAATCTAATTTATGGTAATTCCAATTTATCTGACTATGATAAAACCGGAGAGTTTATAACTCTGGATATCAAATCACTTCAAACAGCATTCGCGCAGAATCTCAATTCTAAATATCTGGAAGATTTTATAGGTATAGACAATTTTACCGATATAAAATTGATATCCTATAATTATAATTTAAGCTGGTATTTAGATTTTAATTTAAATTTTAAAATTAACGGCATCTCAATTCCGGAAATTGATATTGAGTATTTAAGATGGTTTTGGTTTCATGCATTGGTTTTAACGGAGTTGAAAGAAATCGCTGCGGAACAGTCCATTGAATTTCATTTTGAAGGTAAATCTGAAAAACCCGCTGCTTATTATGGAGAAAACTTTTTAACGGAGTATATCTTAGGGAAGAAGAAATATTTTAGTTTCCCTAGATATCAACCAATATCAAATATTCCTAACGTAAACTATAAAAATATTGAAGATAAGATCGTTCTTGTGCTTCACCCGGGCGAGTATGATAGGTTTAAGGATATTGTTAATGACTTATTTACGGAATTCAGAGATAAGTTTTCCATAATATTAATTTATAGGAACAATAATGTTGAAAGATTAATTAAAGATAAATATAAAATTGAAGTAAACTATTTTGAAAACATCGAAGAAATAGATATTGAACAATGGTATAAAAATTTCGATCATTTTACCAGTCAACTTTCCGACAAACCGCTCCATAATTTAATAAAGGAAACATTACCGGAGTTTGAGCATTTATTTCTAGATCGCTTCCCTAATCTTCACCGGAGCATAAAAAGCTGGAGCAAGATTTTTAATGATAACAAACCCAAGGCAGTAATCGGAAGCAGACTTCCGGATGCAGAAACTCAAATTCCTTTAGCGGTTGCATCACAATTGAAAATCCCGGTTTTTTCAATACCGCACGGCGTAGACCCAAACTTACCGTTTAATATCTTGAAGAGTAATGTAAATATTTTAACAAGCCATCAAGAAGAAGTTAGTCAGTACCTTAATTGGGGCTGGAAGGAAAGTAATGTTCATCTAGTAAAAGGTCTGGAACTATTTAATGAATATTCTCCTGATGAGAAAACGCACGTACAAACATCTCACAAAAAAAAGATATTGGTTTTAGTCAATCCATGTGGCTACGATAATATTATATACCGGGCAATTTCAGTTCCTAAGCAAATTAAAAGTATAGCAAAATTAGCCGAGTTTGCCAATCAATCAAGTGAATATGAAATATTATTTAAAACACACCCTGGATTTCCTAATAAGGAAATTTTTGACGTTTGCGGGCCAAAAGTTGCCGAAAAATTATTGCCGATCGAGTCATCGCTTTCAAACACTTTTGAAATGGTTGATCTTGTTGTCGGATTAAATTATTCCGAAGCAGCCGTTATTCATTCATTAAATTCAACAAAGCCTACTTTGCTATGCTGGAACGATCCGTTTTATAAAGACACTAAAATAAAAGTAGGTGATTTTTATGAAACAGCTTGTATGCTTACTTATTCTGTTGAAGAATTAATAGAAAAAATAATTTCATTCTTTGAGAACGATGCTTTTAAGTCCGAGCTCATAAATAAGACAAAGAATTATTTGATCCAAAAATCACAGGTTCAAAAGCAATCATATTTAGAGGTTATTAAGAACTTAATTCTAAATAGTAATATAAAATTGATTAATGCGCATGAGAATACATCTTCAACAGATATGAGCGTTGCTCATGGAATTCCGCTTAAAAATTACTCCCCAAAAGTATCAATAATTATCCCCACGCGTAATAGGTGCGGTTCCTTGAAAAATCTTCTTGACTCAATTATTAAATACAACCTGAGCTCAACGGAGTCATTTGAAGTTATTGTTGTTGATAACGGATCCACGGATGATACTAAAGAAGTATGTGAAAAATTTATATCGGAATACGGAAATTTCAAGTATAAGTTTGAACCGGAACCGGGGCTTTTGTCGGCAAGACATGCGGGTGCGCAAATTGCAAAAGGGGACATACTAACTTTTGTTGATGATGACATTGAGGTTTCGGAAACATGGTTTCCTTCAATTATAAGAGTTTTTGCCGATGAGCGAGTTCACCTTGCCGGCGGCCCTACTGTTCCGATATTTGAGTCTGAGGTACCAGGGTGGATATTGTTTTATTTTAGAGATTATGACCTAAAACTGGGCAGCGGATATTTAAGCTTGTATGATGCGGGAGATTATGAGGATTTTATAAAACCAACTCAGATCTGGGGACTTAATTTTTCAGTAAGAAGATCAACTTTCTTTGAAGTCGGCGGATTCAATCCCGATAACATAAATAAAGAACTGCAGTATTATCAGGGTGACGGCGAAACCGGCTTGGCGTATAAAATTGCCGAGAAGAACTACAAGGCTTATTATTCAAAAGAAATTAAAGTATACCACAACATATATAACGAGCGGCTGACGCTGAATTATTTTAAGGAAAGGAATTTTTATCAGGGAGTTTGTGATTCTTACACGCAATTGAGAAAAAAGAAAGATCTGAAATTGGTAGAATTTCCGAATAATTTTTTTGGCGGTATTCCCCCAAGATTTTATCAATATAAAGATTATTACGAAGAGATCTATAAATATTACATGTATGGATTCTTATATCATCAATTGGCAGTAAGAAAATCGGAAGTGATTTTAAATTGGGTGCTAAAGGAAAATTACTTCGATTACAAGCTGCCGAAACTCCCTCAAAAGTACATTGAAGAGATGGGCCTGTTAAGGAAAAATTTATCCATGTTGGATAAACTTTTGGAAGTAGCTAGTTAAGTATTTAGAAAAACGATTTAATAAAAATGTAATAATGTAGGTGGCAAATGGTCCAAAAAATTGAGCGTGGTAATGACCTTTATGCGATAATCGTCAGAAGCAACTACTCAAAATCAGGAGTTAATTTTTTTACACCTGATGACTTTTCCCAACAGCTCGGATATATGCAGCATCCGGCCGGACATGTTATTGAACCCCACGTGCATAATGAAGTGAGTAGAAGTGTTTATTTAACACAGGAAGTACTTATTATCCGCAAAGGAAGGTTAAGGGTAGATTTTTATAATGACAGCAAGAATTATATCTTCAGCGAAATCTTATGCGAAGGCGATATAATCCTGTTATCCAAAGGCGGTCACGGTTTCGAAGTTTTGGAAGATGTAGAGATGATTGAAGTTAAACAGGGGCCCTACTCCGGCGAAAAAGATAAAACCAGATTCGTGCCGAACTATGAAAATAATTTGGTAACAGTATCGGAAATGAGATGATTGACTTTATCCCCGTAAATGTACCGCTACTGAACGGTAATGAAAAAAAATATTTGAATGAGTGTATCGATACCGGCTGGATTTCTTCGGAAGGACCTTTCGTAAAGCAGTTCGAAGAAAAGTTTGCCGGAATAGTAAAACGTAAATACGGGATAGCCGTAGCTAACGGAACCGCCGCTATTGAGGTTGCCGTTAAAGCATTGGGAATTAAGGACGGTGACGAAGTAATTATGCCTGCTTTCACTATTATTTCGTGCGCGGCCGCAGTAATACGTGCCGGTGCGGTACCGGTTCTTGTCGATTCGGATCCGCTGACCTGGAACATGGATATAAATAAGATCGAAGAGAAAATTACGCCGAGAACGAAAGCGATTATGGCGGTTCATATTTACGGCCTTCCGGTCGATATGGATCCGTTGACCTCTCTGGCAAATAAATACGGCTTGAAGGTTATTGAAGATGCCGCGGAAGCTCACGGACAGGTATATAAAAATGAGCCGTGCGGAAGTTTCGGGGATATAAGCATATTCAGTTTTTATCCCAACAAAAATGTTACTTCCGGCGAAGGCGGAATTATATTAACCGACGACGAAACGCTGGCCGAGCGCTGTGCCTCATTAAGAAATTTATGCTTTCTCCCTGCTAAAAGATTTGTTCACGAAGAACTCGGATGGAATTATAGAATGAGCAATCTTCAAGCTGCCGTTGCGGTTGCTCAATTGGAAAAACTCGACGAACATTTGGTTATAAAGAAATCAATAGGAGAAGAATATTCCTATGCGTTTAAAGGTATCGATACAATTCAACTTCCGCTTATAAGTACCGATTATGCCGAAAACAACTACTGGGTTTTCGGAATTGTATTGAAGGAGGAGTTTCCGCATGATGCTGCGTTCATCATGAAAAAACTTGGTGAGAAAGGAATAGGTACAAGGCCTTTCTTCTATCCGATGCATTTGCAGCCCGTTTTTAACAAGGCCGGATTATTTTCGGGTGAAAAATATCCTGTTGCCGAAACCCTCGGAGAAAGAGGATTTTATATCCCGAGCGGTCTTGGAATTTCCGATGAGCAAATACACAAAGTTATCAATGCCGTGAAAGAGGTTTTGAATTGAAAGTCTTTGATCAGTACGCCGCTTACTACGATTTATTATATACCGATAAAGATTATTCCGGAGAGTCCGAATATGTTATTCAAAAAATTAAAAAGCATAGTGCGCGAACCGAATCTATATTGAATTTGGGATGCGGAACTGGGAAGCACGATTTTTATTGGGCAAAGAAAGGCTTTGAAGTTACCGGTGCGGATGTTTCCGAGAAAATGCTGGAAGAAGCTCAAGCAGAAAAACAACGATCCGGTGTAGAGAATATAAATTTTATTCAAAGAGACATTCGAGACTTTGATCTTAACAAAAAATTTGATGTTATCACTTCTCTTTTTCACGTTATGTCGTATCAAAATACGAATGAAGAAGTAGTAAATGTTTTAAAGAATGTTGAAAAACATCTGGAAAACGGCGGTGTGTTTATTTTCGACTTTTGGTACGGTCCTGCGGTGCTGAACGAAAGGCCGGAAGTAAGAGCTAAAAGAATGATGAACGACACGATAAAAATTACCAGAATTGCCGAACCCGAAGTCAATTATTCATGCAACATTGTAACGGTAAATTATGACGTTTTTATTGAAGACAAGAAAAGCGGCAATCTTTTTGAATTAAAAGAAAATCATAAAATGCGGTATTTCTTCGACCTTGAGATAAAGGAACTTTTAAATAATAACGGTCTGACCGTCTTGGAAACCGAAGAATGGATGACCGGCAGGGAATTGGGCAAAAATACTTGGTCGGCACTTTATGTAGTACGAAAATCAAATTAAATCTTACAAAGCGAATCTCTTATGTTAATTGGAATTTATATATCACATTACCCGATTTATAATCTTATTTATTTATTGGATACGTTAAATAATCTTGCAATGAGCGGATGTGAGATTGATTTGTACTTACAGAATGCCGGTCATAAATTGCCCGAATTCGGTCCTAATATAAATCTTGTTGTTTTACCGTTTAATTATGTCTCGGCGGCACACAGCCGGGTAGCGCCGTACTATTCGCTGATTCCTGCGGTGAACCTGGAAATTATCCGTAAGGCTGCCCCAAAAAGAAAATACGATTACTGTATCGGCATTGAACCTATGGGATTAATAATGGCCAAAGAAGCCGCCGATGCGGCAAACTGTCCTCTGGGCTACTTGAGCTATGAACTATATGAAAGATCGAATCCCGGAGTTTGGGGAAATGATTTTGAAATCATTAAAGAAGTTGAAAGAAGAATTGTTCCGGAACTAGACCTTTTTTTAATTCAGGATACAGCCAGGGAAGAAGCATATTATAGATTGTTAAATGCAGAGGGAAGACCTAAGAACGTAATCTATTTCCCGGTATCCTTAGGACCGGTTAAATCATCGAACAAACCGAACTATTGGCGGGAGAAATACGGATTATCACCGGATACCAAGATCGCTTTGTACTTTGGGCAGCTCGGCAAAAGCAGGTTTATTGATCAGATGATAATTAATGCAAAGCGATTTAGTCCCGATATTGTATTGATAATTAAAGCATGGGTATCCGGTAAAAATGAATATTTTGACTATCTGCGGTCGCTGGATACAAGCGGAAGAGTAATCTTTGATACGCGCGAAATCAGTTGGGACGAAAGATGGGAACTGATTGCCTCTGCGGATGCAGGTGTGGTTTTTTACAGAAACGATTTGATAAATGATTATTTGACCGGAAGGGCGTCTGATAAGACGGCTGCATATATGCAGAGCGGAATTCCGGTTGTTTGTCCCGATTATCCGACATTTCAAGAAGTTGTCGATCACTATCATAACGGTGTCTGTGTAGATGATTTTTCCGGATTACCCGGCGCGCTCGATGAGATATTTAATAATTATGAAGTTTTTAAATCGGGCGCGAGAAAAGCTTTTAACGAGGTTTATGATTCCTCAAAATATATCGATAAAATCTTGAATCATATAAAGACGGGTACCGGTTCGACTATCCTGTCCTCCGAAGGTGAATTAAAATATTCAAATGAGAATTTATCCAAAGGTCTGAACGAGATAAAAAGAGCAGCGGATGAAGGACGGAATGAAAGAGGACAAGCAATATTTAAAAAATTGCTAGTCGATTTTCCTAATAATGAAACACTGCTAAATATTTATCAAAATAATTCTTTCAGCTTAACATGGGATGACATAAAAACATTTACGGAAGTAAATCTTTATGCCGGTGATATACCGGAATCGGATCGGTATAGAGGCCGCATCGGTATTTCCATAGAGAAAACGGATTTTAGACATATTTACCACGACGTTACACAACATTTCCCGCTTCCCGATAATTCGGTTGATAGTTTTCAAGCTGAGGACGTTTTCGAACATATTGCTTACGAAAAGCTTCCAGCGGTCTTTAACGAGATTTACCGGGTGCTTAAGCCGGGCGCTACATTCCGACTCTCGATACCGGACTACGGCTGCGATATATTAATTGACAGATCATTAAAAGACACAGACGGAAAAATAATATTCGATCCCGGCGGCGGCGGAACAATTGAAAATCCGGGACATGTATGGTTACCCCTTTTCTCCAATGTAAAACCGCTTCTTGAAAAAACTAAATTCGCCGAAGCGGGCAAAATAGAATTCCTTCATCATTACAACGGTGACGGAACCTTTGTGCTTAAGGATATCGATTATTCAAAAGGTTTTGTGAAGAGAAATCCGGATAACGACGAGAGGGTCCAAAATCCCAGGCGCCCCATGTCTATTATAGTCGACTTAGTAAAAGACGATTCAATTGAACCGGAAAAATCTCTTGATGAAATCGCTGAGGATATTTATCCCAACGATATTTACAGCCGGATCGAAATTGAGATTGCAAATAAAAATTACGATGCCTCCAAAGAGCTGTGTTATCAAGTGCTGAGCGAGGATCCCGATAACTACAAAACTTACCTCTATATGGGCGATATCAACGCGGCTGAGTCGGATGATTTGAAGGCTCTTCATAATTACGAAAGTGCGTATAAATTATCGAACAACGGCAGAGCAGCGGGATTAAAGCTGGCGCAGATATATCATTCGAAAGGCGACGGTGCGCGGCTTAAGAAAGTTATGGACAAATTAGCCGCGGACTATCCTGATGACCGGACAATCTTAAAATTATACCAAGCTCTGAATGTAGATCCGGATAGCGGAAAGAATGAGATCCCTGTAATTCTTATTACGTATAATCGTCCCGATCATACTGCACGCGTGATCGACTCTTTGAGGATTCATAACGTGCAGAATTTATTTGTTTTCTCGGATGCGCCCAAAACAAAAAAAGACGACGAGAGCGTAAGGCTGACAAGAGATTTAATAAAAACCATCGACTGGACGATTCCCGAAATTGTATATCAAAAAGAAAATCAAGGTCTCGCCAAATCGATTATTTCTGCGGTGGATTATGTTTTTACAAAATTTGATAAAGTAATTCTTCTCGAGGACGATTGTGTACCGCAGAAATATTTTTTCGATTTTATGACTCGTTGCCTGAATCAGTATGAGAATAATGAAAAGATCTACGGCGTAAGCGGATATTCCGTACCGGTTCCGGATAGTATACTTAAAAATTATTCCCATGACCTTTATTTCTATCCGCGTATAGGAAGCTGGGGGTGGGGCACCTGGAAAGACAGGTGGCGGAAAAAAGAAGATGACCTAAAGAAACTCTTAACACAATTAAATGAAAGAAAAATTGATATCGGCCGGTACGGAAATGATATTCTTCAAACAATAGTCGGTTTAGTAAACGGCAATGTTAAAGACGTGTGGACGATAAACTGGCTTTTAACGGTATATCTGAATGAGGGATTTTATATCTACCCTACGAAATCTCATATCATGAATATTGGGATGGACGGAACAGGAGTGCACTGCGGAAAAACCGACAAGTATGATATTAAAGCAGCCGATAAACTTCCGGAATCGTATCCCGAAAATGTGGTGCTTGATGAAAGGATTATGGGAAATTTCAGGAAGTATTACGATTTAAATTATGATTCCGTTGCAACGAATAAGGAAAAAAGCAATAAATTAAAAGTTGTTCATCTTTGCGCGGCGGATTTCGGCGGCGCCGGTAAGGCAGCATATAGGCTGCATAAGGGATTATTGTCCGCCGGCGTGGATTCGACCTTAATAACGGCAATTAAAAACAGCAATGATCCTTCGGTTAAAGTATTACCGGAACATGCTTCAAACGGGACAGCCGAGTGCGGCAACCCGCCTTCATATCAATCGAAATTAATGAACGATAATTATACAAGATGGTGGGGACAACTGAACGAGTATCCTGACAGATCAAAATCGATAGAGTTGTTCACGGATACAAAATCATCATTTAACCTTGAAGCGGTAAAAGGAATTGCCGAAGCCGATATAATTAATTTTCATTGGGTTGCCGGCTTACTGGACTATGAGAAAATTGCCGACGTCTTTAAAGGGAAGAAGATCGTATGGACTCTGCACGATATGAATCCGTTTACAGGAGGCTGTCATTATAGTCACGGCTGTGAAAAATTTAGGTCCGGGTGCGGTGACTGTCCTCTGCTGAATTCAGGCACCGTAAATGATTTGTCGAAAAAGATTTTCAAGACCAAGGAAGAAGCTTATAAAAAATTAAATATTCATTTAGTTACTCCGAGCAAATGGCTTGGGAAAGAGGCAAAGATAAGCAAATTGTTTACGGCCTTTCCTTTGACTGTTATACCCAACGGCTTTCCCGTTGAAGTTTTTTCCAACGGTGATAAGCGTGAGATTAGAAGAAAACTCGGTATCCCGGAACACAGCAATGTAATTTTGTTCGGAGCGGATAATGTAGTAAACGAAAGAAAAGGATTTATATATCTATTACAAGCTCTTTCAAAACTGAATATAAACGAAAATATTGTTTTGGTGACGTTCGGCAAATTGGAAGCGCAGCTTAATTTTAACGGTAAATTTAAACATATCGATTTAGGACCAATCTCAAACGAAAATGATCTTTCAACCATTTACAATTTGGCCGACGTGTTTATGCTGCCTTCGCTTCAGGACAATCTTCCCAACACCGCAGTGGAAGCTATGCTCTGCGGGACTCCCGTGGTTGCTTTTAATACCGGCGGACTTTCGGATATTATTGAACATAAAAAGAACGGCTATCTCGCCGAGCTTAAAAATGTAGACGACCTTGCCGGTGGGGTAATATGGGCTTTAAAGAATAATTCCGAGTCGCTTAGTGCTTACTGCAGAAAAACTGCGGAAGATAAATTCTCTATCGAAATTCAAGCGAAAAAATACTTGGCACTTTATGAAAATATTCTTTCCGGTGCTGATGATAATATAACTTCTCATCCCGCATCGAATTATAAAAACATAACTTTCGATGAAAAGAAAGCAGAAGAAAAGAGGGTAACGGGCAATCTACCTATTGTACTTGTTAACCTCGGTGATAATGATCATTTGAAATATACATTAGCCCAGGCGAAAATTAAAAACCCCGGTTCGGATGTATATCTGATTTGTGAACCCAATAAAGATAATTACGATTATGCTATCCATGAGGATATTAATAAGTATTCTGGAAAAGCATTTAAATTTCAGAAGTATTATAAGCATTACAGCACCAACGTTCACAACATTGAGATGTTCTGTTTCTTGCGTTGGTTTATTCTCGAAGAGTTTATGGCTGCCCATAATTTTGAAAAATGTGTTTATATCGATTCCGATGTTCTTTTGTATAAAAACATTTCAGAAGAAGCGGAGAACTTCAATCGTTATGATTTTACATTATCCAACGGTCAGTCGCCTCACACGGCATTTGTAAATAATTTTGTGTTTCTGAAAGAGTTTAACGAGTATCTTTTTGAATGCTACACAAATGATGAATGGCATAAGCAATCAAAGCAATATTTCGAACAGCGTATCTCGAACGGAGAACCGGGCGGATTTTGCGATATGACCCTGTTCTCTGATTTTACAAGGCTCGGCAAGTTTAATGTCGGCGATATTTCCGAAATAGTAAATGACGGAAGATTTGATCATAATATTAATGTTGCCGAGGATTTTGAAACGGAAAAAGGTATTAAAAAAATATATTGGAGTGACGGCAAACCTTTCTGTAAAAATAAAGAAACCGGGAAATTTATCGAGTTTAAAAGTTTGCATTTTCAAGGGACTGCGAAAAATTCAGTCAATCAATACTTCCATGGAAAAATCGAAATTTCGGAGGAAAGCGGCAAATGGAAAATATCGGATAACAGCATCAAAGTCTCCGCAATCGTATCGACATATAACTCCGAAAGATTCCTGCGCGGATGCCTCGATGATTTAACGACCCAGACACTCTATCAAAAAAGTGAGCTTGAAATAATTGTGGTCAATTCCGGTTCCGAGCAGAACGAGGAGAAGATATAGTAAAGAATATAAAAGCAGTAACAAAAATATTAAGTATCTGAAAACCGAACGGGAAACAATTTACCAGGCCTGGAACCGCGGTATAAAAGCTGCCGGCGGAAAATATGTTACAAACGCAAATACGGACGACCGACACAGGAAAGATGCTCTGGAGATTTTAGCAAACGAGCTCGACAAAGATGAAAATATTGGTTTGGTTTATTCCGATCAGTATGTCACGAAGACCGAGAATCAGTCTTTCGAATCGAGAGAGATTATCGGTCAGTTCGACTGGCCTGAGTTCGACAGGACTCAGCTGATACACTGCGCTTGCGTGGGTCCCCAGCCGATGTGGAGAAGATCGCTGCACGATCGTTTCGGATATTTTAATGAAACACTTAAAGTTGCGGGAGATTATGAGTGGTGGCTTAGAATTTCCGAATATGTAAAATTGAAACACATAGCGCAAAAGCTGGGACTATATCTTCTTTCGGAAGGAAGCGTCGAGCACGAAATGAGCGATTCGATGATCAAAGAAACTATCGAGATCAGGAAGCACTTTGCGGCAAGAGCCGGATTAAACAATCTCGATTATAATAAATATAAAGCAACGTTCTTAACCTTAATTGATAGTTCACAGCCGCTCGTTTCGGTTATTATTCCTACATACAACCGCAGAGAAAAACTTGTTAATGCAATAAAAAGCACACTCTCGCAGACTTATCAAAATTTTGAAGTGATTGTTGTTAACGACGGCGGTGAGAACGTCAGCGATATAATTAAACAACTTAACGACCCGCGCATAAAGCTTATTACTTTTAGCAAACATAAAGGTGTTTCGGCAGCCCGTAACGCCGGTATAAAGGCTACAGCCGGAGAGTACATAGCTCTTCTTGACGACGACGATTTATTTTATTCGGATCATTTAAGCACCGCCCTTAATCATCTAAACGAAAAGCATGAAGTAATTTATACAAGATCGGTCAGGATTTCTTATCGAGAAATAAACGGAAAGTATGTACAGGATTCCAAAACTGTTCCTTACTCGATCGAGTACGACAGGAATAAACTGCTTGTTGGTAATATCTCTCCCATCAACTGTTTCGTTTTCAAAAAATCCCTTACGGATAAAGCGGGACTCTTCGACGAAAGCCTTCCCGTTCTCGAGGACTGGGAATTCTGGCTGCGTCTTTCTTCATTTACCGATTTTAAACATATTAAGAAGAATACTGTTCAGGTTAATTGGTACAACGACGGATCTACCCTTACATCTTCTAAACAGAAAGAATTCGGAGAAGCGAGGAATATCATCTACAAAAAATATGAAGATGAGATAAATCAGATACCTAACTTGAACGAGATCATAAGTGAGTTCAACGCGATCTGGAATAATGACAATAAAGCTGATTCACCGAAAGCTTCCATAATTGCTCTCTCTTACAACCAGCATGAATACACTCTTCATTTTATCGATTCGCTCTTAAAGTATACGAACGTTCCGTTTGAGATTATTATTATCGATAACGGCAGCGGAAAGGAAACAGTAGACTCTATTAAACAAATAGCAGAAAACGACGAAAGAATTAAGGTCGTCTTCAATTCGGAAAACCTCGGGTTTCCGGCGGGGGTTAACCAGGGATTGAAATTGGCCTCGGGCAATTACGTCGGTAATAGCCAACAATGATATAATAGTTACCGAAGGATGGCTGGAGAGAATGATGGAAGTAGCCGAATCGGACGACCGCATAGGTCTGGTAGGACCAATAAGCAACTCAGTGAGCGGCGTTCAACTCGATAAGGAAGCTGCGTACAATACAATTGAAGCAATGCATCAATACGCCTCTGAAATTAAAAAGAAAAATTCTAAGCAGACTTTTGCATTTCCTAGAGTTGCATTCCTTTGCACACTCATAAAGAAAGAAGTAATTGAAAAACTGGGCGGGCTCGACGAAAGATTCTCCCCGGGCAACTTTGAGGATGATGATTACTGCCTTCGAGCTCAGATAGCAGGCTATAAAACAGTCGTGGCAAAAGATGTTTTCATTCATCACTTCGGTTCTAAGAGCTTTACCGCGGAAGGCACAAAAAAGTATGCCGAGAGACTGGAAATCAACAAAGAAATCTTTGTTGAAAAATGGGGCGCGGACCCGGAAGAGATCTGGCTGCAAGGGAAATCTTATTTGAATAAAAGTATTGTTGTTCCTCTTGAGGATGACGAGTTCGCGGAAAAAACAAAGAGAGCGCAATTAAACGTGAGCGATAAGGAGTATACGCAGGCTTTGGCAAATCTGAAAATCGCTTTAAGTAATATTGAAAAAATCTCCGATCAAAATATAAACGAAAAACTTCCTGCTGTTTTTCATCTTGCGGGGAAAATATGCTTGATGCTCGGCAAGAACACGGAGGCTGGGGATTTCTTCAATAAAGAATTGCAGATTCAGCCTAATTCAGAGAGAGCTGCCGAAGCCTTAAAATCGATAAATGCGGAGCGGGAAGAGGAAATTATATCTTCTGCAAAAGCTTGAAAGATATTTAAACAAAAAAATTTTAATAAAACGGAAAAATTTATCAATAATATCAAAGGAGCTAAAATGAACTCATTCAAAGAACTGTTTTTGCAGGCTTACAACTTTTTCGTTGAGGGGAATCTTGACCTCGCGGTATCAAAACTCAACGAGGCAGAAGCCAAGTTCGAACCCGGCCTTGAAACCGAGGAATTCAATCTAGAGGATCTTTACATTCTGCGCGGTACAATAAATTTCGGTGCGGAGAAATTTGAACTTGCCCGCCATGATTTCGAAAAGGCTTTGAGCTTGAATCACTCGTCCGCAGAGGCGTGTTTAGGTCTCGGCCAGTATTTTTACGCCAAAGGGCTGACGGAACACGCAAAGACAATGTTCGAATGGTCCGTTAAAAATAATACCGAGCATCCCGGCGCGATTAGTGCCCTCAAACAGGTTAATGCCGATCTCGGTCTAGCCCCTGAACATAATTCACTTTTCATGGAGTCAAGCGGGCAGTCCGAGGATGATTCTTCCGCAGATTCAACTCTCGCCAGGGCAACAACGCTGTTTACGGAAAAGAAATATGCCGAGTGTTTGCTGGAACTGTCAAAGCTGAAGAAAGAGCACGAAGAGATTCTTGCGAGTATAGAAAGCTTTATGGGTTTCAACTTTCTAACTTTAAACGAGATAGAAAAAGCAAAGCTTGCTTCCGAGAGAGCACTAAAACTCAATCCGGCCTCATCACAAGCCTACGCTAACTTAGGAGAAGTCTACTTTTTACGAAGAGACTTCGGTGAAGCCAGGAGAATGTATAAGGTCGCTCTCGATCACAATCCCGATAATAATTTTGCCAGCACGGGACTCAATAACACGCTGCTGGAACTCGCGAAAGTCGAGGAGGAAGAACCGAAAAACGTGAATTTCGATAGCCTGTTCAAAGAGGCTTTTGAGGGTCATAGTAATTAAAAGTAAACCATTAATCTTCAAGAGATAAGATTCTGGAAATCATGGAAGATAAATATCAGGAGGCGGTAGCTCTTTTTGAGGCGGGTAATCTTTTATCCGCTGAAAATTTACTGCAGGATATAATTACCAGAGACAGCACCGACTACGATGTCTTAAATTTTCTCGGGATAATATATCTAAACCTCGGCAACTACGATAAATCGGCGGATTACTTCGAGCAAGTACTGGAGCTTAGATCCGACCATGCACTGTCGATGTACAATTTGGCGCTCTGCCGTCAGCGCATGCATGAGTACGAGAAGGCGAGAAGCATATATAAAAAGCTTCTCGAGCTTACACCGGTCAATACCGAGGCGTTGAATAATATCGGAGTATGCTGTTATAAGCTTGGGGATTACGCTGAAGCGGAGAAATATTACGGCAAAGCATTAAAGCTGGAACCTGTGAATCCGCTGACATTTACCAATCTGGGTAATCTAAATCTGGCAACGGGCAGTTTCGATGACTCGATTCGTTTTTATAAGAAGGCAATTGAAGCTGCACCCGGAAACGATATTTATCACTTTAATCTCGGCAGTTGCTATCTCCAGCAGAACAATAACGAAGAGGCGCTTAAATGCTTCCGAAAAGCGGTAGAACTTAATCCTGCGAACACCGGCGCTTACAATAATATGGGAATCGTGTACTCGAGATTAGGAACCTACCAAGAAGCGGAAAAAATATACAAAAAAGTTCTCGAGCTGAATCCTGACAACTCCGGTCCTTATTTTAATTTGGCCTATTCCAGCCAGCTGGAGGATGATTTGGAGACTGCTCTAAGGCTGTACCGCAAAGTTTTGGAGCTCGATCCGGAAAACAAGGGGGCGTACGTTAATATTGGTAACATCCTCGGAAAAATGGGCCGGAAGGAGGAGGCGGACGCTTACTTCGATAAGGTAGCCGAAGGAAAAGAAGAAAAAGCTATAGCGTTTACCAATCTCGGCTTGGCGAAGTTCGAACAAGGCTTTCCGGATGAAGCTATTCAGTATATCGATATTGCACTGAGGGCAAGACCCGATCTACCCGAAGTTCATTATAACAAGGCCCACGTGCTTCTGCTGTACGAAAAATTCGAAGAGGGGTGGAAGCAGTATGAATGGAGGAAAAAGAGGAAGGAATTCACCGCCTTAAAATGTTCCAAACCCGAGCTGAAGCGGGGCTCGGAAGATATAAACGGTAAAAAGATCCTTGTATATGATGAACAGGGACTCGGTGACTCGATTCACTTTTTACGCTACCTTACAATGCTGAAGGAAAAAGGCGCTTTCGTAATATTTGTCTGCGATCCGAGGATTGCCGTACTTCTCAGGGATTTCAAAGATATTGACCTGCTTATTGAAAAGAAGGAAATAAATCAATCGGAGACGGATTTCGACTATTATGTCCCTCTGCTCAGTCTGCCTTTTTACTTCAACACGAATCTGGACTCAATACCCGCGCGGGTACCTTATTTATTTCCCGATACAAAGTTATACGAAAAATGGAAACGATTCTTCGATAAGAGCAATAAATTTAAAATCGGTATCGTATGGGCCGGCAATCCCAATCATACGGGCGACCGCCACAGATCGTGCAGTATAAATGAATTTAAAAAAGTGTTCTCCCTGCCGGGAACCGAGTTTTTTTCTCTGCAGAAAGGCGATGCATTAAAACAACTGGAGGGAACCGATCTGCCCTTACATGTACTCGACGAATTTATTAAATCTTTTGAGGACACAGCGGCAATAATAGCCAATCTAGACCTTGTAATCAGCGTAGACACTTCAGTTGCGCACCTCGCGGGCGCACTCGGAAAGCCGGTCTGGACCCTGCTGCCGAAGTTGCCCGATTGGAGGTGGCTGCTGGTTAGGGAGGATAGTCCCTGGTATCCTACAATGAGGCTGTTCCGGCAGACGGAAACGGGCAACTGGGCGGGCGTGTTTCACCGCGTCTATAAGGAACTTGAATTAACCGTTTCACAGAAAAATTTTGGAGATGCACTCTCGAATACACCATTAACCGAATCTTCGGCAAATACAGCGGTGACGGCGCCCGTTCCCGCTGTTTCCCCTGTTAATCAAATTCCGGAAAACCGAAATATGAACAATGAAAATATTTACCTTGGCTTCCCGCCGATTCAGGAGAATTACGGATGGGGTGTAGTATGTAATAATTTAAAAGCAGGCATGTCAAAATTTACCTCTTACGGCTCTTTGGGCGAAAGCCCGGACCTTCAGAATAAAATGAACCTGAAAGGTACGCTATTCCAGCTGCTGAAAGATCTCGATTTTAATCCGCTGTATGAAGCCAGAGCTGATAAGAACATCGGTTATACCGTCTTCGAATCTGAGCTAACGGATCAGGCGGCTGAAAATGCTAAGCACTACGACAAAGTGGTAGCAGCTTCGAGCTGGTGCGCGGAGAAAATCCGCTTTAAAGGAATAAGCAACACCGACCTTCTTATACAGGGTATCGATCCGGCACTTTATTATCCCTCCGACCGGGAAAGGAAGGATGATCTTTTCGTTATTTTTTCTGGCGGAAAATTCGAGCTTAGAAAATCGCAGGATATGGTTTTAAAAGCCGTTAAAATTCTACAGGAAAAATTCGATGATATAGTTTTAATGAATGCTTGGTTTAACCTCTGGCCTCAGACCATGTACGCGGTCTCTCAATCTTCCCATATCAATTTCGAAATCAAAGGAAATACTTGGGAAGATATCATGAACCATCTTTATAATCTAAACTCTATTGATCCTAAGAAAGTTTTTACGCTCCCTCTTGTTCCTAGCGGCAAGCTGAGAGAGATTTATTTGAAATCGGACGTAGGCTTGTTCCCGAATAGATGTGAAGGCGGGACGAATTTGGTTATGATGGAGTACATGGCCTGCGGAAAGCCCGTAATCGGGTCTTATAACAGCGGTCATAAAGATATATTAACCGAAAAAAATTCGCTCCCGCTGCTAAAAATGAAAGACTTTCAACTGTCAGGAGACGACGGCAGATTAACGGCCGATTGGAAGGAACCGGATATCGACGAAATTGTTGCCAAGCTCGAATACGCTTATTTCCACAGAGACGAAATAAAACAAATAGGCGCAAGAGCCGCCGGGGACCTTAAGTATTACTCATGGGATAGGGTCGCCGGAAGAATGCTTAAAATAATAAGATCATAAAATCAATGCCGCAATAGGAATGCAGAATGCTCTCACTCAGTATGATTGTAAAAAATGAAGAAAGATATCTCGAAGATTGTCTTAAATCGGTTAAAGGCGTTGTGGACGAGATTGTAATAGTAGATACCGGTTCGGTCGACGGTACGAAGAGTATAGCAGAAAAGTACGGAGCCAGGATCTACGATTTCAAATGGGTCAATGATTTTTCCGCGGCCAGAAATTACGCGCTTGAAAAATCGAAGGGAAACTGGATACTGTATCTTGACGCCGATGAGAGGCTGTCCCCCGAATCCGTTGTCGAGTTGAAGAAATTAACCTCACATGAAAAAACGGAGGCTTACTACTGCAGAGTTGTAAGCATTGATGACGTAAAAAATAGACCTTCCGTGATGTCTTACGTGAGGCTCTTTCCCAAGTACGGCTCGACAATGTTCGAAGGTGCGGTACACGAGCAGATAGAATATTCGCTGGAAAGAAACGACTGCACGATAAAAGACAGCGGCATAGATATTATACACGTGGGCTACAATATAAGCGAGGATGAAATACGAAGAAAAGCCGAGCGGAACCTATCGATTCTAAAGGACGAGTTCGCCCGCGACAGCTCTTCGTACTATGCTCTGCAACTGGCACAGACTTACGGTATACTGCAGGATAAAGACAAAGCCGTCTTTTATTTTACCGAGGCTTTGAAAGACGATAGCCTGAAACCGGAGTATAAATCGGTAGCATACAGGTATCTTGCCGTCGATAAAGCCGAGAACCGCGATTGGGAGGCGGCGCAGATGCTTATAAGCAAAAGTCTGGATAGCGACGATATGCAGCCGCTCGCACTCCTGGTGGCGTCGAACATTCGTATTAAGCTGAAAGATTACAGCGGCGCGTCGAAATATTGCTTGAAGGCTTACGAGGTGAATAGAAAATTTCTTTCGTCCAAAAGTAAATCGCACCAAGCTATACTAATGGATGAGGAGGGCATACTTATAGAGTGTATGAATATATCTATGTCGTTGGGAGACCTGGGATTATTCAGATATTTTTTCGAAAAATTAAAAGGAGAGGCCTCGTCCATAAACGATCCGGATAAAGTAAATGAGCTGAAACTTTTCAACATTCTTCTAAACAATGAACGGATAAAAGAGAAAAGGGCAGCCGATTATTTCAAATACATAAATCCCGGTAATCTCGATATAATTGTTACCCTGTTGAACGGATATCCTCACCTGGATACAAGGATCGAGTTTCTGAGGGAAATTGCGCAGAGTTATCCCACCAATTCGGTTATACTGAACAGACTGGGACTGTCGCTTACGGAGAACGGCGAATATGCCGAGGCCGAAGCTGTATTTAAAAAATCATTTAAGGCAAACGGAAATGATCCGGGTACTATATTCTACATGGCTTCTGTTTTATTAAAGCAGAAAAAAATGAATGAGATCGTCAGCCTGATAGAGGAAGCCGAGCGTTTATTTAAAGGAAGGAACGAGGTTGTTTCCCGTTTAAATACCCTTAAACAGAAACTCGGTATACTTCATCAGAATTAATAAATATTTCTTCCTGAGTTATACTAAACTTTTAATAGGGTGAACCGATAATGTAGTTGAGATTAAATTCTCAGTAATTAACAAACTGCCGCGTAAGGATACGCGGTAATAAAAACAACATGGAGGTTTACTATGGCTTTCTCAATTAACGGAAACATAGGCGCTATGGACGCCTATAATGCGTTGTTACAAACAACCAACGACACGCAAAAAGCTCAGTTGCAGCTTGCTTCTCAGAAGCGAATCAATCAGGTGGCGGATGATACATCCGGATACCGCGTTGGTAAAGATCTTCAGGCCAAGATTTCTTTAATGAAATCTGCAATGACAAACGTTGACTCTGCAAAGAGCCTTTTGTCAACAGCCGAATCTGCACTTTCTAGTATCAACGATCTTCTTATCCAGATTAAGGGTAAAGTTTCACAGGCAACAGACCCGACTAAGAACCTTTCTTCTCTTGCCAGCGATATCAACTCTCTGGGCGATGAAATCAGCGCTATCTTCACGAATACGAAGTTCAACGATACCGCTCTGTTAAGCGGTGTCTCCAGCGCAAATTTTGCGTTCCAGACCGGTGCGAGCGAAAAAACTACCATTAACTTCGGTACTTTAAGTACTCTGAATCTCGGGTCGATTTCCGGTGCTAGCGGCGCTTCTGCTACTAACATAACATCTATATCCGTAGACACCATACAATCCGCAGTTCAGGATGCTTTAGGTAGTATTGGTAACTATACACAGAGATTGAATGTTAAAAGCGATTACTTGACATCGGCAGTCTCTAATTCTCAATCAACAGTAGACAGATTGTTCGGTGCGGACGTTGCTCAAGAGCAGTTGAACGCTACTAAGGGCACTATAGCTAAGCAGATATCTACTACGATGCTTGCTCAGCTTAATCAGGCCCCGCAGCAGCTTCTTAGGTTATTCCAATAATAGTTATAACCGTAACATTGCCCCCGCCAAAAACGGGGGCAATGTTTATTCTTTAATAAGGTTTTGGAAACAATTATATGTATAACACAACTTTAGCCCAGAGAAAATCCACAAAGCTTAATCCTTACTTAGTTAAAGAGATAATGGAAGCAACTCCTCAGCAGCTTCTTATAAAACTTTACGATTTTACTATTGCAAATTGCCAAAGGCACAGCCTCGAAAAAACAAACGCGGGTCTCCAGGAACTTATTAATTCTTTGAAGTTCGAACCGAGCGAAGTAAAGGAAGTCGCTATAGGCTTTCTCAAGCTTTACAGGTTCTGCCAGGAAGAAATGAGAAAACAGAATTACAACGTCGTATATCAGATACTTACGGAACTCCGCGACGAATGGATAAAAGCATTTAAGATGTAATAGTCAAAATGACGGGCAGTACAAACATATCGAAACAGATTGATTCTTTGGTCCAGTCGTATACCGACAGCCAGACCAAAACTTTAGTAGACCCACTTACTGCCAAACAGAAAAGATATCAAAGCATTTCAGACGGTTACGACACTCTCTCCACAAAACTTACCACTTTAAAGTCAACGCTTTCGAGTATGAAGCTAACCGGTACTGATTCTGTTTTTGCTTCAAAGACGGCGTCGTCTTCAAAGACCGATTTTGTGGAAGCTACCGCCACCAGTACTGCTTCGGCAAGCGGTTACGATATACGCGTGAACCAGCTGGCTAAAAGTGATGTGGCCGTTTCCCCGGATCAGGTTTCTGCAACCGCCAACGCCATTACGGGAACACACAATTTTGAAATTCAGGGCGGCGACGGAAAAGGCGGGCAGTTAACCAGTCACGTCAGCGTAACCTTCGGCTCGTCCGAAACCAACCAGACGGTTATGGAGAAAGTACGCGACGCGATAAATCAGAACAAGGCGATTGTAACTTCTTCCAGCAAGACCGGAACAACTTCTTATGCCGGCGGGCCGAGTACATTTACTATCGATCTAAACGGTCATACTACCGACATTTCAGTTACCGGCGGCAGTACATATGATGCTCTTATGAACGAGCTGGTTACGAATATCAACAGCAACATCTCCGGCGTTACTGCTGAAAAACTAGTTAATACTCCCAGTGCGGGCGACGTGGCACTGAAATTATCGGTCAATGATAATTCCAACTACATCTCAATTTCGCCTAAAAGCGGCTTCGACGTTGTTACTGATATTGGTATGGGAGTTACCAAAGAGAAGTCGGCGGCCGGCATTGTGACCGCATCGGTTTTTAATCCGACTACAACCACTTCACAGATCTCGCTTACGGCTGCCCAGACTGGATTGGATTACAGAATAGAAAATATGGCCGATACCGGCGCTTCTACCGCACTGACGGCAGTTGGGTTAAACCTCGGAAGTTCACGCCCGACTTTCAATCAGACTACGAGCCCTGACACGGCCGGTTACATTTATTCCGATATTACTACCGCCAATAATCAGCTTAACTCCAATATCACTTTCAACGGTCTGGATATACAGAGAAATTCGAACGCAATAAGCGATTTGGCTCCAGGCGTTACGTTCAATTTAAAAGGCGTAATGCAGCCTACCGATACTACAGTGAATATTTCGGTAGCCAACGACGTTAAAACTGTGGAAACGAAGATCAAGGACTTTATTACAAAGTTCAACGACGTTTATTCTAATATAAAGAGCAACAGTATTTCCAGTTCTACCGAGCGCGGTATATTTGTCGGTGATTCCAACGCCAGCACATTGCTCAACGTCTTCACGTCAATTTCTTATTCTCAGATCGCTGGTATATCAACCGGGAATCTCAGCTACCTTTCTCAGCTGGGAATTTCATTCGATCCGATGAACGGTCTTAGCATCAGCGATACTTCCGAGCTTGAAAAGAAGCTGAAGGATACTCCCGATCAGGTTGGAGCAATCTTTAACTCCAGCAGCGGAATTGCGAATACGTTATACAACACAGTAACCCCGTACGTCGGCGCGGGAGGATATCTTTCTTCATCGCAGAGTATTATACATGATAGTATTACGTCGGTAAAGGACCGGATTACCCAGGTTAAAAGTAATATCGATAAAGAAGCTTCAAGCCTCCGCGACAAATATGTGCAGTTGCAGGTGCAGCTTTCTCAGCTATCAATGACGCAGGGATTTTTCCAATTAAACACTGGCCCTACAAGCTTATTCGGATAATTATGGAACTCTTAAAAAATAAAATATTACTTGTTAAAACATTGTTATCCAAGACTTTAGAGGAGCTGAATATAGTTGAGACCGGCGAATTCGAACCGGCATTTTCCAGCGCCAGATCATGCATGATAACTGTCGATGAGCTAAAGAAAGAATTGAAATCTCAATATGAGACCGAAGTGTTGATGCAATTTGACGAAGAATTATTTAACTTAGCTAAACAAATCCAGGTAAAGTTCGATAATATTGTTGAGATTAAAAAGGCTCAAAAAAATGAATTGGGTGTTAAATTGAGCCGAATGCAAAACAGAAAAAAACTAGCATATTATAGGCAGGTACAGCAATGAATATTAAATCCATTACGAACGCAGTAAATACTTTTGTATCAAACGAATCTACCGGAAAGTCCAAAGAGACTAAAGAGCCGGCAGGCAAGGTTCAAGTAGACAAGCTTGAAATATCTGCTGAGGCGAAAAAAATTCAGAAAAACAGCGCGGAAACACAGAAATTGGAAGAAATCAAGGAGAAAATAAAAGGCAAATTTTATGACTCCGACGAAGTAATCAATCATGTTGCCGACGCAATAATGAAGGAGATAAAGCAATAAACAACCTTTAACCCTGCTGGTCCTTTCAAAATCTACTCTAAGTCTATTTCCCTCGAAGCAAAATAAGATTTGCTAATTAGTATTCAAATATTTATACTATCATTCCTAATAAATTTATTCAATTACTCTAATTTTCCGGTCAGATGTTAGACGAGAAAATTCAAGATAATAAACTTCAGATTCTTGGTAAACTCACCGCGAGCCTGATTCATGAGATAAGAAATCCTCTCTCAGTCGTAAAGCTAAATCTAGACTACCTTAAAATGATTGAAGAAGAGCTCTCCTCTGAGGCCAAAGAATCGGTTGATTTTTGCCAGGATGCGCTTGGCAGGATCCAGTACCTGGTTGACGACGTGATTACCTTCTCCCGCAAGAACCAGAGTAATTCCGGATTTTGTTCGATTAACGAAATAACCGAGAGTGCTGTAAACATAATGCAGCACAACGCCGAAATGCGGAATATCAAAATTATTACCGACCTCGGGGCCGATATCCCCGAAGGCAGATTCGATAAGAGCAAATTACTGCAGGTCTTTCTGAACCTGCTTACCAATGCCATAGAATCCTGCAACGGTACCGGAACGGTTACTATAAGAACAGCCAGAGAGGCGGGATTGATAGTTTGGGTAATAGCGGATAACGGTGTGGGTATAAGAGAATCGGATAAGGATAAAATATTTAACGATTTTTATACCAACAAGGAAAAAGGAACCGGACTCGGCCTGAGCGTGTGCAAGATGATCCTGCACGAGTACAACGCCGAACTGGAATTCGAGAGCAAGATAGGCGAAGGGTCAAAGTTTTTTATCAGATTCAAACCTAACCTCATGCAGGGAGAACATGAAATTCAAGATATTAATTATTGATGACGACGATCTCGTCTGTATTTCATTAAAAAAACTATTAATTAAACTCGGTTACGACGTTGACATTTGCCTAGAAGGCAAAGATGCGCTCGACAAAGTGATGGCGTTTGAACCTGATATAATACTTCTTGATATTTACCTGACAACACATAACGGACTCGACCTTCTTAAAACCTTCCAGAAAAAATTTTTCCATATCCCCGTTATTATGATTACCGGTTATTCCGACGTAAAGATCGCGGTCTCCGCAATCAAAGCCGGTGCGTACGATTTCTTACTCAAACCGATAGACATCGAGCAGCTTCAGCTGGTTCTTACAAAAGCGCTCGAGAACCTGAACCTGAAGAACGAAGTAGATAAGCTTTATTCAATTCTCAGGGAAGATGATCTGTCTAAAGAATTTTTCGGCAAGAGCAGTAAAATCCGCAGACTTCTCGGCTCAGTAGAGAAGCTGGCAAAAAGTCCGGATACAACTATATTAATAGAAGGGGAGAGCGGTACCGGTAAAGAAGTATTTGCGAAGTACATTCATCAAAATAGTCCACGTAGGGATTCCGCGTTTATCCAGATCAATTGCTCGGCTATTCCGCGCGAGCTTGCGGAAAGCGAACTCTTCGGCCATGAAAAGGGGGCTTTTACAGGCGCTCTGCAGAAAACCAAATTCGGTAAGTTCGAACTCGCGAACGGCGGTACACTTTTGCTCGACGAGATAGGTGAGCTTTCCATAGACATGCAAGCCAAGCTGCTTAGGGTTCTGCAGGAAAAGCGTTTTTTCAGGCTCGGCGGCGAAAAAGAAATTACTGTAGACGTCAGAGTGCTGGCGGCAACCAACAAGAGCCTGGAAGAAGAGGTTAAAAAAGGAAATTTCAGGGAGGATCTTTTCTACAGACTGAACGTCGCTAGAGTTCACATACCGCCATTGAGGGAAAGGAAAGAGGATCTTTCGATTTTGTCGTACACATTCCTTAAAGAGTTCTCCGCAAAGTTCGGTAAGAACATTAAAGGAATCGATTCTAAAGCGATGAAGCTCCTCGAATCTTACAACTGGAAAGGCAATATAAGAGAACTGCGCAACATTATGGAAAGAGCAATCCTGCTGATGGATGACGACGAACTGAAAGAACAGCATCTTTCCGCGTTAATAGATATCGGGGATGAGGAGGGGAACTCCGAAGAAACTTTTGCCCTCAACATTCCGTCGAAGGGCGTAAAGATTGACGTGGTACTCCGCACGCTTATTCAGAAAACACTTCAGATTACCAACGGAAATCAGGTGAAGGCCGCTAAGATTTTGGGACTGTCCAGGTCAAAATTGCGGTATAGAATGGAACAGCTCGGCATAGAAGTAACGAAGAATATTCGCTAGCTGCTTCCGCTCTCCAGTAAAGACCGCCCGCGATCCAGGTCAAACGTTACGGTAAATTTTGTTCCGGCCCCCTTATGGCTTGTTACTTCAATTTCGGCCGCGTTGAGTTCGGTATATTTCTTTACGAGTGCCAGTCCGAGACCCGTCCCCTCAAAGTGCCTAGTAATCCCCATATCTTCCTGCGAGAACGGATTGAACAGATCGGGCAGGTATTTTTCCGATATGCCGATCCCCATATCTTTTACTTCTACGCAGAGCTTGTTTTTGTCTTTATTGTATATGCTGATTTTAATCTCGCCCTTTTTACTATATTTTATCGCATTATCAATGAGATTAACGAATATTTGTCCGGTCGAATATTTATCGCATACTACTAGCGTATTATCCGCCCTGTTTTCATAAAGAAGATTGAGGTTTTTCTCTTTAGCTCTGGAATAAAACTCGAGCGAGAGATCTTCTATCAAATCGGAGTCGAGGTCTATTTGTTCGTATTTAGTCTCGAAATTTCCGGTTTGGATTCTGGAAAGACTCAATAGTAATTCTATTGTTCTGATGAGCCTCTGGGCACTGGAGTCGATAACCTTGAACGCTGATTCCAAACCTGCGGGCAGCTTTTCTTCAAACTCTTCCCGCAGTACAGAAGTATAAGTAAGGATGTTGTTAAGCGGCGTACGTATTTCGTGAGACATCTGGGCTAGGAATTCGGTTTTGAGCCTGTCCGACTTTTCGGCGTTCTCCTTTGCGATTATGATCTGCTCCTCCTGCAGTTTTTTGTCCGTAATATCCATTTGCACGAACAGGAAGTGAGCCGCCTTGCCGTTCTCGTTCATTATGTGTGAAATCGATGACGATTCCCAGTATAATTCTCCGTTTCTTCTTTTGTTTTGGAATTCGCCCTTCCATTCTTTTCCCGAACTTAAATTATTCCACAGCTTTTTATTTTCTTCTTTGCCCAGGGTCTTTGTCTTTAATATCCGGGGCGTTTTCGCTATAACTTCCTCAAGCGCATATCCGGTTATCTGAGTAAACTTGGGATTGACGTATTCTATTTTTCCTTTGGTATCCGTAATTACAATTGAAGCGGGACTTTGCTTAACCGCCTGCGATAGTGTCCTGATCTGTTCCTCGGTTTTTTTCCGTTCGGTTATATCCCGGTAAATTCCCTGTATCGCGGGACTGCCTTTCCAAATAATATCCGTGACGCTTACTTCGAGTTCGATTATCCTTCCTTCTTTCGTAAGACCCTTCATTTCGTACCGCGGCGTTAGAGCACTGTTGGCCGATCTTTGGTTGAAACGGTTAATAATTTGAGGATGACTTTCGGGAGCGACAATATTCATTATGTCGAAGTTTTCCGCAGTTGCTTCTGTCGAATTGTAGCCGAATAAATGCTGCCATGCCGGATTTACCAGAACGAGCCTGCTGTTCTGAAGCACGTATATCGCGTCGATGGAGTATTCGATGAGTGATCTATAGCTTTGCTCCTGCTCTATAAGAGCCACTGCTGATTTTTTCTGTTCGTCTATATCTCTTACAAAACCTTCGAAGTATATTGTTTTGCCGCCCGCATCCTTTATTGCGTGAGCATTTAGCTGAATCCATAGCGGCGTACGGTCTTTTTTTAGCCACATTATTTCCACATCGGCGGCGGGACCGTTATTTTCGTATTTGGAAATCAGCTTATCCCTTTCGCCCTGGTCGAAGTATACGTCTTTGTACATGTTAACGTGAAGAAGTTCCTCGATTGAGTTGTACCCGAGTATTCTTGCCAGCGCCATATTCGCCGTAAGAATTTGCCCCTCGCTGTCTGATCGGTAAATTCCGATCGGTGCGAATTCGAATATGTTCTTATATTTTTGTTCGGAAAGCTTCAGCGCCATCTGCGCCATTTTTTGATCCGTTATATCATTGGCGATGGAAGAAGCGGCCACAATTTCGCCGGCACTGTTTTTTATTGGAGATATCGTAACTGTTATATAGATCTGCGTACCGTCTTTCCTTACTCTAACAGCTCCGTTGAATTCAACTTTCTCACCGCGTTTTAGTTTTTTGAGGGCTTCTTGGGCTTCCTTTCTGCTTTCGGGCGGGTATATCATTTTAATAGATTTGCCAATAACCTCACCGGCTGTGTAGCCATAAATTATCTCGGCGCCCCTGTTCCATGAAATAATTGTACCGTCCAATGTCTTACTGATAATTGCGTTGCCCGCCGACTCGACGATTACAGCCAGGTGAGCCATCGCCTCATCTGCCTTTTTCCTCTGAGTAATATCCGTGTGAATACCGATGGAGCCGATGACTTTTCCGGTGTTATCAAAAACCGGCGTTCCGCTTATCTCTGCCCAGAAGCTGCTCCCGTCCTTTCTCTTCAATCTGATCTCGTAACGATCTTCTAATTTTTCATTCCTTAGCCAGGTCTTGTTCTGCATAAAGCTGAGGTCATTATTATCGACCAGAAGATAATAAGCCTTCTTACCGAGAAGCTCTTCGCGGCGGTAGCCGACCATATCGCACATTCTTTGGTTGACGAAATGGATCACATCGTCGTTGTCTACCTGCATCAAACCTTCGTTTATCGACTCTACTACCATTCTGTAGTCTTCTTCGCTCTTCTTCAATGCTTCAGCTGTAAGCACCCTTTGGGTTATATCTCTGGCTATTCCCTGGATGGCATAAGGCTCTCCGTTTTTATGAATCACGGAAAACGAGGTCTCGACCCACCTAATATTACCAGACTTTGTCTTTAAGCGGAATATATTAATCTCTCTCTGAGTACCTTCATCCCTTACTCTAATAAGCAGATCGGTAACCCTTTCCATGTCGTCGTAGACAACGTCGCCGACGTTCATTTTTTTCAGATCTTCCTTATTATACTCAAGAAGTTCGACTGCGCTTTTGTTAACGTCTAAAAAATATCCGTTGAAATCGATAAGGAAGACCATATCCAGCGAGCGTTCGTAAAGCGCCAGATATCTTTCGTTACTTTCCTTTAATTTCTTTTCGGATTCGTTTTTGTAAAGAGCCATCTCTATTGTACCGTGGAGCTCTTTTTCGTCGAACGGCTTAACTACGTATCCGAATGGTTCGGTCAGCTTTGCCCGGTCGAGGGTCTTTGAGTCGGTATAGGCAGTAAGATAAACTACCGATATGCCGAATTTCTTCTTTATGATCTCTGCGGTTTTAATTCCGTCGTACTTACCTCCCAGTTGCACATCCATCAGTATGAGAGCAGGTTTCTGGCTTTTCACCGAATCTATCGCTTCTTCACCCGTTGAAATGGAACCGAGCACATTGTAACCGAGTCTTTTAAGTATACTCTTTATGTGTAAAGCGACTATGTTTTCGTCTTCTACTATGAGTATTCCGTTTTTCCTCATGAGGTAAACCTTATATTGAAAGCACAAGCCGTCTTGCAGACGGCTGCCGAAGTTCTAATAATTGTTTCTGCCGGATTGTTATTTCGTGATTGTTTTACCGGCCCCGACATTGCCGTAATGATATCTGCGGGTATAATATTTTGTCGAATCATTCGCCGTTTTTAACCGAACAAATAAAAATTATATAAGTATTCATTTCCTGATAATTAAAATACATTATCCGTTCAAATAAAGACAATAAATTTTAAATTTTATGTTACGGCAGCTAACATTTTTAATAAGAAACCGTATTTGATTACCCGCCCGCCGGGAGAGTAAACGTAAATTCCGAACCTTCTCCCTGTTTGCTTCGAACCGATAGTTTTCCTCCCATACCTTCGACCAGCTCCTTGCTGATTATTAAGCCCAGTCCTGTACCCGTTTCGCTATTCGTTCCTTTTTTAGAGTGCACAACATCGATGCGGAAAATTTTTGAAACCTCTTCTTCATTCATACCGACGCCGGAGTCTTTTACCGAAACTCTTACGCTCCCACCTTCCGGCACTGAAGAAATTGAGATCTTTCCGCCGGTCGGAGTGAATTTAATAGCGTTCGAAATCAAGTTTTGCATAATCGAGTTGAGAGCATAGATGTCGGCGGTAACAAACGTACCTTCCTTCACATTATTTTCAATATTGATCTTTTTATTGACCGCGTTGCTGTCAAGCAAAGTAATGTCATACAAGACTTCCGCATAAAGGTCCATCTTCTCCGGTGAAAGAGCGATTTTTCCCGTTTGTATTCTGGACCACTGCAATAAATTTTCGATAAGATTATATAGATTATTCGAAACGTTGAAGATGTTTTTACCGAATAGTTTTACTTCTTCTTGTGTTAGGGTGCCGGCTTCTTCCGAAAGAGCTTTTGAGAGCCCCAGCAGCCCCTGGAACGGACTCTTTAAATCGTGAGAAATTATTGAGAAAAATTTATCCTTGTTGTTATTCAGTACTTCCAGCTCTTCCGAGTATCTTTCTATTGCCTCGCTTGCTTCTTTTCTCTCGGAAATATCCCTCAATACTACCAGCTCTGCCTGACTGTTTTTGTAGCGAATGCTTGCAGTTCTGATTTCAACGTCGATCAATTTACCGTCAAGCCGCTCAATCTTTTCCTCGGACGGGAAACCGGGTACGGGAACCTTGCCGGAGTCTTCCTCACAGGATTTTGGAATAGAAAGATAAACAAACGTTGTAATTTGTTTTCCCATCACTTCCGACGGATCTACCGCGCCAAGCAGTTCTAATCCGGCCGCATTAATAAACAGTATGCCGTGCTTGTTGTGCACAATTACGGCGTCCGGCGACAGTTCAACCAGTCTGCGGTATCTTCTTTCGCTTTCGTGAAGTGCTTCTTCGATCTTCTTTCTTTCGGATATATCCCTTATGATGAAGTGAAATCCGGAGATCTTCTCTCCCGTGTAAATAAGAGAAGCATTCTGCCCCAGCCATTTAATTCCGCCTTTCTTAGTAAAGAAGGGGTATTCGATGTACGAGTGTTTCTGCTTTGTCAGATACTGCTTCATGTAGAATTTGGAGAGCCGCTTCCTGTATTCAGGCAGCACCAGGTCGAGGTAGTTTAAACCGGTCAGTTCTTCTTCAGTATAACCGGATAAATTTAAACCCGCCGGATTAGCGTAATTGAAATTGCCGTTAATATCCGTAGTAAATATTATATCCACGGCGTTTTCAACTACAAGCCTGTACCTTCTCCCCGATTCCGTCAAAGCTTTTTCAGCCGCCCTGTTCTTCTCCTCAAGATCTAGGTTAAACAATGCAGAACCGACGTCTGTTGCAATACTTTTCAGCAGAGGGATTTCCACTTCGTTAATTATCTTGCCTTTAGGCTTGAGCGAGATTACTCCGTATATCTTTTGACCGTGTTCAATCCTTGTAATTAGTGAATTGCTCCTGCAGTTCTTTTCGCCGAACGGACATAGGCTGCAGTTATTTTTCATTTCACCGAATTCGAGTACATCGGAGGTCATCAGTGACTTGCTGACGCACTCCGGGTAATTAATATCGTAAAGAAGATCTTTCAATTTGGAAAATTCCCGGCCGTACCCTGACTCGGAGGCTTCCAGCATTCCGTGATATTCATCGAGTATGGCTATCCACGCGCCGCTGAATTTATCGCTGGAAGTAAAGCTTCTGCATATTTCGGCAAGCAACGATTTCCTGTCACTGTTTTTATTAATTAACTGATTTATCTGACGGGCGATCATCAAAATAGAATTAAACGCGTTTTGGCGTTTCTCCATTTTGCTTCGGTAAATTGCTATCTCGATAGAAACGTAGAGATCTCTTTCATCGAAAGGTTTTAATATATATCCGAAGGGATCCGTATTCTTTACCTGTTTAAGAAGAAACTCGTTTAGGAATGCCGTAAGGTAAATAACAGGGATGTTGTGTTTGGCTTTAATCTTGATCGCGGCAATGGTTCCCGGCATCTCGCTCGCAAGTACAATGTCCATTAATATCAGATCCAGCTCGTGCTCGTCGGCTCTTTGAATGGCGCACTCACCGGTTTCCACGATATCCACGACATCATACTGCAGGTTTTCAAGCGTTTGC
>CAWBBX010000017.1:0-85397 GCA_963787005.1 uncultured Bacteroidota bacterium
TTGTTGAAAAGTTAGGGCCCAATCCCGCAAAGCCGTCATCATTCATCAGGGTCAGGGTTGCAACATTCCTCAGTCTTTTTCTTTTAATAACATCACGAATAAAAACAGGATACTGCCCGAGCCTGCAGCTTCCTCCACCTTGCACAATGAAGAAAGCCACGTATTGTTTCCCGTCCCATTTATTCTCCAGATAATCCAGCAATGAACCTACACAAAGAAGAAGTGGGAGACATTCTTTTCCGCTTGCAACGGATCTGCCGTATTTTAATATTTCAGGGTTTCCTTCGGGTAATGCAATTGTATTAAATCCTTGACTTCTCAACCCGGCTGCAAACATTGTCGCTCCAAGGTCGCCCATCGAAGGTATTAAAATATCAACCCGGGGATCGGATAATGTAATTTTCTCTCCGCTCGAAGAAATAAAATACCCCTGGTTGGAATCAAATTCTATTTTAGCCGGAATAAAATCGCTAAAATCCGGATCGCTTATTTTATACTGAACTCTTCTATAATTTTTAATTATATCAAGAGCTGCATCAATCCTGGTATTTATTCCTGCATCGGCGGTGTGACCGTCAAGTTCCAATGTTAGTGACGGTTTTGTACCCATGATTGATCGGAATGTTGTTAATAATATTGAATCCGGACCGCAGGAAAAGTTTGAAATATATGTTGCGTATAACTGCGGGTTATTTTTTACGATTCGTGCCGATTTTAATATCTTCTTTCCACCTTCCCAGTATTGATCATCATCTAAAGTTTGCCCACGGTAATCAAACATATCGTACGGAATCACATAAACACCTCTTGATGCAAATTTTTTAGGTATGCCTTTGTTTGCCAACTCGGTAAAAGAATTATACGGTCTACCGATAAGTACGATCGCCATTTCTTCGGGATGCTGTTTCAAAAATCCAAGAAATTCCTCCCCCATCGCAAATAGTTCTTTTTGATATTCCTCCAGCATTTTCAAAGCGCGGTTAAATGCATTTTTAATTCTGATTTCATCATTAATCCCTAATTGTTTGGCTGCCTCTATAAACTTACTTTCTTCTTTTTCGAAACCATTTGCAAAATTAAAAAACGGGATGATCAGCTTATCTTTTGGAACTAAATCATTGAAAGACTGTTTCAAATAAAACTGCTCGCCGTTAACAAATACACAAGTACAATTGAAATCAAGCCTGTGATGACCTGCTCCGTTTTCACCCGGTTTGGCATCCTCAACATACATTTCGGAAATATTCGGTATGAAATAATAATCTGGATCTTTTTCAATCAAATCTGCAAATAGACCCAGCGACAATTGAGCAGGAAAACAAAAAGAGGTATTCTCCCTTTCCAATCCCTTTTCATTTACCTTATCCGGCAGAATAACTCTGAAACCGAGAGAGGTAAAGAAATTATAATATAAAGGGTATATAGTGTGAGTATGAAAAGATTGGTTTATCCCTATAGTTTTTGCATTTGAGGGAAGATTAATTTCCGGTGCATACTTTTTGAATATAAGATACTGCCGTTTTTTAACATAATCATATTTATCAGCATCTACTTTTGTTTTATTAATTACGTTATAATACTTGTTGCATGCACCGCCGAAAGGATAAGTTTTTCCCTCAACTTTTATAAGGTTTATCGAACATGCCAGATCGCATTTCTCATTTCCGCCGTAACATATGAAAGGATTCCTATAACTTACTTCCCGTTCTGCGAGTTTCTTCAGAAAAAATTCACGGGGTTCCATTAATCCCAAATCTATTTTTTCTTTAACCTCTAAAGCCACTCCGAAAGCTCCCATTAATCCCGGTTCCGGCGGTACAATAATCTCTTTCCCGGTCAAAGCAGCCATTGCAATAGGTATTGCTTTATTATAACAAACTCCGCCCTGCATAAATATTTTTTCCCCGGCCGGCCTGTTTCCTTTTACACGATTTACGTAATTCAGGCAGATTGAATAAACGAGCCCGGCAACAATATTTTCTTTAGTAATATTTTCCTGCTGAGCAGTTTTAATATCCGAGCTGATAAAAGCTGAGCATTGGTCGCTGAAGTTAGGGGGTGTTTCTCCCCGCATAGCTATAGGTTCAATATCGGTTACTTTTATGCCGAGAGATTCATAAGCCGATTCTTCTATGAAGGAACCCGTACCGGCAGAGCATGCTTCATTCATCGCATAATCGGCAGGAACTTTATTAACTATATATGTGTACTTCGCATCCTGTCCGCCTATTTCAAATATGGTATCAACCCCGGGATCGAAATAAACAGCCGCCGCCGCATGTGCTACTATTTCGTTAATCACCCCTTCGGTTAAAGCATGAAGCCCGGCTATTTGTCTGCCCGAACCCGTCGTCCCGACTCCTATAATTTTTATCTTTTCCGGTATCTGACTTAACAACTCGTCATAACATTTTTTAGAAGCTTCAACCGGGTTTCCGTGAGTATAAAGATAGACCGAACCGAGTATCCTTTTATCTGAATTTCTAATCACGACAGCTTTTGTGGTTGTTGAGCCGACATCGAGACCGAGTATACAAACATCGCCGTCTTTTGCTTTTCCTCTTTCCATTGTTTTAAATTGTACTTTATCCTTGAAATCTTCGAGCCGTTCGTGAAAAACGAAAGAACTTTTTCTCGGGATAAAAATATCATTGAAGTCTTCGATTATATTTACCTCATGTTCAAGGGCGAAAAGTGCAGCCCCGAGTGCTTCGAAATAAGCAGCTTCCGGAGGTATGTGAATGCCCGGTATATCTTTTTTCAGGAAGTCAATGACAATGGAATTTTTTGTTACACCGCCGACTACCATTACTTTACCGGGTTTTACTTTCTTTAACAAATCCTCCACTTTTTCAGCCATCATAGATGATAATCCGGCGGCAACTTCGGCTTTTCTTACCCCTTTATTCAAAGCATGCGTACAATCGGATTTACAAAACACGGAACACCTTCCGGAAACTTTAAAAGGTTCAGCATCCTTGGCAATGTTTACGACTTCTTCAATACCGAGGTCCATTCTTTTAATTTGCTGAAGAAAAAATTCCCCGGTTCCGGATGCACACTGGTTTTTTGTTATAACATTGGAAATTTTTCCGGTTTCATCAATCGTGTAAACCATGAATGTTTCACCGCCTAAAGAAGCGATGGCGGAATATTTTTCGTTATTTTTATTGAGATATGTAAAAGCATATTCAGTTGCTTCAGGTTCCGGAATATTTGTAAACCTGACGAGTTTGCGGAATTTTCTTCCTGTTACGACTACCGGAATATGATTGAATGATTGTATGGTTGTATGATTGTGTCCTAATTTATCCGACGGGGTGGATTTGTTCATAATCGAGAATTGAATTAAATTTTCTTTGAAGGCCTTTCTCGGATCCCCGTTATGCGGTATTGTAAGTACATCTTCTATTGTTACTTGTTTATGATCTTCTCTTTTTATTCTTACAAAAGAAATGGAAGAAGCACCTAAACAAGCCCCTATAACTTCACTCATACAAAATACCCCGATCTGTAAAAATTAATGTACCAATATATAAATCGGCAGCTTAAAAATCTCATCATAAATGAGTATAGCCATAATAAATTTTAATCTAACTACTGAAATATTTTTTTTATTGCATCAATTAAGCCATCAATCGGAATTTGCATGCCCGGACCGCCGGTCTCGCTCATTGCGTGTTCGGAACCTTCAGGGAAATTATCTTGTATGTATTTATGTAGTTCGTTGTTGATTTTTTTCTCCATTCCCATTCTTGTCAGCATTCTCTGGGTTTGATTTTGCATTAGGTATTTAGCCTGCTGCTTAAGTATATAATGTGCAAATTCCGGATTGCGAATTAGAAATGTATCGAGCATGGTCCTTGCAAATTTTAATCTCAGTTCGGTTGAATCGATAGGAGTTTGTTCAGAAATATCAACTTTCTTTTTAATCTTGTTTGAATCAATCAATGTTTCAGAGGAAATTTCTTTTTCCGCTGAATGAATTTTCACGGGTATTATTTTGGAAGGTAATTGAATTTTTTGTTTTACAGGCATTGATTTACTTCTTTCTATTTTAGCTGGCTTTGAAGGAGTAACTTCAACAAATTGTACCACCGAACGTATTTCTTTAACATGGTAATATTTAATCCCCACAAATAATAAAGCCAGCAGAAGCATTCCATGAATTAAGATAGAAACGGAATAAACAGCCAGTTCATTTTTATTTAGTCTCTTTTGAAGAGAAATCAAATTTTTAGTTTTTATGTTAGTTTAATCTAATTTGAAATTAAGTAAAATATTAGCACAGACTTAACCCGGCATCGGAGGTAAAAATATGATATTATGATAGGAAGAAAAAAGGATTTATTATACGTTGAATTTTATGCACTATGTTTACTGCTCAAACTATAATCTCAAATAAATAATTACTTAAAAAGAAAAAAAATAGATTTAATTTGAGTGCACCAAATGACGGACAAAGTCCAAATGACAAATTTGTTAATACATAATTTTAGTTTTCTATCAGGATAAACGGTAAAAAATAATTATTGCTTAATCAATACAACTTCCAATGATAATTAACAACGACGAACTGCTGAAAAGAAACGGTCAGAGTTTAAATGCGAAAAAAGAATTTTTAAAACCTGTGAGCAATGAAACTACCGATAGAATATTCAGCATACCGAAAACTCCCCAGTACACAACCGACGAAACTGTGCCGGTTTTATCTACAATTGTTACCATTGCAGCAAGGATTCCGATAAATATAAGACTGACACCTTCAATAATCCATTCCACCGCTTAATTTTAAAATTAAAAGTATTTTAATTAAACGTGTTACACTTTCAAATTTGCCGTAGGCAAAAATTTGGGCGGTTTGCGAACCTTTGCTGCCTGCTCAAATCCATAGGCAATTTTTATTAAAACCGGTTCACTCCATGCTCTTCCGTAAAAAGATATACCAATCGGCATTCCGAACACAAATCCTGCAGGAACGGTAATGTGAGGATATCCCGCCACTGCTGCCAATTGAGAACTTCCACCGAGGAAATGATCACCGTCGATGAGATCAGTCATCCATCCAGGGCTGTCGGTCGGGGATACAAGTGCATCAAGATTGTATTTATCCATCACTGCATCAATTCCTTCTTCACGTGACAACCGGTGATTTGTATTTAGGGCATCCAGATATTTTTTATCTTTAAGAGAGCCTGTATTTTCTGCTTCTACAAATAACTCCTGTTTGAAATACGGCATTTCTTCTTTGGCATGTTTGTTATTGAAATCTATCAAATCCTTGAGTGTGTGCATTTTGGTGGCAGGTCCGCGGTGTGCGAGATATTTTTTCATGTCTGCTTTTAATTCGTACAGCAGTACAGTCATTTCATTATCGTTTAAATTTTTGAGTCCGTCTATTTCTACCGGGTCATTAAAACCGCACCTTTTTGTTTCAAAACTTTAAGTGAATCTTCCATAACTTTATCCACTTGAGGAAGAAAATCGAAGTATTGACGCACTACTCCGATCCTAGCACCTTTAAGTCCGTCAGTATCAAGAAATTTTGTGTAATCGGAATATGATTTCCTTTTACTGTTTTGTGTAGCAGCATCTTCCGGGTCATCACCTTGCATAGCACCAAGAAGAATTGCAGCATCCCGCACTGTTCGAGCCATTGGTCCCGCAGTATCCTGGGAATGTGAAATCGGGATAATTCCTGCTCTGCTTACCAATCCAACAGTTGGTTTGATACCTACAATTCCATTGATGGAAGACGGACTTACTACAGAGCCGTCTGTTTCCGTACCGATTGCAATTGCACAAAGATTAGCCGCTGCTGCTGCACCGGAACCTGAACTGGAACCGGAACAATTTCTATCAAGAGCATAGGGATTTTTAGTTAATCCGCCACGCCCGCTCCATCCGCTGGTAGAATGAGTTGAGCGCATATTAGCCCATTCGCTTAAATTCGTCTTGCCTAAGATTAACATTCCTGCTTCACGAAGCCGCTTAGCTACAAACGAATCCTTCTGCGATTTTGAGCCGAGCAGTGCGAGCGAACCGGCTGTTGTTTCCATTTTATCAGCGGTATCTATATTATCTTTTATTAGTATGGGGATTCCGTGCAGAGGACCGCGCGGTCCTTTTTCTTTTAATTCTTTGTCTAGCGCATCGGCAATTGTCAATGCTTCAGGATTCAATTGAATCACACTGTTTATAGCAGGTCCGTTTTTATCTATTTTGTTTATACGGGTGATATACTCTTCAGCAATAGAGCGCACTGTGTACTTGCCGGATTTCAATCCCTCCATTAATTCTTTAATTGTAATTTCATCGAATTCAGACGGCTGGATATCAACTTTAAGTAATGGTGATGAAGATGCTTTTTCAGCGAATGATAAAGGGGGGAGTGAGACTGCCGCAATTCCTCCAACTACACTTGTTTTTAAAAATTTTCTGCGGCTTTCGCTTGTTGCGGATTTCTTATTTTTACGCATGATGTGACCTTTATATTTTAAAAAAATATTTATCGATTTGGTAGTATGTTATAAAAATCCGAAAAGATACTCTCAACTAAAATGAATTTACTCATATGTTTTTGCTTTACTTTGGCTGTAAAATATTTTGTTATCTAATATATTTGTCATCAATACAAATTAGCATTAAAACTGTTCAGGGCAGTATCTCATTCTTTCTTTTCGCCTAAATTTTGCAAATGGATTTCAAAAAAAAATATGGTCGAACATACCGTCGTTCGGTGAAATTATGGTTAAGTATTTCATTGCATTTTATTCCGCTGAATACAACTTAGAAAATAAAAAATTTATTCTCAAATTATTTATTACATTGACGACAGCCTGAATTAAATATATTTTAATATTTATAGGTACCATTGTAAAATAAAATTCTTAAATCCGAACGTTATTCAGAAAATAATTATATAAAAGTTGTTTATCAATTAATTATTGGAGAAGATTTTATAATACAATAATATTAATTAGAACGATTGATAGCAGAGAGCCGAATGTTTTCTTGAGTTTTTTGAATCAATAATATTAAGTCCTATCGGGGTTTAACAATTTAAATTGCTTTGATAAAAGGAAAAATTATTCAAGAATTTTGAGCATTAAGATTTCTTCCTTTATAATAATTCATATCAATATTTTTCAAATATTTTACTGCAAAAATAATTTGCCCGGTATGGCAGCTAAAATGTTCTACCACATGCATGATAATATCTGTACTGTTTTTTCCGAACCTTGTACAAAATAAGATGAGTTAATATCTTTCTCACTTAATGATAGCAATATCTGTACAGCTTCATGAACAGTTTTTCGAAAATTTTCTAGTAATCGGTTTTTATTGAATCCCGGCTGTCGCGTATAGGCTGCTGATCGTGATGGCCTTTATATTTTTTATATTCATCTCTGTATCTATTATGCTGCTTCCATGGGGCCTTGTCATTTATCACTACTTTATAACTATTATTGAAGTCATAAGAACTATACCGGGATGGTAATTTTGAACTGTAATGCCAGCGTCCGTTGTTAATAACCCGTAAGTCCCCAGGCGGGTTGGGTATCCATGTTAAAATTAAGACTGATTTGTGCATTTGAAGTACCTGGGGAACTAAATATGAACAATGCTGTAATTAACGTAAAAAATGTAACGCATTTGTTTTTCTTTCTATCTATTTTTGTTTCGTTATTTCATCAAACAACTGTTTGAAGTATTCGCAAATTATTTTAATTCAAATACCCGGGTAATTCCGGAAGTGTTTCTTCCTTTTCATTTTTAATGATCCACCCGTAGTGAAGGAATATTTCCAGCAAGGACGACGATTGTATATCGATTATCCTTCCTGGCCATGAAGGTCACTGTTGGAGATACTGATTCATTTTGTAAAACGGCTGTAACTATTATATTCCCTTCGACAGTCGATTGATATGCCGTTACTTGACCGAGAGTAACATCATTGATATTAATAGTGTTGCCTCCAGTTGTCTGTACCTGGACATTAGCTTTGGTAGACCTTTGATTACTGACACGGAATTCAGGGTCTGATTCTGTCCCGCAACTTGCAAGTGTAATTAAGAATAATAAACTGAAAATTCCGATTAGCATTTTTTTCATAAGTAGCCTCTTTTTTTAGTACTGCTTATACTTATAAGCAGTTTATATTTAACTAATAATTATACCTTACTTTATAACCATGTTACAATTCATAAATATGATATAGGTAAAGCAAGTTTGACTGAAATCAATTTAACTTTTAATTGCTACGGTAATATTTAAAAGAACTATTGCAGTAGTATGAACTTCTTCGTCGATACAAATGAGCCGGCTTCCAACCGGTAGAAGTATACTCCGCTTGAGAGACTACGAGAACCATTGACCGTATGAAATATCACCGTGTAGCTGCCTGCTTCTTGTCGGCCATTTACTATCACAGCAACTTCACTTCCAAGCACGTTATAAACCTTTAGCGAAACATTCACAGGCTTTTCTATACTGTATTGAATCGATGTGGAAGGATTAAAGGGATTGGGATAGTTCTGGTATAGGGCAAATTCTTGAGGTGCTATCCCATTCTTTATTGCAGTCACCATTGCCGGTTTTGTAACAGTATTGGCGTCTAATGTAATTGCTGTCTGTGCCAGAGCTACGCCGTTTAATGCTGCACCCGTATTCATTGCAATCGCTGTTTGACACAATATTATTCCTTTCATCTGAGCCGTAGTACCTAACGTAACTTGACCCCCAACCTGCCAGAAAATATTGGAAGCAAGTACACCCCCGCTTAGTGTTACTATAGCACCGTCAGCTGCTGTCATATTCTGCGCTACTTGAAATATCCAAACATCGTTTGCCGTGCCGGATATAATCACACCGCCGCCAGATATCATTACTCCTGTAGTCCACTTATAAAGGCCATGAGTTAGAGTCTTTCCGGTCAGATCCCCGAATATAGTTCAGAATAATCCGGCAATGTTCGTCCGGCTGCGTCGGTGTACACGGTTTGCATATCGCTTACTGCTGTAGTCATCTTGGTAGGAGTTGGGGAAGTATAGTCAGCCGCAAACACACTACCTGTAATTAAAGGTGAAGTAGAATATGTACCCGATGCATCCGCGATTAATCCAAACCCAGTTATAAAACTTGCGGCTGACGGACTAAGTCCGATATCTCCGGTAATTTGAGTTGTACCTGTAGTTGAGATTCCTGTTTTTGCCAGCATCACAAAATCACCGGCAGTTCCAAGATCAACCTGTGCTGGTGACGATTGAGCCCTTGCAGAAATAGAAAAAATAAACGCAGCAAGCAGCACCGCATAAAAGAAAAACCTCCAGCTTCTTTTTATGGATATTGAATTTTTTGTATATTCTTTCATAAATACCTCCATTTGATAATGGAACATAAGCTTTCGAATAATTGTGTTTTTGTTTTGCTCTTAAATATTAAGTGTGAAAAATTAGTCCTTGTTATTTGCAGGTCTAAGGTAGGCAGATATATTGGCTGAGTAAATGACCCAAAAGATTTAGTCCATTTTTCATCCCTTTGCTCGATTTACTCAGCCAACATATCTATCTACCTTAGACATGGTAATAGCGCGGTCTAATTTTCCACACTTCATATTTAAGTAGCAAGACAAAAACGCAATTATTCGAAAACTTATGTTTCACTATACTATGGAGATATTTATGAAGGAGTATACAATAAATTCAATATCCATAAGAAGAAGCTGGAGGCTTTTCTTCTATGCGATACTACTTGCTGCTATTATCTTTTCAATTACAGCAATGGCTCAATCAACACCCACACCGGTTAATCTTGGAACAGCCGGTGACTTTGTGATGCTAGCAAAAACAGGAATGCCAGCTACCGGTACAACTCAAATTACCGGAGACATCGGTCTTAGTCCGTCCGCCGCAATTTTTATAACCGGATTTGGATTAATCGCGGACGCATCGGGTACATATTCTACTTCATCCTTAATTACGGGTAATGTGTTCGCGGCTGATTATACTTCCCCAACCCCTACAAAGATGACTACTGCCGTAGGCGATATGCAAACCGCGTACACCGACGCAGCCGGGCGGACATTGCCGGATTATTTCGAACTATATACAGGGGATCTGATCGGAAAGACTCTAACTCATGGTCTTTATAAGTGGGGTACAGGAGTAATCATATCCGCCGGCGGTGTTATTATATCCGGCACGGCAAACGATGTTTGGATATTTCAGGTAGCGCAGAATTTGACGATAGATAACGGCGCTATAGTAACACTCAGCGGCGGCGCACTTGCTTCCAATATTTTCTGGCAAGTTGGGGGTCAAGTTACTTTAGGTACTACGGCCCAGATGAACGGAATAATATTGTGTCAAACAGCTATTGCAATGAGTACCGGTGCAACATTAAACGGCAGAGCCCTGGCACAGACAGCAATTACATTGGACGCTAATACAGTTACAAAACCAGCGACTGTAACTACAGTAACAGATGAAATAGCGCCTCAAGAATTCGCGCTCTACCAGAACTTTCCAAATCCGTTTAATCCTTCCACCTTTATTCAATACAAGATAGAAGAACCGGTAAATGTTTCGCTAAAGGTTTATAACGTACTTGGACGTGAAGTTGCTGTGTTAGTCAACGACCGACAGAATGCAGGCAGCCACACGGTTCTATTTAATACCGTCAATGGCCCTCAGAATCTCTCGAGCGGGGTATACTTCTACCGGCTGGAAGCCGGATCATTTGTCTCGACGAAGAAGTTTATACTCCTGCAATAGTTCTTTTAAATATTACCGAAGCAATTAAAAGTTGAATTGATCTCACAAACTTGCTTTACCGCTATTAAAAGTATGACTTATATAATGGTTAAAAAGTAAAGTATAATTATTAGTTAAATATAAACTGCCTATAAAGTATAAGCAGTATAAAAATAAGAGGCTACTTATGAAAAAAATGTTAATCGGAATTTTCGGTTTATTATTCTTTATTACACTTACAAACTGCGGAACAGAATCAGATCCCGAATTCCGTGTCAGTAATCAAAGGTCTACCAAAGCTAATGTCCAGGTACAGACAACCGGAGGCAACACTATTAATATCAATGATGTTACTCTCGGTCAGGTAACGGCATATCAGTCAACTGCCGAAGGGAATATCATAGTTACAGCCGTTATACAAAATGAATCGGTATCTCCAGCACTAACCTTCATGGCCAGGAAGGATAAACGATATACAATCGTAGTTCTTGCAGGAAATATACCTTCACTACGGGTGGATCAATAAGAATGAAAAGGAAGAAAACACTTCCGGAATTACCCGGATATTTGAATTAAAAAAATTCGCGAATACTTCAATCAGTCTTAAGATGAAGTAGCGAAACCATAGATAGAAAGAGAACAAATGCGTTACTTTTTTTACGTTAATGACAGCATTGTTCATATTTAGTACACCGGGTACTTCAAATGTACAAATCAGTCTTAACTTTAACATGGATACCCAACCTGCCTGGGGATTTACGGGTTATAACAACGAACGCTGGCGTTACAGTTCAAAATTACCATCCCAGTATAGTTCCTATGACTTCAATAATAGTTATAAAGCAGTGGTAAATGACAAGGAACCACGGAAGCAGCATACTAAATACAGAGATGAATATAAAAGATATAAAGGCCATCACGATCAGCAGCCTATACGCGACAGCCGGGATTCAATAAAAACCGATTACTAGAAAATTTTCGAAAAACTGTTCATGAAGCTGTACAGATATTGCTATCATTAAGTGAGAAAGATATTAACTCATCTTATTTTGTACAAGGTTCGGAAAAAAACAGTACAGATATTATCATGCATGTGGTAGAACATTTTAGCTGCCATACCGGGCAAATTATTTTTGCAGTAAAATATTTGAAAAATATTGATATGAATTATTATAAAGGAAGAAATCTTAATGCTCAAAATTCTTGAATAATTTTTCCTTTTATCAAAGCAATTTGAATTGTTAAACCCCGATAGGACTTAATATTATTGATTCAAAAAACTCAAGAAAACATTCGGCTCTCTGCTATCAATCGTTCTAATTAATATTATTGTATTATAAAATCTTCTCCAATAATTAATTGATAAACAACTTTTATATAATTATTTTCTGAATAACGTTCGGATTTAAGAATTTTATTTTACAATGGTACCTATAAATATTAAAATATATTTAACTTCAGGCTGTCGTCAATGTAATAAATAATTTGAGAATAAATTTTTTATTTTCTAAGTTGTATTCAGCGGAATAAAATGCAATGAAATACTTAACCATAATTTCACCGAACGACGGTATGTTCGACCATATTTTTTTTTGAAATCCATTTGCAAAATTTAGGCGAAAAGAAAGAATGAGATACTGCCCTGAACAGTTTTAATGCTAATTTGTATTGATGACAAATATATTAGATAACAAAATATTTTACAGCCAAAGTAAAGCAAAAACATATGAGTAAATTCATTTTAGTTGAGAGTATCTTTTCGGATTTTTATAACATACTACCAAATCGATAAATATTTTTTTAAAATATAAAGGTCACATCATGCGTAAAAATAAGAAGTCCGCAACAAGCGAAAGCCGCAGAAAATTTTTAAAAACAAGTGTAGTTGGAGGAATTGCGGCAGTCTCACTCCCCCCTTTATCATTCGCTGAAAAAGCATCTTCATCACCATTACTTAAAGTTGATATCCAGCCGTCTGAATTCGATGAAATTACAATTAAAGAATTAATGGAGGGATTGAAATCCGGCAAGTACACAGTGCGCTCTATTGCTGAAGAGTATATCACCCGTATAAACAAAATAGATAAAAACGGACCTGCTATAAACAGTGTGATTCAATTGAATCCTGAAGCATTGACAATTGCCGATGCGCTAGACAAAGAATTAAAAGAAAAAGGACCGCGCGGTCCTCTGCACGGAATCCCCATACTAATAAAAGATAATATAGATACCGCTGATAAAATGGAAACAACAGCCGGTTCGCTCGCACTGCTCGGCTCAAAATCGCAGAAGGATTCGTTTGTAGCTAAGCGGCTTCGTGAAGCAGGAATGTTAATCTTAGGCAAGACGAATTTAAGCGAATGGGCTAATATGCGCTCAACTCATTCTACCAGCGGATGGAGCGGGCGTGGCGGATTAACTAAAAATCCCTATGCTCTTGATAGAAATTGTTCCGGTTCAGTTCAGGTTCCGGTGCAGCAGCAGCGGCTAATCTTTGTGCAATTGCAATCGGTACGGAAACAGACGGCTCTGTAGTAAGTCCGTCTTCCATCAATGGAATTGTAGGTATCAAACCAACTGTTGGATTGGTAAGCAGAGCAGGAATTATCCCGATTTCACATTCCCAGGATACTGCGGGACCAATGGCTCGAACAGTGCGGGATGCTGCAATTCTTCTTGGTGCTATGCAAGGTGATGACCCGGAAGATGCTGCTACACAAAACAGTAAAAGGAAATCATATTCCGATTACACAAAATTTCTTGATACTGACGGACTTAAAGGTGCTAGGATCGGAGTAGTGCGTCAATACTTCGATTTTCTTCCTCAAGTGGATAAAGTTATGGAAGATTCACTTAAAGTTTTGAAACAAAAAGGTGCGGTTTTAATCGACCCGGTAGAAATAGACGGACTCAAAGATTTAAACGATAATGAAATGACTGTACTGCTGTACGAATTAAAAGCAGACATGAAAAAATATCTCGCACACCGCGGACCTGCCACCAAAATGCACACACTCAAGGATTTGATAGATTTCAATAACAAACATGCCAAAGAAGAAATGCCGTATTTCAAACAGGAGTTATTTGTAGAAGCAGAAAATACAGGCTCTCTTAAAGATAAAAAATATCTGGATGCCTTAAATACAAATCACCGGTTGTCACGTGAAGAAGGAATTGATGCAGTGATGGATAAATACAATCTTGATGCACTTGTATCCCCGACCGACAGCCCTGGATGGATGACTGATCTCATCGACGGTGATCATTTCCTCGGTGGAAGTTCTCAATTGGCAGCAGTGGCGGGATATCCTCACATTACCGTTATTGCAGGATTTGTGTTCGGAATGCCGATTGGTATATCTTTTTACGGAAGAGCATGGAGTGAACCGGTTTTAATAAAAATTGCCTATGGATTTGAGCAGGCAGCAAAGGTTCGCAAACCGCCCAAATTTTTGCCTACGGCAAATTTGAAAGTGTAACACGTTTAATTAAAATACTTTTAATTTTAAAATTAAGCGGTGGAATGGATTATTGAAGGTGTCAGTCTTATATTTATCGGAATCCTTGCTGCAATGGTAACAATTGTAGATGAACGGGCACAGTTTCGTCGGTTGTGTACTGGGGAGTTTTCGGTATGCTGAATATTCTATCAGTAGTTCATTGCTCACAGGTTTTAAAAGGTCCCTTTTTCGCATTTAAACTCTGACCGTTTCTTTTCAGCAGTTCGTCGTTGTTAATTATAATTGGAGGTATATTGATTAAGCAATAATTATTTTTTACCGTTTACCTGATAGAAAACTAAAATTATGTATTAACAAATTTGTCATTTCGACTTGTCCGCATTTGGTGCACTCAAATTAAATCTATTTTTTTTCTTTTTAAGTAATTATTTATTTGAGATTATAGTTTGAGCAGTAAACATAGTGCATAAAATTCAACTTATAATAAATCCTTTTTTCTTCCTATCATAATATCATATTTTTACCTCCGATGCCGGGTTAAGTCTGTGCTAATATTTTACTTAATTTCAAATTAGATTAAACTAACATAAAAACTAAAAATTTGATTTCTCTTCAAAAGAGACTAAATAAAAATGAACTGGCTGTTTATTCCGTTTCTATCTTAATTCATGGAATGCTTCTGCTGGCTTTATTATTTGTGGGGATTAAATATTACCATGTTAAAGAAATACGTTCGGTGGTACAATTTGTTGAAGTTACTCCTTCAAAGCCAGCTAAAATGAAAGAAGTAAATCAATGCCTGTAAAACAAAAAATTCAATTACCTTCCAAAATAATACCCGTGAAAATTCATTCAGGGAAAAAGAAATTTCCTCTGAAACATTGATTGATTCAAACAAGATTAAAAAGAAAGTTGAGATCTCTGAACAAACTCCTATCGATTCAACCGAACTGAGATTAAAATTTGCAAGGACCATGCTCGATACATTTCTAATTCGAATCCGGAGTTTGCACATTATATACTTAAGCAGCAGGCTAAATACCTAATGCAAAATCAAACCCAGAGAATGCTGACAAGAATGGGAATCAGAAAAAAATCAACAACCAACTACATAAATAAATACAAGATAATTTCCATGGAGGTTCCGAACACGCAATGAGCGAGCCGGCGGTCCGGGCATGCAAATTCGGATTGATGGCTTAATTGATGCAATAAAAAAATATTTCAGTAGTTAGATTAAAATTTATTATGGCTATACTCATTTATGATGAGATTTTTAAGCTGCCGATTTATATATTGGTACATTAATTTTTACAGATCGGGGTATTTTGTATGAGTGAAGTTATAGGGGCTTGTTTAGGTGCTTCTTCCATTTCTTTTGTAAGAATAAAAAGAGAAGATCATAAACAAGTAACAATAGAAGATGTACTTACAATACCGCATAACGGGGATCCGAGAAAGGCCTTCAAAGAAAATTTAATTCAATTCTCGATTATGAACAAATCCACCCCGTCGGATAAATTAGGACACAATCATACAACCATACAATCATTCAATCATATTCCGGTAGTCGTAACAGGAAGAAAATTCCGCAAACTCGTCAAGTTCACAAATATATCCGAGCCCGAAGCCTCTGAGTATGCATTCGCTTTTATCAATAAAGATAAGGAAAACTATTCTGCGGTTGCCTCTCTAGGCGGCGAAACGTTCATGGTTTATGCTTTAGATGAAGAAGGCAAGATCTCGGACGTAATAACCAAGAACCAATGCGCCTCCGGAACGGGCGAGTTCTTTCTTCAGCAGATTAAAAGAATGGATCTCGGTATCGATGAAGTTGTAAACCTCGCCGCTGATGCGGAACCGTTTAAGGTTTCCGGAAGATGTTCGGTGTTTTGTAAATCCGATTGTACGCATGCTCTTAATAAAGGAATTAAGAAATCGGAAGTCGCTGCGGGACTGTCGTCCATGATGGCCGAGAAAGCGGAGGAATTACTAAGAAGGTCCGCCCCGGGAAGGTGCTGGTCGTCGGCGGCGTTACAAAAAACAACGTAGTGATGGATTTCCTGAGAAAAAAAGTGCCGGATATTTTCATACCTCCTGAAGCAGCTTACTTTGAGGCTTTGGGCGCCGCTCTTTACGGGCTTGATCACGAGGTAAAAACAATAAAAGACCGCGAAGATATTTTTATACCGAGAGAAAGTTCTTTCGTATTTCACCGGCCGCTGGAAAATTTCAAAGACAAAGTACGTTTCGAAACTATTGAGAAAGGTAAGGCCGTTGACGGTGACGTCTGTATACTCGGTCTCGATGTAGGGTCTACAACTACGAAAGCGGTAGTGATCAGAAAATCCGATAACAAAGTACTGGCCTCGGTGTATCTCTACACGCACGGAAATCCCATTGAAGCTTCGAGAAAATGTTATGCCGAGCTGAGGAGACAAATTCCGGAAAGAATAAAGATAATCGGTATCGGAACCACAGGTTCGGGTCGTCAAATAGCCGGACTTCATGCTTTGACCGAAGGCGTAGTAAACGAGATCGTGGCTCACGCGGCAGCAGCGGTTTATTTCGATCCCGAAGTCGATACAATCTTTGAGATCGGCGGGCAGGATGCAAAGTACACGTACATTGTAAATAAAGTACCGGCCGACTACGCCATGAACGAGGCTTGTTCCGCGGGCACCGGCTCCTTTATTGAAGAATCGGCTTACGAGTCGATGGGGATTAAGGTAACCGATATAGAACCGATCGCAATGCAGGGGAATAAGCCTCCGAACTTCAGCGACCAGTGTTCCGCTTTTATCAGCTCGGATATCAAAACCGCGCAGCAGGAAAATATTAGTCAAGAAAATATTGTTGCCGGTCTTGTGTATTCGATTTGCATGAATTATGTAAATCGTGTAAAAGGAAACCGGCCTGTCGGGGAAAAGATATTTATGCAGGGCGGAGTCTGCTATAACAAAGCTGTTCCTGTTGCGATGGCCGCGCTGACCGGCAAAGAGATCATAGTCCCTCCCGATCCCGGTTTGATGGGTGCTTTCGGAGTTGCGCTGGATATTAAAGAAAAAATTGATCTGGGCTTAATGGAAGCCGGTGAATATTTTTTAGAGAAACTGGCTGCGAGGGAAGTAACTTATAGGAAGCCTTTTATTTGCGCCGGCGGCAGAGAGCGCTGCGACCTGGCTTGTCCGGTAAACCTTATCGTGGTTGAAGGCAAAACTTATCCTTTCGGCGGCGCATGCAACAAATATTACAATGTAATTAGTAAAACCAATGTAGATGCCGATAAATACGATTATGTTAAGAAGCGGCAGCAATTAATTCAAAAAATATGCCCCGGAAGTTGAACTGCCATGAAATGCGAAAACCGTAGGTATTAACGGATCATTTCACTCTCAAACCATATATCCTCTATACTATAATTTTTTTACGTGCCTCGGTTTAAGAGTAATTCTATCGGATCAGGTAGATGAAGAGGGACTGGAAAGGGAAAATACATCTTTTTGTTATCCCGCGCAGTTATCGTTGGGCTTGTTTGCAGATTTAATTGAAAAAGTCCAGATTATTATTTCATACCGAAAATTCCGAAATGTACGTTGAGGATGCCAAACCGGGTGAAAACACAGGTATCAGGCTAGATTTCAATAGTACATGTGTATTTGTAAACGGCGAGCAGTTTTATTTAAAACAGTCTTTCAATGATTTAGTTCCAAAAGATAAACTGATCATCCCGTTTTTTAATTTTGCAAATGGTTTCGAAAAAGAAGAAAGTAAGTTTATAGAGGCAGCCAAACAATTAGGGATTAATGATGAAATCAGAATTAAAAATGCATTTCACCGCGCTTTGAAAATGCTGGAGGAATATCAAAAAGAACTATTTGCGATGGGGGAGGAATTTCTTGGATTTTTGAAACAGCATCCCGAAGAAATGGCGATCGTACTTATCGGTAGACCGTATAATTCTTTTACCGAGTTGGCAAACAAAGGCATACCTAAAAAATTTGCATCAAGAGGTGTTTATGTGATTCCGTACGATATGTTTGATTACCGTGGGCAAACTTTAGATGATGATCAATACTGGGAAGGTGGAAAGAAGATATTAAAATCGGCACGAATCGTAAAAAATAACCCGCAGTTATACGCAACATATATTTCAAACTTTTCCTGCGGTCCGGATTCAATATTATTAACAACATTCCGATCAATCATGGGTACAAAACCGTCACTAACATTGGAACTTGACGGTCACACCGCCGATGCAGGAATAAATACCAGGATTGATGCAGCTCTTGATATAATTAAAAATTATAGAAGAGTTCAGTATAAAATAAGCGATCCGGATTTTAGCGATTTTATTCCGGCTAAAATAGAATTTGATTCCAACCAGGGGTATTTTATTTCTTCGAGCGGAGAGAAAATTACATTATCCGATCCCCGGGTTGATATTTTAATACCTTCGATGGGCGACCTTGGAGCGACAATGTTTGCAGCCGGGTTGAGAAGTCAAGGATTTAATACAATTGCATTACCCGAAGGAAACCCTGAAATATTAAAATACGGCAGATCCGTTGCAAGCGGAAAAGAATGTCTCCCACTTCTTCTTTGTGTAGGTTCATTGCTGGATTATCTGGAGAATAAATGGGACGGGAAACAATACGTGGCTTTCTTCATTGTGCAAGGTGGAGGAAGCTGCAGGCTCGGGCAGTATCCTGTTTTTATTCGTGATGTTATTAAAAGAAAAAGACTGAGGAATGTTGCAACCCTGACCCTGATGAATGATGACGGCTTTGCGGGATTGGGCCCTAACTTTTCAACAAGGGGCATACAAACTATTTTTATAAGCGATGTACTCGATGACATACGTTCCGGCATTATGGCGCATGCGGTTGACACGGATGAAGGATTAAAGATTTTTTATGAAGAATATAATAAACTAATTTATACATTTGAGAAAGTACCCGGCAAAATTTATAAAGCTTTAAAAAAATTTTCTATTAAAATTAAAAATAGGATACCGTTCGAAAAACCAATAAGCCAGGCTAAATATATTGCTTTATGCGGCGAGATTTTTGTCAGGCGGGATCACTTTTCACATAAATGGCTAAATAAACACTTCGCGGAAAAAGGATTCATTCTTAAAGATTCTTACATAAGCGAATGGGTTTATTATATAGATCATCTCTTAAAGAAGAATCTATTAGAACCGGTTACATCCTACAGGCAAAAGACGGAGAGACTGATAAGAGTTTTTTATATGCGGATAGCCGAATATAGGATTAAGAAAATTTTGGCAGGAACAGGTTACTATAAATTCTCCTTAACTAAGGTTGATTCGCTCCTAAAAAGAAGCAGTCACATAGTTCCTTTGGAATACAAAGGTGAACCGGGTCTTACTCTCGGAGTAGCTTTACATGAAACTATTGATAAATACTGCGGGGTGATAAATCTGGGGCCTTTCGGATGTATGCCTACAAGAATAACAGAATCACTTGCCGCTACAGAAATGAAAATTGAAAATAAAATTTTTGCTGAAAAGAAAGTAAATAAGAATTATAAACTGCCCGAAGTTTTCAACGGTAAAATAAACATACCTTTTCTAACGATTGAAACCGACGGTAATGTTTATCCGCAGGTAATAGAAGCACGCCTTGAAACATTCGCTTTACAGGCGGAACGTATTGCCGGCCTGATGAAAGAAGCTAAGCTTAACGGATACGGAGATTAACGCTGATTTTGTATCCCGAATTTTCAATGTCTCAAATTCCGGTAAACATTAAAAAAAAAGCGATTTTTATAATTACATAGATTTGAAAATTTTGGCACCTACAACTAAAAGTGTTTCGCAACTCTGCTGAATCATCTTTATTTGTTGGGCTGTACATGTAGCTGCATGTGTTTTAATTGCCGAAAGCTTACCAGCTTTTTTCGCTTTTCATCCCATAGAGCTAAAAATATGCTTCTAAGACTTGAACCAAAAGTTAGCGTTTTAGCTTTTTGAAACAACGGAATATCATTCAGGCATTTTTCAAGCATGTAGTTTGGTATTCTGGGACTTAAGTGATGAATGTGGTGAAACCCGATATTCCCTGTGAACCATTGTAATATTTTTGGCAGTTTATAATAAGAGCTTCCTTCCAAAGCGGCTTTGGTAAAATCCCAATCTTCCTTTTCCGCCCAATATGCGTCTTCAAATTGATGTTGGACGAAGAATAACCACGTACCTGTTGATGACGTAATTATTGTAATCGGTAATTGTATCAAAAGGAAATTCTGAATTCCGATTAACCAGATTAAAATTCCCATTAATAAGCCAATTATTAGGCTTGTCATATAAACGCTCGTCTTAAACTTAAGCAGTTCTTTGTGTTTAAAATTTGGGAAACGATAGAGAATAAGGAATAAAATAGTGGGTACAATTATGAACAATATGAAAGGATTCCTGTAGAGTCTGTATTTTATTCTTCCCCATGTAGAAAGTTTAAGATATTCATTTACTGTCTTGGTCTGGATATCACCTATTCCCCGCCCTTCCAGTTTACCTGCCCCTGCATGATGTATAGAGTGACTGGTTCTCCAGTAATGATATGGTGTTAATGTGAATATACTGCAGAACATTCCGACCCGGTCATTGGTTTTTTGCGACCGGAAGAATGAGCCATGCCCGCAGTCATGTTGAATAATGAATATTCTAACCAAGAATCCGGCTGCTGGAAATGCAAGCAATAATGTAAGCCAATAGCTGAAATCAAGGCTTAAGTACATCAAATACCAGAGGGAGAAAAACGGGACAAATGAATTACACATTTGCCAGATACTTTTCGAATTATTTGAAATTTGATATCCTGCTACATAACTCAACCATGCAGGTTTATTGGGTCTTGCGTTTTTAATGAAATTTCCTTTCTATTTTTCCAAATAAATGCGTAGAATTAATAAAGATGATAATTAGTAATTTACAAATTATTTGCTAGTTAATAAGTTTTTTTTAGTACAAAAATTGAGACCATATAAATTTCCCGGATAAATGCTGAGTTTATTAAAGGATCTTAATAACTCGCAGACTTAAAAAGCACCTACGAATTCCTTAATTTAGAATGCTGAAGTCATCGGAATTTTTTGATGGCACAGAACAAAAAAGCCCGATCCCGAGAATAGCCGACCTGCTTAGTTCAAAATATTTTCATTGATGAAGGTATCTGATCCCACCAAAAGATGTAGTCCCTTTTTCATCCCTTTGGACGATTTAAATATCAAAACAACTTTTATACATTGTTCTTGAGTTTTAATATTAATCTTATGGGCTATGCTATATTAAAATGTAAATTCCATTAAATGCATAATCCATTGTATTTTTCTTTTCCTTTCTATGGAAAAACTATGAAGGTTATCAGTCCTAAAATAAATGAATCGTTGTTCCGTTTAAAAGTACAGTTAAATGAAAATTTTCTCATTAAAAAATTTTCCGGCGGGGAACCGCCGTTACGTTCTGAGCTGTTCAGTGCCGATCAGATGGAGCAGCACGGTAAGGTACTTGCAAGTTCGCATACCCTCGACGATCAACTTAATTCGGATCTGCATTTGCTTGCACGGTTGACTGAAAATGAAACATTTTTATTTGAAGTGCATAAGTTATTGACAGAAACAGTTAAAGCAAAACATCAGAATACACCGGCAGGTGAATGGCTGCTTGATAATTTTTATCTGGTTGAAGAGCAGATACGCACTGTAAAAAGGCATCTGCCAAAAGGCTACAGCCGTGAATTACCCCGCCTGTTGAATGGACCTTCGAAAGGTCTTCCGCGTGTTTATGATATAGCGCAGGAAACTATTTCACACGGCGACGGACGTGTTGACCCTGAAAACCTTATCCGTTTCGTAGCCGCTTACCAGACAATCAAGACCTTAAAATTAGGAGAGCTTTGGGCAATACCCACTATGCTAAGGCTCGCGTTGATTGAGAATCTCCGCCGGGTTGCTGCGCGGGTTGCCGCCGGAAGAATAGAGCGGGATTTGGCTGATACATGGGCAGACAAAATGATAGAGACAGCCGAGAAAGATCCGAAGAGCCTGATTCTAATAATCGCAGATATGGCAAGGACTGACCCTCCCATGACGACGCCATTTGTTTCCGAATTTGCACGTCGGCTGCTTGGTTTAAGCCACGCACTTGTATCTCCGTTAACATGGATCGAGCAGCGTCTTTCTGAATCGGGTTTATCAATTGATAAAGTAATTCAAATTGGCAACCAGCAGCAGGCAGCCGATCAAATTTCAATCAGCAACAGTATTGGAAGCCTCCGATTTCTGGAATCAATGAACTGGCCAAGGTTCGTTGAGACAATGAGCATTGTTGAACAGATCTTGAGTAAAGACCCCTGCGGAGCCTATAGCAAAATGGATTTTTCTACCCGTGACCGTTACCGTCATGTAATTGAGAAAGCCACAAAGAATAGTGATCTGCCTGAAGAAGAAGTAGCGCAAAAAGCAATCAACCTGGCGCAGAAAGGCGCAGAATTGAAAGGCGATAACGACAGAACCGCACATGTTGGGTTCTACCTTATTGATAAAGGTATTAAACAGCTTGAAGATCTAGTAAAGATAAAATTTTCTGTTTTCACGGTTTTCAGAAAAATTGGCCGTAAGGTTCCTTTGTTGATTTACATTGGTTCCATTATATTGATGACGCTTATCTTCACAGCCGGATTGTTGTCGGAAACCTATATTGAAGAACTGCATAGTTGGTCGCTTGCAATTACCGGTATCATCTTCTTTTTATGCACAAGCCAATTAGCAGTTTCGTTAGTAAACTGGGTATCAACTTTATTGGCAATCCCCCAGGGATTACCGAAAATGGATTTCTCCGACGGTATACCGCCGGAATTTCGTACGCTTGTGGTAGTGCCGACTATGTTATTGAATGTTCAAAACATCAAAGAACTGGTCGAATCCCTTGAAGTGAGATTCCTTGCAAACCGGGATAAGAATCTGTACTTCGGGCTTTTGACCGATTTTAAAGACTCGGATAAAGAAACGATGCCGGATGATGAACCGCTTTTACTGCAGGTGCGTAAGCAAATCGAAAACCTAAACAACAAATACAAAGATTTGAATAATGATACTTTTTTCCTTTTTCATCGCCCTCGGCAATGGAACCCTAAAGAGAGAATGTGGATGGGTTACGAACGAAAAAGGGGTAAACTTGAGGAATTGAATTCTTTTCTGCGAGACGGATCGAAAAATCGCTTCTCTCTTATTATAGGTAAGACAGATGTTTTACCTTCTGTAAAATATATAATTACTCTTGACACAGATACACAACTTCCCCGCGATTCAGCGCGACAGCTGGTTGGAGCTATTGTTCATCCTTTGAACCGCGCATGTTATGACGAGCGTAAACACCGTGTATGCGGAGGATATGCTATTCTGCAGCCGCGTGTTGCAGTTAGCCTTCCCGGAACAAACCGTTCCCGTTATGCGCGGCTTTACGGAAGTCAGCCTGGTATTGATCCATATACACGCACAGTATCTGATGTATATCAGGATGTTTTCGGAGAAGGGTCATTCATCGGTAAAGGTATCTACGATGTTGATGTATTCGAGCATGCACTTAATGGTCGCTTTCCCGAAAATCAAATTTTAAGTCATGATCTTATAGAGGGATGCCATGCAAGGTCAGGCCTTCTGAGTGATGTTCAATTATACGAGGAATATCCACCTAGCTATAAGGTAGACGTAAGCCGCCGTCATCGCTGGATTCGGGGAGACTGGCAATTGGTTCGATGGTTGCTTCCGGTAGTTCCCGGTCTTAACGGCAGATTGCAAAAGAACCCGTTATCCGGACTTTCCGTATGGAAAATATTTGATAATCTTCGACGCAGTTTAATACCTTTTTCATTAATACTTTTATTTTTTTTAAGCTGTATATTCCCATCACAAGCCTGGTTTTGGACATTATCGGTAATTGGAATAATTTTAATTCCTTCGTTGTTTATATCCATACTGGATCTGTTCCGGAAACCTGTGGAGATGCTTTTGCGTCAGCATCTGGCTGATACCGTACGCACCGCCGGCTTGAACTTAGCCCAGGCGACTTTTACATTAATAACTCTCCCTTATGAGGCGTTTTTCAGTCTGGATGCTATTATTAGAACTATCTGGCGAATGCTGATTTCCCACAAAAGACTCCTTGAATGGAATCCGCCTTATGTTAAAGGTGTCAAGGGAAAAGATAGTCTTCCCCGTTCCTATAAAACAATGTGGATATCGCCAGCCATTGTTATTTTAACAATCGCTTATTTTGTGCTTACAAATCAGGCTGTGCCCGATATAGTTTTTCCAATACTTTTTCTCTGGGCCATATCACCGGCTGTAACATGGTGGATAAGTCTGCCGCTCGAACGCCGTCAAGCTAGATTAACTATAAAACAGAAATTATTTTTGCGTGATCTTTCCCGAAAAACCTGGTCTTTTTTTGAAACTTTTGTCGGTCCGGAAGACAATTGGCTGCCCCCGGATAATTATCAAGAAGAACCTGCCGCTGTGGTAGCACATCGCACTTCACCTACTAACATGGGACTGGCACTCCTGGCAAATTTATCTGCTTATGACTTTGGCTACATTACCGCCGGAGAATTAATTGATCGTACTTCGAACGCATTCCGAACAATGGAAACTTTGGAACGATACAAAGGACATTTCTTAAACTGGTATGACACACTGTCTTTACTGCCGCTACGGCCATTTTATATCTCAACTGTTGACAGCGGTAATCTTGCCGCTCACCTACTTACGCTGCGCCAGGGAATTCTCTCTCTTCCCGATCATAAAATAATAGAACCGCAATTGTTCGAAGGAATGGTGGATACTCTGAGAATCCTGACAGATACCGTAGGCAAAAAAGATCAAGAAGAGCTAATTCAGCTTCAAAAAGATTTAGAGCTAACCGTTAACTCCCCTCCCATAACACTTACAGCTGCATGGCAAATCCTTAACCAATTTGCAGCATCCGCCTCAAAAGTAGAAAAAAAATTTACTACACATGAAAAAGAGACTGCATGGTGGGCACGTTCCTTAGCAAAGCAATGCAGGAGTGCCCTCGATGAGTTGTCATTTCTAGTCCCATGGATTATCCCCCAAGTTTCCTCCTCCGGGAAGAATAATTTTCCTGACAACGATGAGATACCAACACTTCGCGGACTTGTAAAACTATGCACAGAATTTATATCCGTAATTGGAGAAGAATTTTCTACTGATGTAGCGATAAAGAGAAATGAACAGGTCGATGAGATTCAGCACCTGATGATAGAATCCGGTAAACATGCCAAGCAAAGAATTGCCTCGATCGGGTTTATTGCAGAGCAATCAAGCGAATTTGCTGATATGGAGTATGATTTTTTATATGACAAAACACGCCGTCTTTTATCAATAGGATACAATGTTGAAGAGAAACGGCAGGATCCAAGTTATTATGATTTGCTGGCCTCGGAAGCAAGATTAAGCAGCTTCGTAGCCATTGCACAGGGACAATTGCCGCAGGAGAGCTGGTTTGCATTAGGACGATTGTTGACAAGCGTCGGCGGTGATCCGATTTTACTTTCATGGAGCGGCTCAATGTTCGAGTACCTGATGCCGCTGCTGGTAATGCCTACATATGAAAACACACTTCTTGACCGGACTTATAAGGCAGCTGTGAAAAGACAAATTGAATACGGAAAACAACGCGGGGTTCCGTGGGGTATTTCCGAATCGTGTTATAATTCTTTTGATGTTAGTCTCAATTACCAGTACAGAGCATTTGGTGTGCCCGGTTTAGGACTCAAACGAGGACTGGCGGAAGATCTTGTTATTGCACCCTACGCTTCGGCGCTTGCACTAATGGTTGAACCCGAGGAATCGTGCGCCAATCTTCAGCAGCTTGACTCCGAAGGATTAATTGGAAAATATGGTTTCTATGAGGCACTAGACTACACAACAGTACGCCTTCCGCGCGGGAAACTGCATGTGGTAGTTAAATCTTTCATGGCGCACCATGAAGGTATGAGCCTCCTTGCTCTAGCTTATCTGATACTAGATAGACCGATGCAAAAGAGGTTTGGATCAGATCCGTTATTCGAAGCAACCATACTGCTGCTTCAGGAAAGAGTTCCAAGGTCTACTTTATTCCATTTACGAAGCGCCGGCCTCTCCGACTCTCAGACAAATTCAGGCATCACTGAGATGCCGGTACGTATATTCAGCAGTCCGGATACAGCGGTTCCGGAAGTACAGTTATTGTCGAACGGAAGGTATAACGTAATGATTACAAACGCAGGGGGCGGCTACAGTAGATGGCATGACATTGCTGTTACGCGATGGCATGAAGACAGCACAAGTGACAACCGGGGCAGCTTCTGCTATATCCGCGATACAGCCAGCGGAAAATTTTGGTCATCGGCATATCAGCCGACATTGAAACAATCAAAGAATTATGAAGCTATTTTCTCCGAAGGGCATGCCGAATTTCGACGGCGTGATCAGAATATTGATTTGCATACAGAGATTGTTATATCACCGGAAGATGATATTGAACTGCGACGTGTTCATCTTACTAACCGCTCCAGGACATCAAGGGAGATTGATGTTACGAGCTATGCAGAAGTAGTGCTTGCTTCGTCTGCATCAGATGCGCTGCACCCTGCATTCAGTAATTTGTTTGTTCAGACCGAAATAATCCGCGAACATCGTGCAATTCTATGTACCCGCCGACCCCGCTCCCCCGAAGATAAAACTCTATGGATGTTTCACATGATGATAGTGCGCGGGAAGAGTGTAGGAAAAATATCTTTCGAGACCGACAGAATGCAATTCATCGGACGGGGAAATACAACCGCTTCACCTCAAGCAATGAAAAACTCCGGGGCACTCTCTGATAGTCAAGGTTCGGTTCTGGACCCGATTGTTTCGATTCAATATCATATAATCCTCGAGCCGGATGAAAAGGTTACGATAGATATGATTTATGGAATAGGTGAAACCCGTGACAAAGCCGTAATTCTTATTGATAAATACCAGGATCGACGTTTAACGAATCGAGTATTCGAGCTTGCTTACACATATAGCCAGGTCGTTCTGCGGCAAATAAATGCCGCGGAAGCCGATGCGCAATTATACGCGCGCCTGGCAAATTCAATTATCTATGCTAATTCATTCTTGCGTGCGGACCCGTCTATAATCATCAAAAACCGAAGAGGACAATCAGGTTTATGGAGCTATTCAATTTCGGGTGATCTACCTATTGTGCTGCTACAAATTGAAAACCCGGATAATGTAAATCTTGTACACCAGATAGTGCAGGCTCACGCATATTGGCGTTTAAAAGGACTTACTGTTGATCTTGTAATTTGGAACGAAGACCACGCCGGTTACCGGCAGCAGCTACAGGAACAAATAATGAGATTGATTGCCGCAGGCGTTGAGGCGAACTATGTTGACAAACCTGGCGGAATATTCGTAAGACAAGCAGACCAGATTTCAAATGAGGATCGCATTCTTATCCAAACAGTGTCACGCGTTATCATATCAGATAGGCGGGGCACTCTTGAGGCACAGGTAAATCGCATCGGTACGGCAGAAGCACCTATTCCTCCTTTCAAGCCGTTTAATACATATCATGCAAAGAGCCGGAATAATTCTGAACTGCCCCGCACCGATTTGATTTTCTTCAACGGATACGGTGGTTTTACTAATGACGGACGTGAATACATAATCACTTCCTCAGGCAAGCAGCTAACTCCGGCGCCATGGATAAACGTAATCGCAAACCCGGAATTTGGAACCGTGGTTTCGGAAAGCTGTCCGAATTATACCTGGAGCGAAAACGCACATGAGTTTCGTCTTACTCCATGGAACAATGACCCGGTAACTGATTCGAGCGGAGAAGCTTTTTATATTCGTGATGAAGAGACAGGGCACTTCTGGTCGCCAACTCCCCTGCCCTGCCGCGGAGCCGGCGTATATACAACACGACACGGTTTCGGTTACAGTGTTTTTGAACATACTGAAGAGGACATTTGCTCGGAACTATGGGTTTATGTTGCAATAGATTCTGCGATCAAGTTTTCTGTATTAAAAGTGCGGAATGAATCGGGCAAGACACGAAGGCTTTCCGCTACCGGTTATGTGGAGTTAGTGCTTGGCGATCTTCGTCCCAAAACGGGAATGCATGTAATTACTGAAATTGATTCGGAAAGCGGGGCAATCTATGCGCGAAATTCATATAACTCAGAGTTTGCCGATCGGGTTGTATTCTTTTATACCGACGATGAGATTAATACATTAAGCGGCGACCGTAAAGTATTTATAGGACGAAACGGCACTCTTCAAAATCCGGCTGCGATGAACCGCGCACATCTTTCCGGCAGAATTGGAGCCTCTTTGGATTCTTGCGCTGCTATACAGGTTCCGTTTGAACTTGCCGACGGGCAGGAGCGAGAAATCATATTTAGATTGGGCGTAGGAAAGAATAATGATGAAGCAAGAAAGCTTGTGCAGCAATTCCGCGGATCAAACGCTGCCAGGAGCGCTTTAGAATCTGTATGGCAATATTGGAACCACACGCTTGGCGCTGTTCAGGTTGAAACGCCTGATGCTTCATTAAATGTGCTTACAAACGGTTGGCTGATGTATCAAACTTTAGCGTGCCGTATTTGGGCACGGAGCGGATACTATCAATCCGGCGGAGCTTTTGGTTTCCGCGATCAGCTGCAGGACGTTATGTCGCTAATTCATACTGAGCCGGGCCTTGTACGAAAACATCTGCTGCTAAGTGCTAGCCGCCAATTTAATGAAGGCGATGTTCAGCATTGGTGGCATCCGCCTTCCGGCAGGGGTGTGCGGACTCATTGTTCGGATGATTACCTATGGCTGCCGTTAGCAACCTGCCGCTATGTACTGACAACCGGTGATACCGGGGTGCTGGATGAACCGGTTCATTTTTTGGAAGGGCGTAAAGTAAATGCAGAGGATGACTCGTATTATGATCTTCCAAATAGATCGGAAGAAATCGACAGCCTTTATGAGCATTGTGTAAGAGCAATAGTTAGAGGACTAACTTATGGTGAGCGCGGCTTGCCGCTAATCGGCTCCGGTGATTGGAACGACGGAATGAATATGGTCGGAAATGAAGGTAAAGGTGAAAGTGTATGGCTGGGATTTTTCTTGTATGAAGTGATTATGCAGTTTATAAAAATTGCCGACATGAGGGGCGATATTAAATTAGTTAAACAATTCAAAAATGAAGCTTCAGTTTTACAACGGAACATAGAAAAGAACGGCTGGGACGGTGAATGGTACCGACGTGCTTACTTCGACAACGGTTCACCTCTCGGATCGGCAAGTAACCCAGAATGTAAAATCGATTCGATTGCACAAAGCTGGTCAGTACTTTCCGGCGCAGTAGATGCAAAACGTTCACAAATGGCGATGAGTTCATTGAATCAATATCTAGTTCGAAATGATCATGCATTGATACAACTATTAGATCCGCCTTTCGATAAATCGGATTTGAACCCAGGCTATATAAAGGGTTACGTACCGGGTGTAAGAGAAAACGGCGGACAGTATACGCATGCTGCTATATGGGCCGCGATGGCATTTGCAGCATTAGGCGAAAGTAAACGCGCTTGGGAACTGTTTGAAATAATTAACCCGGTAAACCACACTAAAACTAGGAAAGGAATTGCCGTGTATAAAGTGGAGCCTTACGTAGTTGCTGCCGATGTTTACGCACTTGCTCCACATACTGGTCAAGGCGGATGGACCTGGTACACGGGCTCTGCCGGCTGGATTTACAGACTTATAACCGAATCACTGCTTGGGATTAAACTTGAAGTTGATAAATTGTTTATTAAGCCTTGCCTACCTGCTGGTTGGGAAAGATATAATGTGCATTACAGGTACAGGGAAACTTTTTACCATATTACTATACTTCATACACATGATGGTAATGCTGATTTGGGCGTAATTGTTGACGGCGCTAAGAACGAAGATAATTCTATTTCTCTTGTTGACGACAGGCGTGAACATTTAATAGAGGTAAGGATTGCAAAGGAAAGTATACCCAGTTACTCTTAAATTTTATGCATTCCTTTTAAGAATCTCATTCCGGAGAGGTAATTCCTTTTTCATCCTTTTGCTCTATTTACACAGTTAAAATATATAGATACATTCTATCATTGAGAAAGAGCTAACTAACACAAAGAGAAAATTTTTAATAAACAAAAATTAAGGTGTAATAATTTTATTATTTGCATTATACTATTTATGTGGAGATACTCATGAAAACTTATACAATAGATCTATTGTCCGATTTAAGCAGGAGGATGAACTTCCTAGGGGTAATGGTTACTGTAATTTTGATAATGACAGGCGTTGGCTTGCCTCAATCGTTGCCGGCACCGGTGAATCTTGGTACCGCCGGTGATTTCGTAATTTTAGCAAAAACAGGAATTTCAAATACGGGGACTACCCAAATTAATGGTGATTTAGGCGTTAGTCCTGTGGCCGCAACATACATAACCGGATTTGGATTAATAATGGATGCTTCAGGTAAATTTTCGACATCATCTATAATCAACGGAAATATTTATGCTTCTGACTATACCTCTCCAACTCCAACTAAGATGACTACTGCAATTAGCGATATGCAAACCGCATATACCGACGCAGCCGGTAGAACATCCCCGGATTATACCGACCTTTACACAGGAGATATTAGTGGGAAAACACTCACCCATGGCCTTTACAATTGGAGTACGGCTGTAACAATATCTAACGCTGGTGTTACTATATCCGGCACTGAAAGTGATGTTTGGATTTTCCAGGTAGCACAAAATCTAACAGTGGCGAATGGTGCAATAGTAACACTCAGCGGCGGTGCACTGGCTTCAAACGTCTTCTGGCAGATTGCCGGACAAGTTGATCTTGGCACGACTTCTGAAATGAAAGGAATCATATTGTGTCAAACAGCTATTGCGATGAATACCGGCGCAGCCCTTAATGGTAAGGCTCTGGCACAGACCGCAGTAACATTAGACGCTAACACCGTTACTAACCCGGCAGCAGTAACCTCAGTAAAGGATGGTTTGGTGCCGCAAAAATTTGCCCTCTTCCAGAACTATCCAAATCCATTCAATCCATCGACGATTATTCAATATAAACTTGGGAAAGCTTCTCAGGTTTCGCTCAAAGTTTTTAATGTACTTGGTAATGAAATTGTCACTCTAGTGAACGGCCGTCAGGAAGCCGGTAGCTATATCGTTAACTTTAATCTTAATAAGGCAATTTATAACCTTTCGAGCGGTGTGTACTTTTATCGTTTAGAAGCCGGCTCATTTACCTCGACGAAAAAATTGATTTTCCTGAAGTAGTTATTTTTAAGAATGGATGCGTTCTTTTCGATAAACCTTTAAAGAATATGGGTGGTATTTGGTGTTATTAATTTACAATTAATTTTTCGCTTGTATCAAATCATCATTGGAAGCCGTCTTAGTCCAAAGGATGTAGTCCCTTTTTCATCCCTTTGCCCTATTGTATGGCACCTCATTCCTTAATAATATATTGCGTAGGATTCTTTTTATAATAAAAAAAGCTATCCAATATTAACAGATAGCGATTGGGATTATAATAAAAAAAATGGACTATTTTATAGAATTAAAATTAAGTTTTGCCATACTAAAACAAAATAGCAAAAAGTGATTACTAAAATTAATCTTATTCTAAAAAGGACATTAACTAGTAAATATATGTACCCTAAATTATGATTACGGGAATATCCATGTAGCCCGTAAGGGCGCATCCATCATAGGGGAAAAACTATGAACACAACCAATACACTAAGAAGTATTTTGATTGTGGATGACTCATTGGAAAATCTTCGTATTCTTTCAAAAATACTTACCGAAAAGGGCTACAGAGTTCGTGCTGTAAAAGATGGATTAGATGCTGTTCCGATAGCAAAAGTTGAACTGCCGGATTTAATTTTATTAAATATAAAACTTCCCGACATTAATGGCTACGAAGTATATGCACGTCTTAAAGCAGATAATTTAACGAAGGACGTTCCTATATTATTTATAGGCACATCGAATGAAGCAGAAGAGAAAACTTGCGGATTTGAAGCTGGAGAAGCGGACTTTATAGCAAAGCCTTTTATTCATGAAGAAGTACTCACACGAATAGAAACTTACTGCCAAATCAGTCGTCTGCGCACTCAGCTCAAATATCAAACTGCGGAGCTTAACTCAGCAAACAAACAACTGCAAGCCGAAGCCGCCGAACGCAAAAAAGCTGAAAATAATCTTAACGAAGAAACAATGAGAAGAGCGATTCTTTGTGAGCAATTGCCGGACGGTATAGTGATAGTAGATCCTCAAACCGCAGGATTCATCGAATTCAACTCGGCTGCCCACACCCAACTAGGATATACCCGGGAGGAATTTGCCAAGCTAAGCATTGGGGACGTGGAAGCTGAAGGGACACAGAAAGAGATTGACGCCACAATTGCACGTGTGATGAGCGAAAAAAGAGTCGACTTTGAGACTCGGCAAAAGACAAAAGATGGAGAAATTAAAAATGTGTTTGTGACAGCACAATACATGGATAATTCCGGTCATCCGGTTTATCACTGCCTCTGGCGCGATATAACCGAACGCAAAATTACCGAAGAGGTACGCAGCGAAAGCGAAAGAAAGACAAAAGCGCTGCTTGATGCCATTCCCGATTTGATATTCCGTGTGGACAGAGAAGGAACTTTTCTGGATTATAAAGCCGATAAATCAGATCTTTATGTTCAATCCGGGCAGACAATCATCGGTAAAAAAAATCGAGATATTACACCTCCTTGGTTTGCTGATTTAATGAATAGATATATCTCAAAAGCCCTAAACAGCGGCAAGCCCCAGGAATTCGAATACCAAATGTCCGTTCCAAAGCGCGGCTTGCGTGATTATGAAGCCCGTATGGTAGCAAGCGGCAAAGACGAAGTTATTGCAGTTGTACGAGATATAACGGATAATAAATTAGCTGAAGTAAAACTTAAAGAAAGCGAAGCCAAGTTAACCGATGCTATAAAGATTGCCAAACTCGGTACATGGGAATATAACTTCGCTCTCGACCAGTTTACTTTTAACGATCACTTCTACTCACTCTTTCATACAACAGCAGATCAGGAAGGCGGTTATGCCATGTCTTCCGGGCATTTCGCAAAAAGGTTTGTTTATCCTGATGACCGGGTATTGGTTGGGAAAGAAATTCGGAAAGCATTTGAAACCTCAGACCCGGCTTATTCTTCCCAATTGGAATACCGTGTAATCTATACAACAGGTGAGAAAGGCTACTTCGCAGCCAATATTCGTATTGAGAAAGATGCAGATAATCGTACAATTAAGGCACGCGGTGTTAACCAGGATATTACCGAACTTAAGCAAACTGAGGAAGCACTTCGCAAAAATGAATTACAATTCCGAATGGTTTGGGAAAATGCTACCGATGGGATGCGTATAACAGATGAAACCGGTGTAGTTTTAAAAGCTAACGATGCCTACTGCAAACTCATGGGAAAGGCAAGGGAAGAAATTGAAGGTAAAATGATGAGTGTCGTCTATGAACCGGATGCCCAATCAGAAGTTCTACGGAAACATTGTGAGCGGTTTAGAAACCGATCAATTCCTCAAAATTTAAACCGTGATATTATTCTATGGAACGGTAAAAAAGTATCTCTCGAATTATCAAATACATTTTTAGATATCCCCGGTCAGCAGCCGTTAGCTTTGAGTATCATAAGGGATGTTACCGAGCGTGCACGATTTGAACAAGAAATTCAAAACCGTAATGATCAACTAATAAAGTTGAACGCTGAAAAAGACAAATTCTTTTCCATAATAGCACACGATTTAAAAAGTCCTTTCAACGGTTTCTTAAATCTAACAGAACTAATGGCGGATAGCACCGAAGAATACTCACTGGCTGAATTTTCCGAAAATAGTCAATTACTGAATGAATCCGCCCGTAATCTTTATAAACTTCTGGAAAATTTATTGGATTGGGCACAAATACAAAAAGGTTCCATCAATTTTACTCCTAAAGATTCCGATTTATCAATGATGGTTTCTCAAGGTATAGAAACAATTTATCAGCGGGCTCTGCAAAAAAGGATTGAAGTTATTAATGAAATTGATACTACGCAAAATGTTTATGCCGATGAAAAAATGATTAGCACTGTGCTCAGAAACCTCTTATCTAACGCAGTTAAATTCACAAGAAAGGACGGAAGAACTATAATTAAATCAGAACTATCAAATGACGGCCAAATTAAAGTTTCTGTTGAAGATAATGGTGTGGGAATTCCTGAAAAAGATATTAAGAGACTTTTTAAGATTGAAGAGAAAGTCAGTTCGAAAGGTACCGATGGTGAATCAAGTACGGGGTTAGGTTTATTGCTTTGTAAAGAATTTATTGAAATGAACGGAGGGAAAATATGGGCGGAGAGTGAATTTGGGAAAGGTTCCAAGTTCACATTTTCTTTACGCAAATCGGGGACATAAATATACAAAGAAGGACGCTATTATGAACAAAGAAATTAAGACCTCATCCCATAAGATTTTGCAACTTGATGATGGAATTGTAAAGCTTATTTGTTTTACCAGGGATGAAACAATTGAAAAAGCTCGTGTTGCATTAGATCTTTTTCAAAGAATTTCTGAAGGTAAAAAGAATCCATTACTTGTTGATATTAGACAACAAAAGTCAATCTCCAGGGAAGCCAGACAATTCTATTCCGGTCAAAGAATTCACAGAGCAGGTAACAGCACATGCTCTTGTTGTTGAGTTAGCAATATCAAAAGTGCTCGCAAATTTTTTTCTGGGTCTTAATAAACCTTCATACCCGACCCGGTTATTTACAGACGAAGATGAAGCCATTGAATGGCTTAAAGGTTATTTATAATGAACAGTAATCTAAATATTTCGTCTGATGAAAGAATTTCTAAAATCTTAAATGCTATTATGGGCGTTTCAGCCGGCAATTATCAAACCGGGTTAATCCCTTCAGAAAAAGATGACGAGATTGATGCGATAATGGTAGGGATGAATATGCTTGCCGAAGAAATCAGGGCAACAAGAGACAGCTTAGAAGAATTACTAAAAAAAGGGACAGAGAAACTAACTGAGTCGGAAATCAAATTCAGTGTGCTTGCTGATTCCGCTTCAGAACAAATATTCATTATCAATAAAGACTTTCTACTTGTTTATGTAAATGAATCCGCCGCCAAAACCTTCCAAGCACCTTCAGATTATTTGGTTGGAAAGTCTATAGATGAATTATTTCCTCCAGAAGATCTTGGAATATTGAAATTACCTATAAATAATGTGTTTAGCTCGGGAATAACTCAAAATGACGAAAGGGAAATCAAATTCCCCCATAATAGTTTATGGCACAACACTTCTTTTACGCTAATATATTCTCCGGAAAGAAGTCAAATAATTTCTGTTCTTGGTATCTCCCGCGATATAACGGATCACAAATTAGCGGAAATGAAACTTCAAGAAAAAGTAGTCGAATTATTCCCCCGGAGGACGGATATGGCTGAGGCAAAAACTTACACGGCAAAACTATACGAAGGTAAATGCTTTGAAGATTAAAAGACAAAAAAATGAAGTAAACAATTCACCTGCTTCGCTGACGAAAGCAATGAACCGTAATCGATTCATTATCACTTCTTTGGTTTTAATTACCTGTTTAGTAACTACCTATTTTATTTGGAATGCCGCGAACGCAAACAGAGAAAAGGAACTTCGATCATATTTTGAGTTTCGCATAAGAGAAATTAATACCCGCATTGAGCAGCGTCTTACCAGTTACGAGCAAATACTAAGAAGCACACGCGGCTTATTTGATGTATCGGCAAAAGTAAACCGGGCTGAATTCCATTCATTCGTTAATTCTATGCGTCTTAATAAAAACTATCCCGGCATACAAGGTGTAGGCTTCTCATTAATTATTCCGTCTACATCATTAAAAGAAAATATTTATAACATACGTAAGGAAGGTTTTCCTAAATACAAAATATGGCCTGAAGGGAAACGCGAAACTTACACATCAATAATTTATCTCGAACCTTTCAGCAATCTTAACCTTCGCGCATTCGGTTATGATATGTTTTCTGAGCCGGTCCGCCGTAAAGCCATGGAAACAGCACGAGATTCAAATACACCTGCAGCATCCGGAAAAATTAAGCTTGTCCAGGAAACAGGCAAATCTGTACAAGCGGGTTTCCTTATATATTTGCCGGTTTATAAAAACGGAACGCCTTATTCAAATGTAAGCGAGAGGCGCACAAATATAATCGGCTGGGTCTATTCCCCTTTCCGGATGGATGATTTTATGAAAGGACTTTTTGGTGAACGGGCTGCAGATATTGACCTAGAAATATATGATACTAAAAATATTTCATTAGAAACGAAAATGTATGATTCCAAAACCGATACAGCTAAGATGAATCAACTAGTATTGAGAAAAGGAATTATTTTTAACGGGCACACGTGGACAGTTTTAGTAAAATCTACTCCGCAATTAGAGTCAAGAATAGGAGCCGGTAATGCAAACCTCATTCTAATTATCGGATTAAGTATAAGCTTTTTACTAGCAATAATAACATTGCTGGTCGAGAACAAAAGAAGGCAAACTATTTTATCCAATGCCGAGCGCGAACGTACAGAAAGCAGGCTGCTTAAATCAGAGAAAAGGTATCGCGGGCTTTTTGAATCGGCAAAAGACGGAATTATTATTCTTGACGCTTACACAGGAAAAATTGTTGATGTGAACCCGTACTTAATAGAAATGCTCGGCTATTCACACGAAGAATTGTTAGTTAAAGAACTTTGGGAAATCGGTACTTTCAAGAATATTGCCGCATCTAAAGAGGCATTTTTAGAATTGCAAAACAAAGGATACGTCCGTTTTGAAGATATGCCGCTGAAAACAAAAAACGGTCAGCATATCGAAGTCGAATTTATAAGCAATACATACTTTGTTGATAATACAAAAATTATTCAATGCAACATCCGGAATATTACTGAGCGTAAATTAGCAGAAATGAAACTAAAAGAAAGCGAAGCCAAGTTAACCGATGCAATGAAGATTGCCAAACTCAGTACGTGGGAATATAACTTCGCTCTCGACCGGTTTACTTTTCCCGATCAATCCTTCTCACTAATTAATACAACAGCAGAACATGAAGGTGGTAATATCATGTCTTCCGAGCAATTCGCACAAAAGTATATTTACCCTGAAGACCGGGTATTGATTGAGAAGGAAATCCGGAAAGCGTTTGAAACTCCGGACCCGGCTTATACTTCTTATATGGAATACCGTGTAATCTTTGCACCCGGTGAGATAGGCTATTTCGCAGCCAATGTTCGTATTGAGAAAGATGCGGATAATCGTACCCTTAAGGCGCTCGGGGTTAACCAGGATATCACCGATCGCAAACGGATGGAAGAGATAGTTCTCAGAATTAATAAGGCAGTGGAGAGTTCAGGTGAGGCTATCTGCATGTCCGATCCGCAAGGACATCACTTTTATCACAACAAAGCGTTTACTGAAATTTTTAAGTACACGGTTGAGGAAGTTCAAGCAGCGGGCGGAGGCATTACTGTTTATGTGAACAAAGATGTCGGACGTAAGGTATTTGACACAATTATGGAAGGCGGAACGTGGAACGGAGAAGTGGAGATGTCATCAAAGAGCGGACGAAAATTCATCGTATTACTGCGCGCGGATTCGATAAAAAATGAGAATGGAATAATCGTCGGGCTCGTGGGAATTCATACGGATATTACCGAGCGCAAACGCGCTGAAGAATCGCTTAGGTTTTTCAGGATGATGATTGATAAGTCGCAAGATGCTATTGAAGTGATTGACGTGGAAACTGCCCGTTTTATAGATGTTAATGAAAAAGCGTGTACCGGTCTTGGATACAGCCGAAGTGAACTTTTGAATATGAGTGTATTTGATATCGATCCAAATCAAAACATGCAAGATTTCCAACAGATGATACAGAATATCAGACAGTCAAACTCTATGACAGTGGAGTCTTTACATCGCCGTAAAGACGGCTCATTATTCCCGGTTGAGATAAATATTGCTGTAGTTAAACTTGAAAAGACATATACCATTGCCATTGTAAGGGATATAACAGAAAAAAAACTTATAGAAAATAAATTAAAGAGAAGCGAAGAGCAGTTAAAAGAAGCGCAGTCTGTAGGACTCATCGGCAGCTGGGAATGGGACATAGTCAAAAACACAGGCACAATGTCGGATGAAATGTATAAAATCTTTAACATTAATAGCAGCTCATTTGACGTCACTATCGAAAGTTTTTTAGAAACCGCGATTCCGGAAGACCGCAAAATGGTTCAAGAAATCATCATGAGGTCGATGAAAACACATGAATCTACTGCCTTTGATTTCCGAACCATCACCCCAAGGGGGGAAATCCGCTGGATTCACGAAAAAAGCACAATAGAAGTAGACGACAAAGGAAATCCGAAGCGTGTTTTTGGAACCAGCCAGGATATAACAGAACGCAAACTTGCTGAGCTAAAACTTAAAGAAAGTGAAAGAAGGACAAAGGCGCTTCTGAATGCAAACCCCGATATGATATTCCGGATGAACCGTGAGGGATTCTTCCTGGACTATAAAGCCGATACTGCAGAACTTTACGCACAAACCGAAACGTCAATCATCGGCAAAAAAAATAGAGACATCACACCTCCTGAGTTTGCAGATTTGATAGAAAGATACATCGGGCAAACCCTGGATAGCGGAGAGCTTCAGGAATTCGAATACAAAATGATAGCTCAGAAGCGCGGCCTGCGTGATTATGAAGCCCGTATGGTACCCAGCGGCAAAGACGAAATAATAGCAGTTGTACGCGATATAACCGATCGCAAACGTGTTGAGGAGGAATTAAAAATATCAGAAATAAAATTTCGTAATATCGTTGAAGGAACGAGAGCAATTCTCTTTAGCGTTAACAAACGCGGCCAATTCACTTACCTTAATGAAGCGGCCTGCAATAAACTTGGGATGAATAACCGGGACTTAATCGGAAAATTTTATCTGAAATTCGTTCATATTGAAAGCCGTTCAGAAACTCATTCCACCTTTTCGGAGCAAATTTTGAATCCTACGCCTAATATAAGCGTTGATGTTCGAATTATGCCCAAAAGCGGAAATAATATCTGGCTCAATTTACTTGTTAATCCGATATATAAAGATGGAAATATTGAAGGCTTAAGCGCCGTCGGCCTTGATATTACTGACCGAAAGAAGATAGAAGAAGAAATAAAATTAAAAAATGACCAGCTGATTAAACTGGATGCGGAAAAAGATAAATTCTTTTCTATAATAGCTCACGATCTGAAAAGCCCTTTCAATGGTTTTTTAAACCTGACAGAACTAATGGCGGATAGCAATGAAAAGTTTTCATTGGCCGAATTTACTGAAAAGAGTAAAATGCTAAACGAAGCCGCCCGAAATCTTTATAAGCTTCTGGAAAATTTACTGGAATGGTCTCAAGTTAAAAAAGGATCTATAATCTATACTCCAAAGGATATTGCTTTGGTGAAACTGGTTTTACAAAGTATTAATACAATTAACCCGCGCGCCGTACAAAAAGGAATAACAATAATAAATGATGCGGTTGATGTACAAAATATTTACGCGGATGAAAAAATGATTGGTACTATACTCAGAAACCTTTTATCTAACGCGGTTAAATTCACAAGAACGGGTGGAAAAGTTATTGTTAAGTCCGAACGATCAAATAACGGCACAATTGAAATTTCAGTTACGGATAATGGAATTGGAATAGCAGAAAATGACATAAAGAGACTTTTTAAGGTAGAAGAAAAAGTCAGTTCCAAAGGAACGGACGGTGAATCCAGCACAGGTTTAGGACTAATTCTTTGTAAAGAATTTGTAAATATGCATGGCGGTAAAATTTGGGTTGAGAGTGAAGAAGGAAAAGGAAGCACATTTTATTTTACACTTCGGGAAAGGAAATGAAACAGAACGACATAAAGACAAAGAAAAACAGACAAATTCAAGAGTACAAAATACAAGATTGTGATGATTGAAATGATTGATAAGCAGAAACATAAAAACAGGATTTCTAATAGCGGTGAATTATTTATCATCACTGCAAACAATTTTACAGATGCCTGGGAAATTATAATTTCGGGTTTTCCTGCAATTAAACCATCGGGATGGTTATGAAGATTAGGAACAAACTACTCCTCTCATTTTCGTTTTTCATTATTCCATTTTTGCTTTTAGGAATATTGACAAGCGTAATCATTGAGAAACAAGCTACCGAACACGCACTTTTACACGCAAAATTGTACGCCAATACTTTTGCCTTAACAATAGAAAGAGGAACAGGAAAAGATAAAACCCTGCCACTATTTTTTAAAAGGGAAGACCTGGAAGATTACATTAATGACATTTATTTAATTCAAAAAATTGATCTGGTAGTTGTTGATACAACCGGGATAATTATTGCAGATGTGATAAAGTCAGAAATCGGGAGCAAATACAATTTCGATAAAAACAATGAGGTGATGTTATCTATACGGGACGGCATTGATAGAAATTTCAAAGAAGTAAGCGATGCATACCCCGGTGGTATATTCTTGTACGTTCACCGTATAGAGGCTGAAAACGGACAGGTTTTGGGCGCAGTGCTAATTGAGTATTCATCAATTTTAAAAGAATCCCGGGCGAAAACTAGTATTGTAAGGACAAATTATTTTATATGCAACACTATTCTTCATTTTTATCTCAATCGTATTTGGTTTTGTTTTATCAAAAAAAATCAAAAATCCCATTTCAAACCTGATTGAGGCGGCCCGGAAATTTTCGCACGGCGACTTTTCGGTCAGGATAAAATCCGGAAGGAAAGATGAACTGGGTGAATTAGAAAAAGCCTTCGATGAAATGATCGAACAGAAACAAAAATCCGATGAACAAATACTCCTGCTAAGCAATACATTAAAAAGCGCAAATGATATAATAGCCATAGCCGATACCGACTTTAAATTTCTATTTGTAAACGATGCTTTTTGCAGAGTATACGGTTATACGCGAGCAGAGTTGATAGGCCAATTTGTAGCATATAATGATTTCCGAAAATAATGAAACAGACCCAAATGAAACTGCGAATCCTAAAATACTTTTAGACGGATGGAAAGGTGAACAATGGAGCAGAACTAAAGACGGCAAAGAAATATTAGTTGAAATGCGTATTTCCCCCGTTAAGAATTTAAGAGGAGAGGTAATTGCTGCAGTTGCTGTTGCAAATGATATAACAGAAAAGAAAAAACTGGAAAAAGAGCTGCTCGAATCGAAACAGAAACTGGAAATGCTGATGACTTCGAGTTCTACAATGCTTTATTCGTGCGATGCTTTCGGTGATTTTGACGCTAAATTTATCAGCGGCAATTTTTCCTCCATTACCGGTTATCCCGGCGATTACTTTTATAAAAAAAGATGGTGGGCAGATAATATTCATCCGGATGATGTTAAGGGTGTGTTTAATAACCTGGAAGAACTATTTAAAAATGGCATTTATTCGCATGAATATCGCTTTTTGTTTAATGACGGCTCATGGCATTGGATGCACGATGACCTTAAAACTGATTAAAGATGAATTGGGAAATCCACTCGAACTTATCGGAACCTGGCAGGATATAACAAAGCAGAAACTTGCGGAAGAAGCGTTAAAACGTCGTGAAAATGCATACCGAACACTTGCGGAAAATTTACCCGCTTCTGTTTACCGGCTCTACCTGCGGGAAAGGGGTAAAATGGAATTTTTCAACAATGTTATTGAGCAAATTACCGGTTATACTAAAGATGAATTACGAAAAGGAGAAATTTGTTCCATTGATCCGTTCATATCACCTGAAGACAAGCCACACGTGATGGAGGTTGTTAATAATGCGATAAAAAATAAAAGTGCATTTGAGGTTGAATACAGATTTAAAAGCAAGGACGGCCATTTAAGCCATTTTTATGAAAAGGGTATCCCGATTAGCGGGGAAGATGGAAAGCCCCTTTATATTGACGGCGTTATTTTTGATTTTACAGATCGCAAATTAGCAGAAATGAAACTAAAAGAAAGCGAAGAGAATTATAGAACTTTGTTTAAGAATGTACCTATTGGAATTGGTATCACGGATTTAACGGGCAACATTGTAACTTTTAATGATTCGATACTTGAACCCGGCGGTTATTCCCGTGATGATCTGATCAGAATCGGAAAAGTGGAGAATATTTATTATAATTTGTCTGACCGGGAAACACTTATTCCTTTATTAAAAGAAAAAGGAACCATTACTCAGCACCCTATAAAGTTTAAACGCAAAGACGGCTCTCCTTATGATACTTTATTAACACTATCAATAATCTATATTAATGATCGGCCCATGATCCAGGCGGTAGTAGAAGATATTACCGAGCGCAAGCTTGCAGAAGAAACATTAAAGAAACGTGAAAATTCTTATCGTACTCTATCTGAAAATCTACCGGCTTCAGTATACAGGCTTTATCTAAGAGAACGGGGCAGAATGGAATTTTTCAACAACGTTCTTGAACAAATTTCCGGTTATACCAAAGATGAACTGCGAAAAGGGGAATATTTGTTCTATTGACCCGTTTATATTATCTGAAGACAAACCTCATGTTGTAGAGGCAGTAACAAATGCAATAAGAAATAATTCTGAATTTGAGGTTGAATATAGATTCATTCGAAAAGACGGCAGTTTAAGCTTTTTCTATGAAAAAGGAAAACCAACACTTGGGGAGGATGGAAAGCCCCTCTATATTGAAGGTGTTATTTTTGATATTACTGAACGCAAACGAGCGGAAAAGGCACTGCTGGAAAGCGAAGCCAAGTTAACCGATGCAATGAAGATTGCCAAACTCAGTACATGGGAATATGACTGCGTTCTCGACCGGTTTACTTTTCCCGATCAATCCTTCTCACTAATTAATACAACAGCAGAACATGAAGGCGGTAATATCATGTCTTCCGGGCAGTTCGCGCAAAAGTATATTTACCCTGATGACCGGGTAATGATTGAAAAGGAAATTCGGAAAGCGTTGGAAACTCCGGATCCGGCTTATACTTCCCAAATGGAATACCGTGTAATTTATGCACCCGGTGAGATAGGCTACTTCGCAGCCAATATTCGTATTGAGAAAGATGCAGATAATCGTACCATTAAGGCGCTCGGGGTTAACCAGGATATCACCGAACGCAAGCGGATGGAAGAGATAGTTCTTCGAATTAATAAGGCAGTAGAGAGTTCAGGTGATGCTATCTGCATGTCTGATTCTCAAGGACATCACTTTTATCACAACAAGGCGTATACGGAAATTTTTGGATACACTACAAAGGAACTTGAAGCGGCAGGCGGCGGACAAAATGTTTATGTAGACAAGAATGTAGCCGGCGAGGTATTCGATGTAACTACAAAGGGCGGCACCTGGAGTGGCGAGGTGGAGATGTTGTCAAAGAACAAGCGTAAATTCATTGTTTCGCTGCGGGCGGATGCGATAACCGACGCGAATGGAAAAATTGTGGGATTAGTTGGAATGAATACAGATATTACACAACAAAAACGAGCTGAAGGAGAAATAAAGAAAAACAATAAGGAGCTTATCAAAATCAATGCGGAAAAAGATAAATTCTTTTCTATAATAGCTCACGATCTGAAAAGCCCTTTCAACGGTTTTCTGAATTTAACAGAATTAATGGCTGATAAAACCGAAACTTTTTCACTTGCTGAATTTGCGGATTACAGTAAATCATTAAACGAATCTGCCCGTAGTCTTTATAAGCTTTTGGAAAATTTACTGGAATGGGCGCAAGTTCAGAAAGGCGCTATCAACTTTAATCCTAAAGATTCCGATTTATCGAAGATGGTTTCGCAAAGTATAGAAACAATTTACCAGCGGGCATTACAAAAAAGGATAGAAATTATTAATGAAATAGATGAGACACAGAAAGTTTACGCGGATGAAAAAATGATCGGCACAGTGCTCCGAAACCTATTATCCAATGCAGTTAAATTTACAAGAAAAGACGGTAAAACTATTATAAAATCCGCACAATCAGATGACGGCAAAATTGAAGTATCGGTTGAGGACAATGGAGTCGGGATATCCGAAAAAAACATTAAGAGACTTTTTAAAATAGAAGAGAAAGTAAGTTCGCAAGGAACCGATGGAGAATCGAGTACGGGATTGGGTCTGCTGCTGTGCAAGGAATTTATAGAAAGGAACGGCGGTAAGATCTGGGTGGAGAGCGAAGAAGGAAAAGGGTCTAAGTTTACATTTACTTTACGTAAATCAATTAAGAGTTAAAAATAGGTTAGCATCATGAAAAAGGATTTAAAAAACGGAGTTATAAATTCAGCGAGTAATCCGCCTCCGTTGAAAATCAATTTGAATTCCGGTGATGACGCCGGCCAATTTGCAGAGAATATAATCAATACCGTAAGGGAACCTTTAATTGTACTCGATCAGGATTTAAAAGTAGTAACAGCCAGCCGTTCATTCTATGATTTCTTTAAGGTTAAGTCAGATGAAACAATCGGAAGACTAATATATGACCTGGGGAACCTACAGTGGAATATTCCTAAACTGAAAGAACTGCTTGAGACAATCCTTCCTGAAAAAACAACATTCGATAACTACGAAGTTGAACACGATTTTCCCGCAATCGGTAAGCGCGTAATGTTATTGAATGCCCGGCAGATTGAAAGGGCTTTCGGAAAAGAGAAGATAATTCTTCTTGCCATTGAGGATATTACCGAACGAAGACATAAAGAAAAAACATTAAGTGAAAAGAACCGAATGACCAGCGAGTACCTGGACATTCTACTGGATCACGCGCATGCACCGATTATTATCTGGGACTCTTCATTTGTTATAAAGCGTTTCAACCATGAATTTGAAAAACTAAGCGGTTATACTTCAGCCGAAGTAATAGATAAAAAAATTGATATACTCTTCTCGGAAGATAAAATTGATTTAACGCTTGAACTGATAAAAAGTAATATAAATACTGATAAATCGGAAAATCTCGATATAGATATTTTAACAAAAGATAAAGATATCAAGACCGTCCTATGGAATTCCTCAAATATATTCGATAAGGAAGGAAACAAGATTGTTGCAACAATTGCGCAGGATATAACCAGGCACAGACGAACTGAAGAAGCTTTACGCGATAGTGAGGCGAAGTTCCGGACTATGGTAGCACAAAGTCCGGATGGTATTTTTATCACGGATTTATCCGGTGCTTTTTTATCGGTAAACAAAGCTATGTGTGATTTACTAAAATATTCCGAAGAAGAATTATTATCGTTGAATATTTGGGATATTGTGCCTAAAGAATACCTGCCGGTTCATAAGGCAAGATTAGCGGATATTATTAAAGGGAAAAGTATAAATAAAGCGGTAGAATATGAAGTAAAAGGAAAAGACGGGATTGTACATTTCGTAGAAGTCTTATCAACGCCTTTTTATAAGAAAGAAAAAATAATCGGAGCTCAAAGCATAGCCCGCGATATCACCGAGCGCAAGCGTGCGGAAGAAAAATTGCGCGAGAGCGAAGAAAGATTCCGGCATTCATTTGATTATTCCGCTTCAGCTTCCTGCATCATTAGTACCGAAGGGAAATTCCAAAAAATTAATAAAGCTTTTTGCGAAATGACAGGTTATGAAAAAGATGAATTAAAGAACTTAACATTTACTGCTATCACGCATCCCGATGATATTTCTATCGGCTTATATCAGATTAAACAAATGTTAGACGGCAAAAATGTTACCGTATCATTTGAAAAACGATATATAAGAAAAGATAAACGGATAATTTGGTGTCACATTTCTAGTTCATTGGTTCGCAATGCAAATCATCAACCTCAATTTTTTATTTCTCAGATAATTGATATTACCGAAAGCAAACAAAAAGAGGAATCACTCAGACTATTCCGCACACTGCTTGATAAGTCAAATGATGCTATCGAGCTAATTGATTTGGCAACGGGTCGGTTTATAGATGTTAATGAAAAAGCTTGTACAGACCTTGGATACAGCCGCAGTGAGCTTTTAAGTATGTCGGTCTTTGATATAGACCCGAATCAAACTCCGCAAAATTACCAATCTACGGTGAGTGAATTTGATCAATCAAAGCCAATAATTATAGAATCGGTGCACCGTCGTAAGGATGGTTCTACATTCCCGGTTGAGGTGAATATTACATTAGTTAAATTAGAAAAGATGTATACCATTGTTATAGTGAGGAACCTAACCGAGCGCAAAATTGCCGAGAAAGAATTAGCCGCATCGGAAGAAAGATACAGGCTGCTTTTCCAGAATGCCGCGGAAGGAATATTATTAGTTGATGTTGAAACAAAAGAGTATAAACTTGTAAACAAAGCGGTATGCCAAATGTTCGGATATACTGAACAGGAGATGATTGGCCTGAGTATTATGGATATGCATCCGCCGGAAAGCCTGGACTTTGTAATCTCCGAATTTGAATCGCAGGCGCAGGGCGATAGACCGTTTTCCGCTGATATTCCCTGCCTGAGAAAAGACGGGACATTATTCTACGCGAACATTTATAATGCCGTTGTCTATATTGACGATAGGAAACATAATATCGGATTCTTTACCGACGTTACCGGACAAAAAGAAGCTATCGGCAAAATAAAATTATTCCGCACGTTGATCGATCAATCTAACGATGCAGTTGAACTTATTGACCTGGAAACAGGCAGTTTTCTGGACTGTAATGAAAAAGCATACCAGGAACTCGGCTACACACGCGAGGAATTACTCTCATTAAAGTTATTTGATATCGATCCGATTTTAACAGAGGATAGTTTTCCCGAACGCATAAAATTGATTCGTGATTCAGGCAGTATACTCATAGAGGGAACCCATCGTAGAAAGGACGGCTCCGAATATCCCGTGGAGATAAACATTAAATATGTAAAGCTCGAGCGTGATTATATTGTTGCCGTTGTTCGTAACATAACCGAACGTAAACGAGCGGAAGAAGAAATATTAAACCTTGCAAAGTTTCCTTCGGAAAACCCAGATTCGGTATTGCGCATTGCTCAAGACGGAACATTGCAGTATATAAACGAAGCTGGAATGAGGCGATTATCTGAATTAAAACTTCGAATTAAACAAATAGTACCCAAAATACTTCATGATGTCGTTTCCGAATCCTTTTACACCGGAACTATGCAAGAGATTCAACTTAATATTAAAGAAAAAGTACTTTCATTTCATGTTAAACCGATTATTGAAAAAGGTTATGCAAATCTGTATGCCAGAGATATCACCGAACTCAAAAAATTAGAGACAGATTTATCTGCTGCGGCAGAGATTGCAAAACTTGGTTATTGGGAATATGATGTTGATGCCGGTCAATTTATTTTTAATGATCAGTATTACAGACTCATACACGGTTCATCTACTGAAAATCAGGGCGGCAATATTATGAGTGCCGAAGAATTTGCAAAGAGACTTGTCTATCCTGATGATGCAAGTTCGATAGCTAATGCTCTAAATGCAGCAATAAGTTCACCGGATCCAAATTATTTAGGAAAGGGTGAGGCAAGAGTATTCCGCGACGATGGGGAAGTCGCAAATGTAAATGTTCAATTTAAAGTTCTGAAAGATTCTTCGGGACATACATACAAAGTCTATGGCGTTAATCAAGACATTACCGAGCAAAAACATGCTGAAGCCAATTTGCGACAGAAAGAATACATGCTGTCTCAATCACAACGCTTTGCGCATATCGGAAGTTGGGGCTGGGATCTGAAAGGTCCAATCGAATGGTCCGATGAAACATATTGTGTCTACGGAGTGACACCAGAGATGTTTATTCCGACCGTTGAATCATTAGATAGTCTGATCCATCCTGAAGATCGTGTATTAATGCAGAAATGGATTCAAGCTAATATTGAGGGTAAATCACCGCAAAGTTTGGAGTTCCGTACTATCATGTCCGACGGTTCTGTACATTTCATCAAAGGCACCGGTAATTTAATATATGATGATGATGGCAAACCTCTCTATATGGCGGGTACGGTGCAAGACATTACCGAACTCAAAAAGGCGGAGCAAGAACTCATCGAAGCAAAAGAAAAAGCCGAAGAAATGAACAGGCTCAAGACCAATTTTCTCGCTAATATGAGTCATGAATTACGCACTCCTCTAATCGGCATTTTGGGATATGCCGAGTTTTTAAGAAGCGAGTTGAAGGATAAAGAATTGCTTGAAATGGTAAATGCGATAAGAACCAGCGGAAATCGATTAAATAAGACTCTAAACAACATACTCAGTATTTCAAAAATAGAATCCGAAAAACAGCAGGTAAATTTAAAAGAACATGATTTATTAAATCTTTTAAGGGAGCAAATAATATTATACAAAGCAGCGGCTGAAGAAAAGAACATATCACTCAATTTTGAAACCGGGGAAGAAATTATAAATGCATATATAGATGAAAATATGTTTGTATCAATAATAAGTAATCTTTTAAACAACGCAATAAAATATACAGATATAGGGGGAGTAACATTAATTGCAAAGCGGGAAAAAGACTTTGCGGTTATAGAGGTTATAGATACGGGTATAGGCGTATCCGAGGATTTGCAGAAAATAATATTCGACCCATTCAGGCAGGCAAGCGAGGGATACGGCAGAAAATTTGAAGGAACCGGCCTTGGCTTAACTTTAATAAAAAAATATACTGATTTATTGAGCGGAACATTATCTCTAAAAAGCAAACCGGGAGTCGGAAGTACATTTATCTTAAAGCTGCCTGTACATAAAAACATTTCCGAAGGTATCCTTAACACAAACCTGGAGTAAAAATTATGGATGCAATTAGTGAAAATGATAAAAACTTAAAACCGAAATTACTCTTTGTTGAAGATGATAAAATAGTAACGGATTTGATTAAAAGGTTATTTAAAGACAAATATAACTGTGATTTTGTAATGGACGGAGCCAGTGCATTAATAAAAGCGGATGAAAATGACTATGATGCTTTTTTAATTGACATCGGGCTCCCTGGAAAAATGGATGGAATTCAGACAACAAAGGAACTGAAGAAAATTAAAGATAATAAAGATAAACCTTATATAGCTATTACCGCATTCGCGATGGCAGGTGATAAAGAATATTTTCTTTCAGAAGGTTTAACCCATTATATATCAAAGCCTTTTGAATTCCAGAAGCTTATAGAATTGATTGAGAAAGTTTTAATAAAAATAGAAAAGAACCATGAATAATAAAAACAGTTCTATTACGGCTTCGGATCAATATCTGCAAGTATAAAACGGCTTATTATAAAACAAGAAGTCGCTATCCCCGCAATTGTGATAGGGCCATTGGGAAAGAGAAGATAATTCTTCTTGCCATTGAGGATATACCCGAACGAAGACATATAGAAAAAACATTAAGTGAAAAGAACCGAATGACCAGCGAGTACCTGGACATTCTACTGGATCACGCGCACGCACCAATTATTATCTGGAGTTCTTCAATGGTTATAAAAGGTTTTAACCGTGAATTCGAAAAACTGAGCGGTTATGCTTCATTCGAGGTAATAGATAAAAAAATCGAAATGATATTCCCAAAAGATAAAGTTGCTTCAACGCTTAAGTTGATAAAAAACACTCTAAATATCAAAAATGTGAAAATTATTGAAATAGATATTCTGACAATTGAAAGATTTAAAACGGGTGTTTTAGGAATTTGACATGTTGTCCCGTTATGAGGTGGTTTTATTTCACCCTTTCAGGGTTCTGTTTTTTTTGTTGTCTAAATACCGGGGCGCTGCCCCGGCCTAAATTATGTAATCCCTTCGGGATTATGAAAATCAATCATTAAATATCAGCCGAATGTTGGATGAAAAGTATAAAGTGAATCCGTCTTCGTCCGGATAGGATCGGGATTACGCCGGGCAAGTCCGCTATTTCATTTAAACTTCGGTTCCTGCTTGAGGAACGATCCATCCTGCAGTTCATTGAACGCCGTTTTAAGCTCGGCCTGAGTGTTCATCACAATGGGACCGTACCAGGCCACCGGTTCTCTCAATGGTCTGCCGGAAATTAAGAGAAAACGAATCCCTTCTTCACCCGCCTGAACGGTAACCTCGTCGCCGCCGTCGAATAAAATAAGCGATCTGTTTTCCGCTTTGATGAATTGAATTACATCCGGCCGGTCCATGCTTTCGGTCGGTACCGCTAAAGGATCCGAAGCTCCTTGAAACTTTCCCGAACCGGCAAATACATATGCGAAGGCATTGTTTCTTGTATCGACGGGAAGTGATTTTCTTCTTTCCCGGCGGAACGGATACGTCGATGTAAACCGGATCCGCCGCTATTCCGTCAACGGGTCCTTTCTTTCCCCGGAATTCTCCGCATACAATTCTTACGTGTGTGCCGTCGTCGTCTGTTACTTCGGTCATGTCTTTCGATTTAATTTCCTGGTAGCGCGGCTTAGTCATCTTAAGCGCTGCAGGTAAATTTGCCCAAAGCTGAAATCCGTGCATTCTGCCCACGTCGTCGCCCTTCGGCATCTCCTGGTGAATGATTCCGCTGCCCGCTGTCATCCACTGAATGTCGCCCGATGAGATAACGCCTTTATTGCCTATGCTGTCGCCGTGTTCCACACTGCCCGCAAGAACGTATGTGATTGTTTCTATGCCCCGGTGAGGGTGCCAGGGGAAGCCCTTAAGATAATCTTCGGGATTCTCGTTTCGGAAGTCGTCAAGAAGCAAAAAGGGATCAACCTCCGACGGATCGCCGAAGCCGATCGCGCGGCGCAGGTTAACTCCCGCCCCCTCAACCGTGGGCCGGGCCTCTATTATTTTTCTAACAGGACGTATGGACATGTATTTCTCCTTTCTATTTTTAAAGTAAAAATAGAACACAGATACCACGGATACGACGGATTTACACGGATGTTAAGATTAACTGTGTTGTAAATTCATGAATATGATGGATATCCGCTTGGGAATAATATAAAGAATTAATTTATTGAACACACTATATTAAATGATAACACTTCCTTCGCGTCTCAGCGCCTTTGCGGTAAAATAAACCGCTAAGACGCAGAGGCGCAAAGATTATATAGATTACCGAAAGAAGTTGGAATTTATTTGTAAATTAATCGTATTAGTTTAATTTAAATGAAAAACGGAGAAGAAAATGCAGTATAAATATCTTGGAAAAACCGGGCTCAAAATATCGGCACTGTCTTTCGGGGCGTGGGTTACATTCGGAGATCAGGTAGGAATAGAGCCGGCATATAAATGTATGAAGGAAGCCTATGACGCAGGTGTAAACTTTTTTGATAACGCCGAGGCTTACTCGGGCGGAAAAGCCGAAATGATGATGGGGAAGATCATCAAGAGAGCGAAATGGAAAAGATCCGATCTCATTCTTTCTACAAAAATATTCTGGGGCGGTACAGGACCGAATGACAAAGGGCTTTCATTCAAGCATATAAAAGAGGGAACCGACGCGGCATTAAAGAGACTTCAAACCGATTATGTCGATCTCATCTTCTGTCATCGTCCCGATTATCATACTCCGATCGAGGAAACCGTATGGGCGGTGAACCAGGTGATAAGAGAAGGCAAGGCTTTTTATTGGGGAACGAGCGAGTGGAGCGCTGCGGAAATTATGGAAGCATACGCAGTCGCCAGACGCGAACATCTTATTCCGCCTTCAATGGAGCAGCCGGAGTATAATATGTTTAAAAGAGATAAGGTTGAAAGGGAATTCAAACCGCTTTACGAGTCGATAGGTTTGGGCACTACAATATGGAGCCCGCTCGCCAGCGGGGTATTGACGGGCAAATATAATAACGGAATACCGAAATCATCACGTTTGGCTTTGAAGGATTATAAATGGCTGAAGGACAGGATATTCAGTCCGGAAGGAAAGAAGAAGATAGAGAAAGCCAAGAAGCTTGAGCCGGTCGCAAAAGGTCTGGGCTTATCACTGGCAGAGCTGGCGCTGGCGTGGTGCGTAAAAAATCCGAATGTCAGCACAGTAATTACGGGGGCCTCAAGGCCGCAGCAGGTTAAACAGAACATGAAGACGATAGATAAAATAGATAAGCTGACCCCGGAAGTGATGAGCAGAATAAATAAGATACTGGATAATCGACCGCCCCGCGATATGGATTTCAGAGACTGAGCCGGTCAGCCAAGTTGATTACTTGATCGATTTATTTATCGGTCAACAATAAGACTAAATGATTTTCGGAATGACAACGTAAAATGTTGTGCCGTCGTCTTGATTGGAGGTAAAAAAGACCTCCCCTTTTAAATATTCCTCGGTAAGAAATTTTATACTGTATGTGCCTATTCCGCGGCCTTCTCCTTTTGTGGAAAATGACCGCTGAAATATTTTAGACCTATTTTCTTCGGGAATTACGGTTTGATTGTGGACCATGAATTTCACGCGCCCGCTATCTTCTTCATTTAAGCAGCCGACCGTTACAATATTGCCCGGCAATGACGCTTCTACGGCGTTCTTAATTAAATTGCCGATAATTCGTCCTAATATTGTCGCGTCGGTTTTAATTTCCATTGCCTCAAACTCATCGTCAATTACCAGCTGCTTGTTATCTTTTTCCGTACTTTGTTTGAAGTTATCAATCGTATTAGTAACCAAATTCAGTGTGTTTAAACCCATTATATTCAGTTTTATTACCGACTTGTCCGATGTAAGTATAACGCGGTGCGATACGATCTCATCTATCATTTGTTTAGATAAAAGGACCATACTATTTTTAATCGATTCTTTTTCCTGGTCACTTATTGAATCGTCGTTGAGGAAATCGGCATAATTTCTAAGGTTGCCCGCGGTATTTAAGATATCGTGGAAGAAAAACCTCTCAACTTGTTTGCGTTCCGATATGTCTTCAAAAATTCCTACGATGTTCATGATTCTTCCGTCTTTCTCAATAATCGGCGCAAAGGATGCCTTCAAAGGAATTATTTTCTTAGATATAACGGATCGGTAGTTCCCTTCAAATATTTGTACTAAACCGGTAAGAGCGGTTTTAAAAGCTTCATTAATTTTTTTATCCTCCAGCTCCATTAAATTAAAACCCGCGGAATCTTTTTTACCGACATCAAATATTTGTAAAAATATATCGTTGCAATCCGTTAACAGCCCGGTAGAATTAAAATTAGCAATGCCGAGCGGAACATTGGCAAATACCATACGGTATTTTTCTTCACTTTTAGTTAAAGCTTCTTCGGTTTTTATTCTTTCGAGAAGTTCCTTTTGTACGGACTCGTACAATAGGGAATTATTTATTGCCAGCGCGATTTGGTCCGAAAGAGTCGCCAGTACGTTAATATCTTCCTCAGAAAAGGCGTTCTGTTTTGTGCATTGCAAATCCAGGATACCGAATACTTTAGTCCCTATTTTTAAAGGAATACACAATTCCGAACGGGTGTTGACCATATCGGGATAGACATTAACATAATGCGGATCGATGTCGACATCATTTGCTATAGCAATATTGCCTGTTTTAGCCGCCCAAATTATCATGCCTTCTTCGAGGTGTACTTTGGAATTGCGCTTGAATAAGTTTATAAAAGCGCCGGCGATTGACTTAACAATTACATAATCCTGCTCTTCGTTGTAGGTTAAAAGAGAGACGTGATTGTACTTAAAATTATCATGAACTAATTTAACGGCTCTATCAATTATTAAATCCAGGTCGAGAGTACTTACAATTTTACTCCCAATATCGTTTAACATTTTAAGACGAGCTGCGTTTAGTTTTAAGATATCTTCTGTTTTATTCTTTTCCGTAATATCAATTATCAATCCCCGTAATCCCACTACTTTATTCCCATCCTTAATAGGGCTGACAAATCCCATTGCAGGAAAAGACGTACCGTCTTTACGTATTATTTTATATTCTGCGCCGTCCGCCGGGTTTTTATCGGTTCTTTTTTCCATCATTTCAATTACGATATTATGCTGGGCGGGATCGATTAAATTAAAGATAGTTAAACCGTTCCGGATATCCTCCTGTTTATAGCCCGTAGCTTTCATGCTCGTTTGGTTGGCAAATGTGAATCTGCCGTTCATATCATACTCAAAAACAGGCTGGGGAAGAAAGTCGGCAAATTCACGGTATCTTTTTTCACTTTCGCGCAGCGCCTCTTCGGCAATCTTGCGGGTTGTAATATCGAGTGCAACGCTGGATAAACCGGCAACCTTTCCGTCCTTATAAACCGGGTTAATAAGTAAATTAAACCAGCCGTCATTTCCGCCTTTAGTTATAATTCTTATATCAAGGCTTTTATTTGGCGTAGGATTTACAAGCTGCTCTGTAAAAACCGAATGGGTAATTGAACGGTTATCAGGATGTACAAATCTCAAATAGAATTTCCCGATCAGGTCTTGAAATTTCACCCCGAGTGTATCGCAGGCCGCTTCGTTGAGGTATGTAAACCGGCCTCGCTCGGTAGTGCTGAAGAGTAAAGCTTTTGTTCCTTCAACAATATTCCGGAACTTCAACTGGGATTCTTTTAATTCTTCTACGGCATTCTTGCGATAAGTAATATCAAATATAACACCCTCAATATAAAGAGGCTTCCCGTCTTCCCCGTTAACCGGTCTGCCTTTTTCAGAGAAATATCTTAAACGGCCGTCCTTATTTATAAATCTATACTCAACTTCAAATTCGATATCATTTTTGACAGCATTATTAACGATCTCCATTATGTGCGGTTTATCTTCAGATAATATAAACGGGTCAATAGAACATATTTTTCCTTTTCGCAATTCATCTCTGGTATAGCCGGATATTTGCTCAATAACGTCGTTGAAGAATTCCATTTTCCCCTGTTCCCTAAGGTAAAGCCTGTATACGGAGGCCGGTAAATTTTCAGCAAGCGTGCGGTAGGAATTTTCGCGTTCCTTTAATGCTTCTTCGGCAAGTTTCTGTTTTGTTACATCCTGCCAGGTTCCGATTAGTTCTAGAGGATTTCCTGATTCGTCTTTAATCAGTTTAAGGTCATCGTGCATCCAATGCCAGGAGCCGTCCTTAAATAAAAATCGGTATTCGAGGGATTGATTACCTTTTTTTAATAGTTCTCCTAAATTATTAAATACATTCTGAACATCATCGGGATGAATATTATTTGCCCACCATCCCTTTTTGTAAAAATCGCCGATATCATAGCCGGTAATGGAGGAAAAATTACCGCTGATAAATATTGCGTCAAAATCACCGAAAGCTTCGCTGGAATAAAGCATGGTAGTGCTGGATGTTACCAGCATTTCAAGTCTATGTTTAGATTCAACAAGTTCGGCTTCCAGTTTTTTCTTTTCCGTGATGTCATTTGCAACAGCTACCGTGGCAATTGTATTTCCGCTTAAATTTATAACCGGTGAAATCCGTAATTCAACTAAAAATTCTCTTCCATCTTTAGATTTGCCCCATTGTTCGCCTAACCAACCGTCTATAAGTAAATTAGAATTAATAATATTAGTATCATTTTTTACCGAAATGAGAGTACCTACAAATTGGCCTAACAACTCTTCTTGAGAGTAACCGAATACTCTGCAAAATGCATCGTTTGCGAAAAGAAAATTAAAGTTAACATCGGCTATCGCTATTAAATCATTTGCGCTTTTTATAGTATTGCTAAGCAGGAGAATTTGATCTTCAGATTTTTGTCTCTGTTCTATCATTTGATCGAAAGCTTTTCCCAACTCGCCTAATTCGTCTTTTCTTTCGGACCGGATCCTAACCGAATAATCGCCGTTAGAAAATTTCTCAGCAGCATTAATCAAATTTGAAATAGGCATCCTGATTTTTTTTGATAAAACAAAGCCTAATAATATGGAGATAAATATAAAAACCAGTACGGCATATAAAACGATTTGCCGGACTTTATTTATATCCGCCTCGGATTCTTTTAGAATTGATGAGTACTTAATAAGCAGCGCGCCCAAAATTTTTCCGTTTTCGGTTTTTATAGAATGCACATACAAGAGTATACCTTTGGGGTATGCACCGCTTACCTCCTTGAAAATCCTATCCGATCCGTCCCGTATCGATAAAAGCACCTCATTATTCTTATCGAAATTATATTTTTTACCAATTTCCGATTTTATTATATCCGCTACTATTGTCTTATTTGTATCAACAACAACCATATCTATCTTTTGGAGAAAATAAAAATCATGGATGTAATCTTGGAGATCCTCCGGAGAAAAAAACAAAGGCCGTTTATTATCATTTTCTAATTCTCTTCCTATTGTTAAAGCAAAGGTATGAGAATAAAATTTAACTCGTGCAAGCGCATGACCTTTTGCTTCTTTCTCAAAAACTATATTTGTGAATATTGCTAATAACAAAAACGGAATTAGAAAAAACAAAAACGATATGATTAGTTTGGTTCTAATCTTCATTTGCCGGCCCCAGGCCTAAAAACAAATAATATATTTGTATAAAAATTGAACGCATGATTGAATCCGTGAAATCCTATAATATATTTAAAACAAGAGAAATAACATTAGCGTGATTTTATAAACAATATTTAAACATGTTCGTCGTATAATTGTTGCTTCCCGAGATTACCCCGTATCTAATTTTATCGGACGGAAGATGCCGAACCGTCATCATACCAAAAGCGGAAATCAATTGAATTCCCGGCATATTCAGGACACTGTTTTCCCCGAAATGACCTTTCCGGAACGAACTTGCGTATTATTAAGAGCCTCGTCTAATATCCCTATTAATGATTCCTTGTCATAAGGCTTTGAGATATAATGGGTGCAGCCGTTGTTTAAGAACTTTTCTCTATCGTTATCCATTGCGTACGCAGTAACTGCTATTATGGGGACTTCTTCATATCCTTTTAATTTTCTAATCATGTTTGCCGCATCCAAGCCGCTCAAGCCAAATCCGAGGTTTATATCCATCAGAACAGCGTCATATTGTTTGTCCGCCGCCATTCGAACCGCTACTTCTCCTTTTTCGGCGAATTCTACCTTATACAGATCTTTTAAATAGCGTATTGCTATTTCCTTTGAGTATTTATCATCTTCAACCAAAAGTAATGTGTAAAAGGTCGGCTTACTTTTAGTCTTTTGCGAAGGATAACTCGAGATATTCACCATTGCAGTCTGTATTTCAGGTTCTACCGTTATAGAGTTCGGCACAACGGATTTAAACATTATCGAAAAAGTTGAGCCAATCCCGGGCTCACTCTCTGCCGTAATTTTACCTCCCATCAATTCGACAAATTTCTTGGCTATAGTTAATCCCAACCCGCTTCCCTCGAACTTACGGCTTAATCCTTCGCTCACCTGCCTGAACTCCTCAAAGATTAGTTCGATGTTTTCCTTTGATATTCCTATTCCGGTATCTTTAACCTTCAGTACGCACCAGCTAACGCCTTCCAAAATATTCTTATCAATTTCTATCGTTATACCGCCGGTATTTGTATATTTTATGGCGTTGACGATAAGATTTTCAATGATCTTAGTAAACGAGTTCATATCAAGCTGAGATACAGCATCCTCAGCTTTTCTGACCAGCCTCAAGTATAAATTTTTCTTTTCAGCTAAAACTTTAAACTTGTTTATTATCATTTCCGTTTCATTAAATAGATCCGCATCCGTCAATTGTAATGCGGATTTATCGGATACAAACCTAGATAAATTGAGTAGGGAGTTTATAGTCTCCAATAATCTTTGACCTCCGCTCTCAATTCCCAGGAGCATTTCCGTCTGCTCGGTTTCTCGGATATCGTGTAATAAAAACTGGGTGTAGCCTAATATTGCAACCAGGGGAGTGCGCATTTCATGACTCATGTTATTTAAGAAGTTGGTTTTTAACTTGTCCATTTCCTCGGCCTTTTCTTTTGCTTTTATCAGTTCCAGTTCATTGTGTTTGCGTTCGGTAATATCCTGATTAACACCATAGACCTTGTAGGTGTTTCCCGAATTATCTTTGAGCACCCTAAATCGAACTGATACATAGGCTATTTCTCCGTCTTCCCGGAATACTCTTGTTTCGTGCTTACCTAAATAATCCGGATCCGGGGAACTTATTGCTTCTTGCAAAGCCTCGGCAATCTGTTTTGAATCATCCGGATGTACAAGTTTTCTTGCAAATTCCTTACCGCTCATAATATTTCCGCCCTGCTTTTCGGTGGATGAGCCGTGTATTAGCCTGAAATAACGGTCATTGAAAATAAAATTCCCCGAATCCACTTCATATTCCCAGTAACCAAGTTTAGCCAATTCGGCCGCAGAAGATAAATCGGCCTCAATTTTTTTCCGCTCTGTTATATCGGTCGCTACACCAATCAGTCCCAAAAGCTTACCGTTTTTATCATTTATTGTTGATGCGGATAAATAAACCGGAAATTCAGTTCCGTCTTTTCTTATATCCCACAATTCACCCTGCCATCCGCCGTTGAAAGTGGCAGGCAATATCTCATCCACTATTTCGGGCCGGTTATTTGATGAACGAAGTATGCTCATAGGCTGTCCGATCAGCTCATCTTCACTATAGCGATAAGTATTAAGGAGGGAGTGATTAACGAATATTATTTTTTTCTTTAAGTCTGTGAGGTAAACACATTCATTCACACTTTTTAAAGAACGGGCGAGCATTACAATTTCTTCTTCGGATTTTATCCGTTCCGAGATGTCTCTCATTACTCCCAAAGCACCTATAATAATATTGTCTTTTCTCATTGCGGAACCTATGATCTCGCAATCAATAAGAGATCCGTCTTTTTTCTTAATCTTTAGGATCAAATTTTTTAATTCGGTACCGCTCGATATAATCTCGGCTAACGCGTTCATTCCTTTTGGAATGTCACTTTCCTGAATAAATTCCGAGATAGATCTGCCCGTCATTTCTTCTCCGGTATAACCCAACACCTTTCTTGATGCCGGTGAAGTGAATTTAATGATTCCCGATAAGTCAACAAGAAATATGACATCGGTTATTTGTTCGGTTATCCTTCTGAATTTTTCTTCACTTTCTTTTATTTGTTTTTCAATTGTCATCCTTTTGAATGCAATGCCGATTGTCGCGCCGACCACTTCTAAAAACTGAATCAATTCAATGGTTAGTTTGTTTGGGCGCGAGTCACTTAGTTGGAGTAATCCTATTATGTCATTGCCTGAATGGAGGGGGATTAATGCCGCCGATTCGTACCCCCCGCCGTTACAGCGATTGCGGGTGAGCGCCTGGTGATCTTTTTCGGAAGCAGCAGCCAAAAGTCCGGTAGTATTATTCGACCAAAAACTTCCGCCGATTGTAAAGAAAGGAAGCGACGGATCCGTCTGTCCGGATATTATATTACCGCACATACATTCCAAATACGGGTCTCCATTTAAATCACAATTTGTTTTCCCATCCGAATCTTTTGGACATAAATATTTGTTCATCTTCCCCAAATGAGCCGGGAATCCGATTGTTTCAATGTACGGATAATTATCGCCTTCCTTTAAACGAATACCTGCAGCCTCAAAATCCGTAAATTTCTTTATCTCCTCCAATATATTTTTGACTAACCGCGTCCACTCATTCTTTCTGTTTAATATTGAAAGAATGGACGACGTAAGTGCCTGCCTTTTAGCGGCATGTATACGTTGGGTGATATCCCTAATGTTGCATTGAATTATTTTATGATTTTTGACATTATAAGTGTTGCTTATGAACTCAACATTGATCTTTTGCCCGTCAGCCGACTCAAGAACCAAATTATCGAAGCGGACATATTCTTTTTGCTGCAATTCTAAAAATTTTTCTTTATTAGCCGCTATATCCTTGAAGAATCCAATCTCCCAAATTTTCTTTTCAATGAATATTTCTTTTGAATAGCCGAATAGCTTTATCATAAACGGGTTCACGTCAATAATTTTCCCGGATTCCGCGTCGAGGACAAGAATACCGTCTTTCGCCGATTCAAAGAGGCGGCGATACCCCATCTCCGAAACGCTCAATGCTTCCTCCATGCGCTTGCGCTTTGTAATATCTTGAGTAATAGTTGCTACAACATTTTTTCCGTCTGTAGAAAGAACATTCGCAGAATTCCACAGAACTGTCTTTAAGTTCTTGTCCTTTGTTAAAATTTCTATCTCAATAACTTCCGAATATTCATTTGATATATGATTTTGAAGTAACTCTAACGTTGACTCAATTTTTGCTTCCGGGAATAGAAAATCGATCTTTTTTCCGATAATTTCCGTTGAATTATAACCGCTGAGTTTTTCGAATTCACGGTTGAAACGTTTAATTTCTAAAGAGGAATCCCAAATAATAATCGGTGCATGAGCGTGGTCCAGAAGAATTTCCAGATATTCAATTGTTTCACGACTAGATTCTTTTAACGAGTTTTCTACGAGTTTTCGTTCTGTAATATCCTCAATTGCAAGAAGAATAATTTTCTCTTTACCCAGGGCTTGTTCTATCTGCCGGGCATTTAAAAGCATAATTCGTTTACCGATTGTTGAAAAGTCATGCTCAACTTCATAGTTGTCGAATGTTGCTTTTTCCGGTAGAATTGTCTCTAACAGTTCTCTCAGTTTGGGAATATTCCACTGCCGATTCCCAAGATCATAAATGAGCGTTCCGATCGTCTCTTTTGATGTCACCTTAAAGAAATCATAGAATGAACGGCTAGCTTTTACAATCCTTAATTCTTGATCAAGGGCAAGTAACGGTTCACGTACAGTATCGATTATGTTTTCGGCAAATTCACTCACTTCATCTGCGGATTTTTTAATTACAGCGAGCTCTTTACGTGTTTTTTCCAATCCGGCTTCTGCTTCTTTACGTTCGGTAATATCCTCAAAGGCAAGAAGAATAATCTTTTCTTTTCCAAAGGCTCTTTCTATTTGCCGGGCATTTAAAAGCATTATTCGTTTACCGATTGTAGAGAATACGTGTTCAACTTCGTAGTTATCGAATGTTGTTTTATGGGGAAGGATTGTCTCGAGCAGCTCTTTCAGTTTAGGGATATTCCATTGTCCATTTCCCAGATCATATATTAGCCTTCCGATTGTTTCATCTGGTTTAACCTTGAAGAAATTATAGAATGAACGGCTGGCTGTAACGACTTTTAAATCATGATCTAGAACAATTAAAGGTTCACGAACTGTGTCAATTATATTTTCAGCAAATTGGCCGGTGTCATCACCTGAATTCAATTTGATTTTCAACGGCCGGAGATTATTTGCTGATTCTATAGTTCCATTTTTGCCGATCTTTTTCATAATTATAACCTACGCCGGATTTATATTTGATTTATGCAATGTGAATGTAAACTTCGATCCTTTTCCCAATTCACTTTCCGCCCATATCTTTCCGCCGTTCATTTCAATAAATTCTTTACAAAGCAATAATCCCAGTCCTGTACTTAATTCGCCTTCGGTTCCTACCGAGCTCACTTTTTCTTCTATATTGAAGAGTCTCTCAACGTCTTTTGCGGGCATTCCGACGCCGTTATCCTCAACCGAAACCTCAACTGTCGTGTCGTTTAATAGTTTGGATTTAACGACGGTTTTTCCGTCTTTTCTTGTGAATTTAACCGCATTGGATAAAAGGTTTCTGAGAACCGTGTCAATCATTTTATCGTCAGCGTAAACTTTTTGCGTATTATCAATTTCAGTAATAATTTCAATCCTTTTTTGTAATGCCCGCTGATAAATTGTTTCTATACTCTGCGAAACCATCTTAGATAAATTAGAATCCTTAGGATTAAAATTGATAGAACCTTTTTGTATCTGCGCCCATTCAAGCAAATTTCCCAAAAGTTTATAAAGATTACGTGCGGCTTCGTTCAGCAATTTGCTGTTCTCGGCAAATTCAGCCAGTGAAAATTCTACACTGCTGTCAGCCATCAACTCCGTTAGAATTAGAAAACCGTTGAATGGGCTTTTTAGATCGTGGGCTATGATAGAAAAGAACTTATCTTTTTCCGCATTTAATTTAATTAGCTGCTCATTCCTCTCCTTTATTTCTTCATCTGCTTTTTTCCGCAGTGAAATATCACGAATAATGCCGGTAAAAAATTTCTCTTTGGAAGTTTCCCACTCGGCTAAGGATAATTCTATCGGAAATTCTCTGCCGCTTTTACGCAATCCGGATAGCTCTACGGTATCACCTATCGCCTTATGCCCGCCGCCGATATTTAAAAGTTTCATCCCATTAATATGACTTTCCCGATAATCCTGCGGAATTATTATAACCACGTTTTTCCCGATAATCTCTTCTTTTGTATAGCCGAATATTCTTTCCGTTCCGGGATTCAAATTCCTTATAATTCCCAGGCTGTCTATTGTGATAATTGCATCATTTGCCGAATCCAATACCGAGCGGTATTTCTTTTCACTCTCGCGCAATGTTTCTTCAATAAGCAGACGCTCGGTAATATCAACGTCAATCCCTCGGTAACCTGTTAGATTATTTTCTCCGTCAAGTATCGGGAAAGCGTGTGTAGAGAGCATCACTCTTCTGCCGTCCTTATGGATATTGCAATTCGTAAAATCTCTTACGATTTCTTTACGGGCAATAGCTTCAAAGGCTTCCTTTTTATACTCCTCTCTATGTTCAGGCTCAAAAAGATCATAAAAATGTTTAATCCCTATTAGTTCACCGGGATCGTATCCCAATAGATCTTTCACAATCGGATTTACATATGTGTATACGCCGTTAGTGTCTACCTCCCAGATCCATTGGCGGGCGCCTTCAGACACTTGTTCTAATCGCAATTCACTTTCCCGCAGTTTTTTTTCCGCAATCTTGCGTTCGGTTATATCGCGCCAGAGGCAGTGGTAAATAGAATGTCGCGGATTATCGATGTATTGCGCTATCACAGAAATATTTCTGATTTTTCCGTCTTTTGTTCTTTGTAGAGTCTCAAAGTCATTCCTGCCTTCTTTTATAACTCGCTCAATTTCTGCCCGGATTTCTTCCTTTGTTTCCTCAACTTGAATGTCCGCTATGCTTAGTTCTGCAAATTCCTCCCGGGTATATCCCAGCTGCGTGTGGGCTGCCGTATTAAACTCAATAAACCCCGTAGTCTCGGGATCAATTACCACTATGCCCTCAGGCAATTGCTCGCATAGAATTCCCCGCCTGATTGTTTCATCGTTAAGTTTGGCTTCCGCCTGCTTACGTTCGGCCGCCTCTGCTTGAAGCCGTTTATTTAATAAATCTAATTCAGCTGCTTTATGTTTGAGTTCAACGCGCTGGCGGCCGATTTCCAAATGAGACCGGATTCGTGCGAGTATTTCTTCCTTGATAAAAGGCTGCGTTATAAAATCCGCTCCTCCTACTTCAAATCCGCGAAGTTTATCTTCAGTTTCATTCGACGAATTTAAAAACAATATTGGGATATCACTCGTTTTAGCGTCTGCTTTCAGGCTTGTGCATACTTCGTATCCGCTTATATCAGGCAGATTGATATCCAGCAAAATTATGCCGGGCAGTTCGGCGTTAATCGATGCAATGGCTTCGGATCCGGTTTTAGCCGTAAGAACTTTGTAGCCGTGTTCGTTCAGCATTTGTGATAGGAGATTAAGATTATCCGGGGAGTCTTCCGCGATTAAAATTCTTTCTGATGTATTTGTGGTATTCATTGTTTTTTTCTTGTAAATAAAACCCAATTTCGGCAGCACGGGCGGCCCTGCAATTATAATTTCCGGTACGTTTTCCTGTCTCTTGCATGTCTTCTATAATTATTCCGCCGTTCTGACTATCCGCAGAGTGTCTGAAGCAGTCTCATTTATTGAAAAATGAGGCGTACCGGACGCCGCGATAGGGCCGAAGCCTAAGATTATTATAAGCGGGCATTAATTAAATTGCCCCCAAATAATTTTGATGATATCTGCGTATTATATTATGATTAATGAAAATTATTTCTGTTTATTCCTGATTAAGAGCCACTCTCAGTATCTTGATGATAGATTCTTTTTCATAGGGCTTCGAGATATAATGGGTGCAGCCGTTATTTAAGAATAATTCTTTATCTCCTTCCGTTGCGTAGGCAGTAACCGCGATTATCGGAACTTCTTCATATTCTTTTAGTTTTTTTATCCTTTTGGCGGCTTCCATGCCGCTTATGCCAATTCCAAGATTTATATCCATCAATACAGCGTCATATTTATTGTTCTCGGCCAATTGAACGGCTAGTTCGCCTTTTTCCACGAATTCTATTCTATATAAATCTTTCAAAAACAGTCTTATTATTTCTTTGGAAAATTTGTCATCATCAACTACAAGCAAAGAATATTCAGAAGGCTTATTGTTTTTATGCAATGGGGGATTAGATGATTTAGATTCCGTTCGTGACAGTTCTTCATCACCGTTTTTAATTGAAGTAGAATCGACGGATTTGAACATAACTGTAAAAGTTGAACCTTTACCGAGCTCGCTTTCGACTGCGATCTTCCCGTTCATTAGATCCACAAACTTTTTAGTTATTGTTAAACCAAGTCCGCTTCCTTCAAACTGACGGTTTAATCCTTCGCTTGCCTGCCTGAATTCTTCAAATATAATATTCAAACTTGTCTTGGATATCCCGATGCCGGTATCAATAACCTTAATCACAGACCATTTTTCGCCTTCAACAATATATTTATCAACTTCTAGGGTTATACCGCCTTTTTCTGTGTATTTTATGGCGTTGCTTATAAGGTTTTCAATAATCTTGTTAAAAGATTTTGTGTCAAGCATTGAAAAAACATTTTCAGCCTTTTTCTCAATACGCAGGTATAAATCTTTATTCACGGCTGAAACCGACATTCTTTCCAGAGCGTCGCCGGTTTTCTTAACAAGGTCTACTTCTGTTAATGTTAATTTGTATAGGTCGGATTCAACTCTTGTTAAGTCTAGAATCGAGTTTATGGTATTCAGTAGTCTTTGCCCGCTGTTTTCAATGTCGGAAAGCATTTCTATTTGATCCGTATTGCGAATTTCACTCAATAAAAATTGAGAGTACCCGAGAATTGCAACCAACGGTGTACGCATTTCATGACTCATATTATTCATGAAGTTAGTTTTTACCCTGTTCATTTGTTCGGCTTTATCCTTTGCGGTAATCAATTCATCCAGCATCCTTTTGTGGTCGGTAATGTCTCGTCCGATTCCCAGTACACCGATAGGGGAGCCCGCCGCATCAAACATGGGAGTTTTGATTGTTTCAAGTAAAGCCCGGTGGCCGTCATCGGCAAAGGTAAGCCACTCTTCGTTGCTGGTAGGCTTACCGGCTTCAATTGCTAAAAGATCGTTCTTGCGGAAGAAGTCGGCCAGTTCCTTGTCTACAAAGTCGTAATCGGTTTTACCTACGATGTCCGCTTCCTTGGCACCGAAAAGTCGTTCGAACATTTTATTGCAGGAGAGGTATACGCCGTTCAAATCTTTCAGCATAACCAGGTCGGGGATAGTATGCACCAGCGTACGCATGCGGATCTCGCTGTTGTGTAGCTCCTCTTCCGCCCATTTGCGCTCGGTTATGTTTCTGAATATTCCTAACAGCAGCGGAGGCTGCTTCTCAAATTGAAGGAACGAATTGGTTATTTCCAGCCATACTTCCCGGTCATTCCATAAAGTAATCTTCTTTTCAATATGAATTTCAACGGAGCGGGAAACGAAACAATCCTTATGCTTCTTAATTATGTGTCTCTTTTTTTCCGGCTTATAAATAACATCGAGTGAATTACCCGCCAAGACAGACTGATCTATTTCCACAAGCTTGCTGAAAGCCTCGTTAACCAGAACTATTGTACCGTCCTCTTTTGTCAGCCGCATGGCCTCGGCGGTGTTTTCCCAAACGGAACGGAATTGCAGTTCCGAATTTATAATATATTCCGCGGCTTTTTTTCGCTCGGTTATGTCCGTAACAGTTCCTAAAATTGCCTTGCCGCCTTCATAATCAATCGATTGGGTAATAATAATTGCGTTAATTCTTTTTTTATCTTTAGTAATTATCTCATATTCCGTTTCTGTTGAATTTTCGCCTTTAGATTGATTTGCATAGTTTTGAGCTATAATCTCTTGATATTCGGGCGCAATGAGAGTTAGAAAATTAAAATCATCGGCGTAAAACTCTTCCTTGGAATAACCGGTTAATTCGGAGCATTTAGCATTAGCGTAAGCTATTTTGCCGTTTGAATTAATAAAGATCATATTGGGAGACTGTTCCGCCAGTGATCTAAATTTCCCCTCGCTCTTTTTTAATGATTCTTCCGCCGCTTTTCGTCCGGTAATATCCGAGGAAACACCCAGCAATCCGGTCGGATTTTTTTCATCGTCATAAATTACGGAAGCGGATAAATAACACGGGAACTCTTCACCGTTTTCTCTTTTATTAAATAATTCGCCCGTCCATCCTCCGCTTAAGGTTCGGGACAGTATCTCTTTCGCTAAATCCGCAGGATTATTTACGGACCTGACTAAGGCAATGTTCCGCCCGATTAATTCATCATTCTCATATCCGTAGGTTTTACAGAAAGCATTATTGACAAAAGTTAAATTATCATTTAAATCCGTTATGCTTACACAATCATTAACGCTTTCCATTGCGTGGGCTAACAATTTTGTTTTATTGATGGCTTCTTTTTGTGCGGTTACATCCGTAATGAAACCGATATTGTGTTTCCTGTCGTCTATGTAGGCAACTGCATTGAAGATGTTAGCATAGAAAACAGTGCCGTTTTTTCTCAAGCAGGGTATATCAACGGAAGGGGGGCGGTTTCCCTGCGCATGTGATTCGAATTCAGATATTATATTTGCCTGGCTTTCAGGCGGATGCAGGTCTTTAATACTCATGCGGGTCATCTCTTGTTCCGAATACTCAAACATCCGGCAGGCAGCATCATTTACAATTTTTAACTCTCTTGTCTCAACATCTACTACCACAATACCTTCCGCGGCGCTCTGGAAAAGCAGCCTGTATCTTTCCTCCGATGCCGCTAATTTCTTTTCGGCAATTTTACGCTCGGTTATATTTCGAATAATAAGTATAAGATGTTTTAACGCGCCCGGAGAGTCATAAACATGGCCGATATTAACTTCAACGTTTATAATGCTGCCGTCTTTTCTTATTAAGCGCTGTTCAATATTTCCTTTAATAGGATTAATGGCAGCATCTTTCAAAGTATTTTTCAATGACTCTATTTCTTCAGGCTCAACAAATTCAAAAATCTTTTTACCGATAATATTGCCGGCGTCATGATTACCTAATATTAAGGAAATTTTAGTATTTGCGAATAATATTTCCCCGTTAATATCTATCATAGCAATTGCATCGGGTGAGGTTTCAACTAAGGTTCTATACAGCTCTTCTTTCTCCCTAAGCTGTTCACTTAACATCCTTTTTTCTTTTCTTAATTCCGCTTCTTTTAATTCGCGAATAACAGCGGCGTTTAACCGTGTGAGGTTGTCTTTCATTATATAGTCTGTTGCACCGTATTTCATTGCTTTAACCGCAACATCCTCGCCTATTGTACCGGATACTATTATAAGCGGAATGTCTTCGTTCCGTTCCCTAACCATTTTTATCGCGGTAATTCCGTCGAAACCCGGCATCGAATAATCGGTGATGATTAAATCCCATTCTTTTACCCCAAGAGCCGCGGTAAGACCATCTGCGCTATCAACTCTTTCAAAAGCCGAATTTTCAGCCATTTTATCCAGCTCCCGCATAACTAATAATGCGTCCTGTTCGGAGTCTTCAATGAGTAAAATATTTAATATGGATTTCATTTTTACCTCTTTAATCTTAAGGCCGTTCGTTTAATTTTAACCAATAGCCGGCGACCTGCATGATAGTATCCGCAAAATCATCATACTTCACCGGTTTCACCACAAAGCTGTTAGCTCCCAGCAGATAACTCGAAGCGATATCTTTATCCGTCTTTGAGGATGTTAAAATTACAATGGGTAAAGTCTTTGTACTTTCGTTCTGACGAAGTACCTTCAGTACTTCCATGCCGCTTATCTTAGGCAGGTTAAGATCTAGAAAGATGACCGAAGGGCTATCAATCATGTTTCGTTTGGAATATTTCCCCGAACAAAACAAATAATCCAGAGCCTCGTTCCCGTCGTTCACTACTGCGTAGGAAAAAGCAAAGTCCAAGTTTTCCAGCGCTTTGATAATGAGGGCCCCGTCATCCGGATTGTCTTCCACCATAAGAATCGATTTATTTTTCATATTGTTTCCTATTCAAGATAATGTAAAGCTGAATTTAGCTCCCATTCCTATTTTACTTTCCGCCCAAATTTTTCCCCCGTGCCGTGCAATTATTCTCTTTGCTGTTGCTAGCCCGATACCCGTTCCTTCATATTCTTTCGGGGAATGAAGTCTCTGGAAAGGGATAAATAATTTGTCGGCATAAGCCATATCGAAGCCGGCGCCGTTATCTTTAACTGAAAATATTCTTCTCCCGTTTTCTCCGTAAGATTCGAATTCAATTACGGTGTCCGGATTGTTTTTTGTAAACTTCCACGCGTTGTTCAATAAATTATACATTAATACCTCAAGTAAAGCCTTGTCTGCATTTACATAAATCCCGGGGGAGATATTTAATTTTACGTTACGCTCAGGTTCCGTTTTTTTAAGTTTACCGAAGATGTCTTCGACTATTCTGCTTAAATCCGTTTCTTCTCTGTTTAACTCATTTTTAGTAATTTTGGACAGCTTCAAAAAATCATCAATAAGTTCCGACATATGCTGTGCTGCCGTTCTAACTTGGTTAAGATAACCTTGTCCCTGGTCGTCCAGCATATCATAATAATCTTCCATCAAAGCCTTTCCGAATCCGTCAATTGCGCGGAGCGGGGCGCGAAGATCGTGAGATACCGAGTAGCTGAATGATTCGAGCTCTTTGTTTGCCGCCTGAAGCTCTGCCGTACGCTGATTGACTCGAAGCTCGAGCTCTTCATTATGTTTTTTAACATGTTCTTCCATTTGCTTGCGTTCGGTAATGTCCATTATTGTTGAAAGGAAATGAGGCTTCCCGTTCACGTTTATCAAGCTTGTTGAAATTAGGCACGAAAGAATTTTTCCCGTCTTTATTCTAAAATGCAATTCCTTGCCGTAAACGGAACCGTGCTTTCTAACCTCTGAAACCAGTTGTTCACGATCATTTTTGTCTCTAAATACATTCAGCTCTTCCGAAGTGTGTCCGATAATCTCATCGCGCGTGAATCCGGAATCATTAATAAAAGCATCGTTTACGCTTAAATATTTGTTGTCGTTCGCCGAAGTGATTGTGGTTGCTACAGGGCTGTTATTAAAAGCCTTAGCAAATCGGTTTTCGGAATCTCGCAAAGCGTCTTCCACAAGCTTGCGTTCGGTAATATCCCGCGCAGAAGATATTGCTCCGGTTACATTGCCGTTTTCGTCTTTTAGAACTTTGCTCCACCACGCCAGCAATCGTATTTCTCCGTCTTTTCGCCGCTGCCGGTTTTCTAAATAAACCATACTTTCGAGACCGTTAAGAATCGGCTCTACTTCGTTTAACGACTTCTGCCCGCCTTCCAGATAATAAACCGCATTATTTCCTATGACATCATCGCCAAAAAATATCTTTCCCTCGTTGTTTGCCCAGATGTAAACTTTGTCGGTGTTAATCTCCATAATTATTTCCGATACCGCGGCAAGAATTGTATCATGACGGTCAGATAAACCTCTAAGTATATCGGCGTCATCGAGTTTTTCTTTGAAGAACATTACACGCTGGTGCTTCAATATTAAACTCACACTAAGGCCGACACCGATCAAAAGCACGCCGATCAGAATTATCATGAACCATATTCTTTCACTAAGAGGAGCAAAAACTTCGGAGGTATCTATTCTTGCAACCAGAAGCCACGGCGAATTCGGTATCGGACGAATGTAAGCTATCACGGGAACACCGCGGTAGTCTGCACCTTCAACAGTTCCTTTTTTACCGAGAGCGGCCATTGCTGCCGGTAATTTTGAGTCGGCCAGCGGTCTTTTTAAATTGAGCGCGGTATTTTTCTGAAATTTAAGTTCATTAAGAAATAATACTTCGTTCCCTTCACGCCTGACTATAAGTGTTTCCGCAGTTTTACTCTCTCCGGGCCATCCGTTTATAAGCGGGTAAAGAAATCGTTCCGGGTCAATATACAATGCAAGAGTTCCTATAATTTTTGTATCGGGCGGTCCTGCGTGTATCGGGATTAAAATATTTAAATATATACGCTTATCTGTTTTATTCCGGTAAAAATCCTGGAAATATATTTGACCTGATTTAACTGTTTGGAAGGCTTGTTCAGAAATAATATAAGGTTCTTTAATATTAGATTCGGGAAAAGAGATTAATTCATCGCCGTTTGAGGCGTATAAATATATTTTACTGTATTGTAAAGCCCTGTATGTATTCTTAATCCAATTCAGAATTCTTCTTTTTGCGGAGATATCTTTTGGATTATTTATGTAACTATTTAGCGAGACAGAAAAATCACGGTTGTTGTAAAAGAAATTAGCATCATCCAAACGTTCCTTTCGCCATTGAGTAATTTGACTGACTTTTAAAGACGCAATTGATGAGAGCTGCTGTTCTACTTCTGCCCGGTAGTGTTTGTCGTAAGATCTTTGATACGAATACCCGGCGGTAATTATACTTACAGCAAGCGCAATAAAGAGAAGGTAAATAATAGCAGCGGAACGTGAATTAACATTACCCGACGATTCTTCGCTAGTCCATATTTCGTGCCCTGATATAAAAAGTAAAGACAGCCCGAGAAATAAAAAGGCAAAAGATGTAGTTAACGCCGGGGGTATGAAACTCCCCCCGTAAAGCAGGGGTGTTCCGAATAGATAAGATAAAAGAAGTATTATAGAGACTAAGAATACCAGAGTCGCCGATATAAAAGATACTCTTACTAGTTTTGCCCGTCCGGTTTTCGTTAGGATTATTATGAGTGCCAAACCAATTAATAAGAAAACAATCGAGGTAACGGGGGACATATGTCCTACAATTAATCCGTTGCCTCCCCCGATTAATTTCATTCCTAAATGTTCCTCACTCAAATGTATTCCGTTCAGCGAAAGATAAAGCAAAAGCAATGTCAATAATATTCCGGCAGTATTGAAGATAATTCCGGTACGCCGCATAATGCGGCTTGAAGCAAATAAACGGTGAAAGAAAATTATTAGTCCGTATTCTACGAACAAAACCGCTGTGCTCAATGCCATCGGTATTATGTCCGAGCTAAAACTTGCTAAGTAGGGAATATTAAATATCCATCCGGGTATTGCCAAGAATCCCAAAGCAGCTGCCAGTAATGCAGTAACATTGACGGCAGCATTCGTTATGGGATTTTCTTTTTTATTAAGGCTTTTCATGCGTATATACTTTTTCAAACTCTAAGTTGACTTGATTTCAATTTATTTATTTCGAAGCGGGCTTCACTGCTGCCCGGCCTGCCGAACACGGATAAGCAAAGAGTATAAAGAGGCTCGTCAAAATAAAAGAGAACAAATCTCCGGTTTTAAATAACATTTTGATCACTTATCATTTTCTAACTCTCCCGTCTGCGCAAGCTGTGCTATCAAATCTTTTACTTCCTGAAAATCCACATTCTTATCAAGAAAGTAATCCGCTCCTTCTATTATGCATTTCTTTTTATACTGAGAATACGGATAGTTGGTAAAAACAAGCATTATCGGTTTGCGGCCGTTGTTTTTAATTTCTTTGAGCACCTGAATACCGTTTAATTCCGGCATCCGAATATCCAGTAAGACCATATCCGGATTCTTATCGTTTATAATAGATACGGCTTCAATTCCATTTTTAGCTTCACCGACAATTTCAATCTCCTTTAGATCTTTTAACGATTCTTTAATTCTGTCACGGAGCAGGTCAGAATCATCGGCAATTATTAATTTCATCTTTACTTCACTTTCTATGTTAACAGCCGCTTTGCGGATATTTAAAAGGTAGAAAAAGCCGTTGCAAACGGGTATCAGGTAAATGCGGATTCTTTTGTCGGTGTTTGCCTTACAAAAATCGTACTGCGGCTTTTATCCGACTTTACATCCTTAATTCGCATCTTGTCGGGAGTTCGGTGAGAACAAATATTAGTAGTAATGCGGAGATATGTAAGAAAGATTAAATGATGATGAATATTGTCTTAGGGGAAGATTCTGGGATAGAAGAGGGGATTCATGCATAAATTATTCTATCAGTCGATTCATATTAACATAATGAATAAGTTCCGCGTTATTCTTCATTCCCATCTTATTGAGAAGGCGGGATCTGTAGGTGCTGACTGTTTTGTCGCTGATAAAAAGCTCGGCGGCAATATCTTTGATTGTTTTGCCTTGAGCAATCATAAGCATTATCTGGAATTCCCTGTCCGATAAAGACTCATGAGATGGAGCTTTCGTTTTATTCCCCATATTATCTGCAAGCCTGTCGGCTAAAGATTCGTTTATATATTTGCCGCCGGCGGATATTTTCTTTATGGCTCTAACCAGTTCTTCCGGGGCGCTTGCTTTTGTCAGGTAGCCGGAGGCGCCTGCTTTAAGCACACGCAAAGCGTATTGTTCTTCAGGGTGAATGGAAAGCATAAGAACCTGAAGGTGCGGCTGCTCTGTTTTTAATTGTTTCAAAATATCAAGGCCGTTCATACCGGGCATAGAAATGTCAAGTACAACAACGTCATAAAAATCCGATTGTACTTTCATTAAGGCTTCCTTGCCGTTACATGCTTCATCGATAGTACCTATATCGTTAATATCGTTCAAGATCTGCTTTAAACCCGTGCGAACTACCGCATGGTCATCGGCAATTAATATCCTCATATAGATGCTCTCTTATTTTAATTGTAATTTTATAGAGACTTCAGTGCCGGCATTATCTTCACTTTTAATTTCTAATAGTCCGTTCCACGGTCTAACTCTTTCGCGTATTCCTATCAAACCAAGCGAATTGGAGTCGCTGATTTTTTTAACCGGGATGCCGATTCCGTTATCTTTCACGTTTATAAGAAGATCCCTGCCTGATTCCTCCAGAGATATTTTAACTTTTGTAGCTTTTGAATGTCTTACAATGTTTGTTAAAGATTCCTGGATAATTCTAAAAATAGTGATGGATAGGTGCTCTTCGAGAGAAATATTCTCGGGCAGATTTATAAGCTCAATACTAATATCCGTTCTTTTTTGAATTTCTTCGGTTAACCATTCAATAGCGGCCGGCAGTCCTAAGTCATCCAGGATTCCCGGCCTTAGGTCTGCCGCTAATCTTTGAACTGATTGCATGGTTGAATCGACTATGCCTGACATAGTATCAATTTTGTTTTGCACTTTTTTATCGCATAAACCCGTTTCTTTTCTCAGCCACGCGAGGTCCATCTTTAGTGCGGTAAGCATTTGACCCAAATCATCATGAATTCCTCTTGAAATGCGTGCTCTCTCTTCTTCTCGTATGGTTTGTAAATGCTGCGTAAGCTTATGTAATTCTTCTTTGTTTCTTTGCAGTTCTCTTTTGGCTAGTTCTCTTTCGGTTACATCCTGAACCGAACCGACTATTCTTACCGGGTTTCCGTTCTCATCCCGGTATATCCTGCCTATGCTATGATGAATGCGGATTTCACCCTTCCTTACAATTCTATGTTCATTTTCAAATGGAATGATCCCCTCTAATGCCTCGATTAATCCTTTTCTTACAAGCTCCCTGTCCTCCGGAAAAACTGCGTTTATATATCTATCATAAGATACTTCCTCACCCGGCTCCCACCCGAATAATCTGTAAGTTTCATCGGACCAATATATTTTTCCGGTGCTTGTTTCCAATCGCCAGCTTCCGACATGCGCTAATTCCTGCGCTTCATTAATATTACTCTCAAAATTCAAAAGGGTTTTCTCGGAATGCTTGAGCGCGGCAATTTCCTGAGACAGTTTATCATTCGTTTTGTTTAATTCGTTAGTTTTTTCATCAAGCAGCACTTCCAAATGTTCCCGGTATTTCTTTAATTCCGTCTCGGCTGTTTTCGTTAAAGTGGTATCTATAATGCAGCACCTGTATAAAATTGTTTCTTCGTCCTCACCGGTCAATTCGGAAATTTCCAGGTCGGCATTAAACCAGGAGTCTCTAGTCTTTTTCATTCTTAGTTCGCAAGAACTTCGATTTCCGGCTGCGGAATAACGCCTAATGAATTCATAATAAGTCCTTCGATCTTCTTCCAATATAAACCCGGCCAAAGGTTGGTTGATAAGTTTCGAACGGTTAACTCCGAGCATTGAAGATACGGTCAGATTGGCTTGCAGGATAAAGTATTTTTTGTTTAAGGTAAGATAGCCCACCGGCGCGGAATCGAATAGGTCCAAATATTTTTCACGTTCTTTGTCAAGAGCGCGCTGCGCGCCGCGTAATTCTTCGTTCTGTATTTCGAGTTCGACCTGGTGGACGCGCAGTTCGTGCAAAAGATTGTTTATTTTTTCGGGAGTAAGTATTTCCGGATTTTCGGAATAATTTTGCAGTCGTTCTCCGGCAAGCTTTCTAAGCTTGTTGTTTTTAATATCGGTCTTTTTTTTCTTTCCCATACATTCACCTTAGTCTTGCAATAGGGAATATCCGGCCGTTAATTTGGAGAATCCTTTAACTATCCTCCGGATCCAAGGACTTCAAATAGTGTAATTCATAACATTAAAAATAAATTCCCCTTGCTGAAAATAGCCGGCAGGCAGGTCTGGCACATTACAAGACGGTAATATTTAATCGACAAATTAGTGCGTTCCGGCCGCGCCGCATTTTGCTTCAAACCGTGAATTCCTGCTATCGGACAATTGTTGCATTGCCTTTAGCGGTATTCGATTCTAAAGTCCCGTCCGAAACAGTGACGTAAAGCGTAATCCATATTGCTTACATGCAATAGTAATTATCAGGTAAGAATTACGAGCCGTAAATCAGCGTGTTATTTCGTCGATTCCGGCAATAGGGGGATGATTTTTTATGATAACATTCCGGTAATGGTAAATTTGTTACTATTTACCAATTAACTGCGGTAAGCTTCCGGACTCCCATCTAATAAATTTCTCATTTATATCGGTATATATTGTCCTTTTTTTTGCATTAAATAAAAATTCCCCTAATCCAAAACAGGAAAGAACCGAATAAATATAATTAATAACCTTAAATAGGAGCGCAAATCTTAGGAAACCCCCTATTAATTATTTGTAACATAAGCATATAATTGCTTTTAGTAAACAATAATCGATTTATTTTCAGCTTTAATACAAATTCCGATTCTTGTGATGATATTATATTATTCCTATGTAACTAAGTCGGTAATACGGCATGCTATTTTGTATCCATAATAATAGGCAGACCGTCTTTACCGCTCCCTATAATAACAACCTTGGTATTATTGGATTCCGCAATTTTCATGGTCGCTTCTATTCCTTTCCAGCGAAGCAGCTGTTCACTTATGCCCGCGGCAACGATCGTCTGAAAATCCGCTATACCCTTTGCTTCAATCCTTTTCCTGTCGGCTTCCTGTTTTTCTTTAGTGAGTATGAATTCCATCCTTTGGCTTTCCTGATCGGCCCGCTGCTTTTGTTCAATTGCCTCCGTCAACTGTACCGGCAGTGCGACGTTTCGGATAGGAGTATTTTCAATAATTACACCGCGGGGTGAGACGGTTTTGGCGAGTTCTTCCTGTATGGAATAACCCAGACGTTCTCTTTCGGTTGAATACAAAGCGCTCGCCTGGAAACTAGCCGTTACCGAGCGGCTGATGGAGCGGAACTGGGGAATGAGAATGATGGTCTCATAATCGCCTCCGGTGACTGTTTTATAAACTCTTGCGGCGGAATCGGGATTGAGCCTGTAGAGCGCGCTTACTTCCAGCCCTATTGTAAGACCCTCGCGGGACAGCACCTGCATCGTTTCCTTATGTTCCTTTGTCTGGATGGAAAATTTGACTACGTTTGCGAGCGGATTTACCAAATTGATTCCTGCCGGAAGCGGCCTTTCCGATACTATACCGAAAAAATCAACAACTCCCACATGACCCGCCGGTACCTGCGTAAAGCATTGAAGTAATGCGATTATTCCGAAAAAAAATGCGCCTATAAGCCCGAATCTGCCTATCGATCTATACTGAACATTGTCTCTGTAAATTTTCTTCTTGGCGCCCAGCCAGATCAAGAATGCTATTACTGCAATTAGCAAAGATAAAATAAATACCATGATAAACCCCTTTTTTATGGATGGAAAGAATGTCTTACATAATATGATGAAAGCCGCTGAGAATCAATATTAATCGTTTTGTGCGATAGGAAAGATTAAGTGATGAATAATTATCGATAAGTAATTCGCTGCAAAAATAACACCGGATAGTCAACAAAATCTCAATATTTTTTGTTATGTATATCGAGAAACAATCTTTATTAAAAATGATGATTAAAGATCCGCGAAATATTAGATATATATTTTATACGGCAATTCGCTCCGCCGTCGATTTAAGATATGCGTTTTGATCGTGGTATATAGCGCCATCGGGAAGCCAATTCCATAACGGGCCGACTTCATTTTTTATTATATCCTTGTAATACTGCGGAAGTTCGGTTGTTTCCTGTTCAAAGTAATCCCGGAATTTCTTATCGGAATTTAGTTTCATTAAAATACTTTTATTGAACGCGACCCTTCCGAATCCTTCTTCCGATATCGCCCTTACTACGTTCATCCAGCGGGGGATAAAAGCTTTTGTCGCTACTAAACGCCTTGCAATCGCGTTCCATGAAAATGTATGTTCGCCGAGACCTATAATATGAGAATAAAAATCCGGCCACGAGTAATTCTTAGGTATAATATTCATAGCGTGATTATTGTCCAGGAAATGGTACGGGAAAGGTATCACGCGGTTTTGCTGCTGGTACTCCAGGTTAAGCGGCGCGGCACGTCCGAAAGCCGATAATAGGGAATAACCCGGAAACGCCCCGGGCGTCATATCCACGAATTTTTTTGTAAGCTCAAAGGGCTCCTCGCCTTCGTCCGAGTCGAGTCCCAGCACAAAATTTGTCTGAACGTAAGGGATGTAGCGAAGTATCATATTAATTTGTTCGGCTATATGCTTAACCTTATCCATCCCGGTCAAGCTCCCGGTCTTAGATTTATTCCCGAGATCGAACCACGATTCTATCCCGGGAAGCATGGCGCCGAATCCGTTCCGTTTTAACCTTTTCATATGCGGCTCCGAAAGAAGAGACAGGCTGCTCTCCGCTATGAAGTCGATACTGTTTTGGGGCACGACCTCCTCAATCGCGTCCATATATTCGTTAAACCGGATCCCGAAATTCGGGTCATGCCAGCCCACAAGAGGGCGTTTGAACTTTGTAAGAAGGAAGGATAAGTCTTCCTTCATAATATCAAAATCAAGAGGCCGGTACTCCACGGTTGAATCGATGCAGAAACTGCAGGTATACGGACATCCGAGGCTTCCGAGCATAGGAACCATCTTTATTAAAGGGGCTTTTCTAAGTGTCGGCTCTATGAACTTCCAGCGTTCCTTCACACCGGGGAGCGACAGGGGCTGTCTCTGAGCTGTTAAATGCATCCCCACGGGTCGGTGGGGCGAGCAGTCGTATAGAATATCCCGAATAATATTTTTATCCGTAAATCCCGTGACATAGTCGAAATACTTTACCGCGTTCTCCGGGTAGCATCGCGCATGAGGCCCCCCCAATACCGTAACGGCACCGCGGGACCGCAGGAGATTGCTTAAAGCGTAGGCCGTTTGCGCGCCTTCGGTAAACGCGCCGATAAAAATTAAATCCGCACTTTGCGGAAGTTCGCTCATCAGGTCTTCTTTACCCGTATAACAAACATACGTAACGTTGTGTCCCTCTTCTTCGCACCAGACTCCTACAACTTGCGGCATTATGCTCGCGAAATTGGCGTTCATTATACGTGCAAATAATTTTTTATTCGGTTTTTTTGATACGAGATCTATTATCCCGATTTGAAGCTTGCGGCTCATTTGAATACCTGTTTTAACTTCTATTTTTATTATAGAACATAATATATAGCGAGAATTGTCCGCAGTCGGATTTTATTAGTTCATACGATTATAATTTCAGATAAGGTAGATAATATACGTTCAATATTAAATGACTCAAACGGATGAAAAAAGGATTAATCCTTTAGATTGATAAATACGGTTTAAATTATATTCGGCCGGGGAATATTTCTATTATTCAGGCTATTCCGCGGCGGATTCGGCCAGCGGCCGATAAGATGATAAAAACTAATCATCATTTTCTTTGATTGATGAAATCGATTCAATATGATCGTTATAATCTGCGGAAGTATTTGCGTATTTAGCTATCTGTACCCTGGTATGTAGAGCGAGTTTTTCAAGGATGTTGTGTATATGACTTTTAACTGTGTAAGTAGAGAGGTGAAGCTTCTGCGCTATTTCCTTATTGGTTAAGCCGTCGGAGATCAATTCAATTACCTGCCGCTCGCGTTTCGTCATTTTTACCGCGTCGATAATCTTCGAACTGCTTGATTCGTTTACCGCATTTTCAACTATCTGTGAAAATAAAGATTCCGTCAGGTGCTGAGGCAGTACTTTACCTCCGCTTGCAACCGTTCTGATCGTTTTTAGGAAATCGTCGGCTGTTGCATCTTTAAGTATAAAGCCAGATACGCCGGCTTTTACAAAAATCAGCACATTTTCCTGCAGCGGTATCAGATCCATAGCGATAATCTTAATGTTATGAAAATCCTTCTTTATTACCTTTACAAGCTGCAGGCTGTTTTGATTTCGGAGACCCAGATCCAAAAGCACAATATTCGGCTTCAAATTATGTATATTTTTTAGCGCTTTAGTGCAATCCCCAAACGCATCGGCCACTTTAAGATCGCTCTGTTTCGCGATCATGGCCGTGATACCTTCGCGCAGAAGCCTGTTGTCCTCAATAATTAATATTGAGATTTTTTTCATATTATAACTTTGGATTAAATAACTTAGATATACATACGAGCCTATATATTATAATGAACCGGATATTATTATGCAAATTAAATGATTTTGAAGAATATTGACAGTATTTTTTTACTTCCTTCTTGTTATTCAATAATTTTAACTCCGGCTTTTTATACATACCGCCGGATTTCTTCACTCGACGTACAAATAATTGCAAGAATATGATATTTCGTATTGAAAACAGCTTAAACCATCGGAAATATTATCATGCTGCATAAAATTTATGTAAAAAATTATTCGTGTAAAAAATACACTTTTTTTGCAATTTCACTATACTTTTTTATTTGATTGTTTTATATTAAAATCCGTGTTGAGAGCAATGTTAAATCTTCCCCAAAAAATTTATGAACAGTGATAAATCATCGAGCACCGTTAGATCTTTTAATAGAGAAGATAATCGCGCTTCTAAAATATCGGTAAAACCTTTCGGATCTATTTCCTCGGGCGAGGAAATCAGTTCGTATATTTTAAAGAATAAAATGGGGATGAGAGTTACTCTCATCAATTTCGGTGCTTCGGTACTCAAAATTGAAGTGCCGGACAGAGACGGAAAATCAGAAGATGTCATTCTCGGTTACGACGATGCCGCCGGATACGAACAGGGAGGAATATTTTTAGGCGGGATTATCGGTCGTTTCGGCAACAGACTGAAGAACGGCCGCTTCTCGATAGACGGAACGGAATATCAAACAACATTAAACGACGGAAACAATTCCCTGCACGGCGGTGTTATAGGATTTCACAAGAGAGTGTGGAATGCGGAGCTTTTAAATGAGGCGGAAGAACCTTCCATTAAATTCAGTTATCTGAGTCCCAACGGCGAGCAGGGCTTTCCCGGAAATTTGCATGCAGAAGTAATTTACACAGTAACCGGCGATAACGAACTCGTAATAGCTTATAAAGCGGTGACAGATAAGCCTACCGTAATCAATATGACCAGCCACTGCTACTTTAACCTCGGCGCTGACCCCGAAAAAACTATCTTAAACCATGAACTAAAAATTAATGCGGCAAAGTTTGTCCCGATAGATCCCGAAGCTATTCCTACCGGCATTTTGTATAATGTTGAAGGAACCCCGATGGATTTTCTGAGTGCGGTAAAAATCGGAAAGAATATTTAATGCAGACGATGTTCAGCTTAAGAACGGAAAAGGATACGATCATAACTGGGTGCTCGATAATTACGACGGCGGCGTAAGAAGCTGCGCGGTTTTGTACGACCCGGTGAGCGGAAGAGAGATGGAAGTGCTCACCGATCAGCCCGGATTGCAGTTCTACTCCGGCAATTTTCTCGACGGAAGCTTCAAGGGAAAGTACGGGATGAAATACAATCACAGAACCGCACTCTGCCTTGAGACCCAGAATTTTCCCGACGCTCCCAATCATTCTAATTTCCCCAACGCCGTTCTTAGACCGGGAGAAATTTACACACAGAAGACGATCTATAAATTTTCGGTAAAGTAACCATAATTAAGAATTATTGTTAGAAGTAAAATTTATTTAAAAGTCCGTTCATATTAGAAAGGAAATAATATGACCTCTACTTTGCACACGATCGACTGGATTGTAATTGCCGGATACTTCGCCATCATTCTGGGACTGGCGTGGTGGGTTATCAGACAGAAGCAGGATACTTCCGACGATTATTTCCTCGCCGGACGCCACCTCGGCTGGTTTATAGTCGGCGCTTCTATATTTGCCTCAAATATCGGTTCCGAACACTTAGTGGGTCTCGCAGGTTCCGGCGCCACCGACGGAGTGGCAATGGCGCACTACGAGCTCCACGCCTGGTGTCTTCTTGTTCTTGGATGGATCATGGCTCCTTTTTACATGCGTTCAAAAGTTTTTACTATGCCCGAGTTTTTGGAGAAGCGTTTTTCTCCGGGTAACCGCACTCTTCTTTCCGCTATTTCACTCGTCGCTTATATCCTTACCAAAATAGCGGTCGGTATTTTTGCTGGAGGCGTGGTGTTCAGCGTACTTCTTCCGGAGGTGTCGTTCCTCGGAATGAACAGCTTCTGGGTCGGCTCTATATTGGTAATAGTTTTAACCGGACTTTATACAATCTTGGGTGGTATGCGCGCCGTCGCTTACACCGAGGCTCTTCAGACGCTGGTGCTCATCTTCGGTTCAATACTCGTTACGGTTTACGGCCTCCACGCTCTCGGCGGATGGCACGTGCTGTCGCAGACTGTCGGACCAGAGATGCTGAATCTCTGGAAACCCATGGTGCCTTCGGGTGTTCAAAGCACGTGGGAGCCGGTTAAAGAAGCCGGTAAGATGGCCTGGTATTTCAACGATAACTACCCGTGGCTCGGAATGCTTTTCTGCGCTCCGATAATCGGACTCTGGTATTGGACAACCGATCAGTACATTGTTCAGCGCGCAATAAGCGCCAAGAACGAAACCGAAGCCAGAAGAGGCTCAATTGCCGCGGGATTTCTGAAACTTCTCCCGGTTTTCATATTTATTATTCCCGGACTTATATGCTTCGCTATCGCGAAGAACGGCATTGTACCGGCTATTCAGCATCAATTAATTGACGCGAGCGGAAACGTAATTAGGGCTAACGCGCAAAAAGCCTTCCCGCTTCTCGTCGCATATATTCTTCCGGTCGGCATAAGGGGTATTGTAGTGGCGGGACTCCTCGCCGCGCTGATGAGCTCGCTGGCAGGAGTCTTTAATGCGTCGTCTACTTTATTCACAATGGATTTCTATTCGCGCTTGAGACCGAAGGCATCCCAGAAACAGCTTGTGTGGATGGGACGAGTTGCTACCTCCGTTATGGTTTTGATCGGGCTGGCATGGATACCCGTTATAGAGGGAGGCCGCGGTTTGTATGACTATCTCCAGGGTGTGCAGTCTTACCTGGCCCCGCCGATATTCGTCGTATTTTTCCTCGGGGTTTTCTGGAAGAGACTGAACGCGAAGGGCTGTATGGCCGCCTTGATTACCGGTTTCGGTCTGGGGCTTTTCAGACTTGCAGTTGATACACCGGTAAAAATGTTTTCGGATTTCAGTTATACGACCGGTTCTTTTCTCTGGATAGTCAATAATATTTTCTTCCAGTACTACAGTCTGATAATCTTCCTTGTAAGTATCGGTGTTATGATTGTTGTAAGTTATATGACGGAAGAGCCTGCTTACGAAAAACTAAGCGGCTTGACTTACGGAACGACAACGGCCGCTCACAAGCAAGAATCGCGCAGTACCTGGAAGCGCGGCGACGTTATAGCTTCGATTATACTGGTGCTCTGCATAATTACTATATATCTTATATTCTCATAACTGTTATTCCGATAAAAGAATAATAAGTATTGAGGGAATTGATGTTTTAGTAATTTTAAAAGAATACTTAAATAAATTTAACACCCGGCATTACTGCCGGGTGTTGGTGTTTCCTTTTTCTCCGCTGCCCGGTTAAATTTCAATATCAGCGGAATTTTTATTTAAGCCGAGACCGGCATTTCATCCTCACAAACATTTCCCGAACCGCTGCAGAAATTTCGAACGAGTGATAGTTCATTAAATTGAGAGGGGCGAATCAATTGAAAAAGATTATTATAATCCTCGCAGTAATTTTATCCATCCCGGTATTAGCACAGCAGAAATTTAAAAAGATTGATAACGGCATTATTGTGCCAGTATCAAATACTCTGGTTAACGGAGCCAAGCTGGTGCGGATAGAAGCAGTAACCGGTAAAATCATCCGCGTCAGCGCGGTGAACGCCGAAAGTTTTCCCGATGTTAAGAGCCTGATGATTGAACGAAAGAAATTACCTCCGGCTGAGTTTAGTGTCGAACAAAAAAAAGATACTGTTGTTTTTAAGACAAAATCTCTGGAAGTTAAAATTTCACCGGAAACAGGGGGAATTGAATTCTGTGATCTGAACGGTAAACGAATACTTTCAACTTTAAAGGACGGCGGCAGCACGATAGAACCTGTTACATTGGAAAATAAATCTTTGTATAGAATACGGCAGCAGTTTGAATCGTCCGAAGGCGAGGCGTTCTACGGACTCGGGCAGCAGCAGGAAGGTCTGTTCAATTATAAAGGACACGACGTCGATCTTTACCAGTACAACACGAAAATTTCAATACCGTTTGTCATCTCAAATAATAATTACGGGATACTGTGGGATAATTATTCGCGCACAAAGTTCGGAGACCCGCGCGAATACGGTCCGCTTTCGGCTTTTAAACTTTTTAACGCTGACGGTAAAGAAGGGGGACTCTCGGCTAATTACTACAACTCAAAAGACAGTGAAAACATTTTCCTTACGCGCGACGAGGATCAAATTAATTACGAGTTCATTCCTTTTTTGAAAAACTTTCCCGAAGGATTTAAGTTAAGCGACGGAAAGGCCGTGTGGAACGGTTCATTGGAGCCCGATTCGTCCGGGTTATATAAATTCCGTCTGTACGCATCCGGGCATTGTAAAATGTGGATCGATAATAAATTAATCGTTGACCGCTGGCGGCAGTCGTGGAACGCGTTTGTTCATCTCTTCGATCTTAAAATGGAAAAAGGACATAAGTACCCGGTAAGGATCGAATGGATACCCGACGGCGGCGAGGCATACATTTCGCTGAAGGTGAAAACGCCGGTCAATCCCGCCGTGCAGAATGAACTATCTCTTTATTCGGAATACGGACATCAGATAGACTACTATTTTATCGACGGCACTAACATGGACGAAGTCATCAGCGGCTACCGTCAATTAACCGGCAAAGCGCTGATCCCTCCAAAATGGGCGATGGGATTCTGGCAGAGCAGGGAGCGCTACAAAACGCAGGACGAGCTTCTGCAGGTCGGGCGCGAGTACCGGAAGCTGAAAATTCCGTTCGATAACATTGTGCAGGACTGGTTTTACTGGAAGGAAGATCAGTGGGGAAGCCAGCGTTTCGATTCCGCACGCTACCCTGATCCGAAGGCAATGATCGACGAGCTGCACAATAAGCTTCACGAGCATTTCATGATTTCAGTGTGGCCGAAATTTTACGTCGGTACGAAGAATTACGATATAATGAAGGATAAAGGATATCTTTACTCTGGTAATGTGGCGATGAAAAACAAGGACTGGGTGGGTTCCGGTTACCTTTCAACATTTTACGATCCGTTTAATCCCGGCGCGAGAAAACTGTTTTGGAAAATGATAAATGAAAAAATTTATCCGACAGGAGTTGATGCATGGTGGCTCGACGCAACCGAGCCCGATATGAATTCCAATATGACTATGGATACCCGGAAATACCTGATGGATCCGACCGCGCTTGGGCCCGGCGCAGAATACTTCAACGCCTATTCACTTGAAAACTCGAGAGCGGTTTACAACGGGCAGATGAGCGTCGATCCGGATAAGCGCGTCTTCATACTTACACGCTCCGCGTTCGCCGGGCAGCAGCGTTACGGCGCAGCGGTATGGAGCGGCGATATCGCTTCCACATGGAAGGACATGAAGGGACAGGTTCCTGCCGGGTTAAATTATTCGATGTCAGGCCTGCCTTACTGGACGTTCGACATCGGCGGCTTTGCCGTCCCGAATAAATTTATTGACGCTAAAGACGGGAACCTGAAAGAATGGCGCGAACTTCTTACACGCTGGTACGAGTTCGGGGCGTTCTGCCCGCTGTACAGATCGCACGGACAATACCCGTACCGAGAAATCTTTAACGTTGCCCCCGAGGGAAGTCCCGAGTACAACGCCATGGTAGGAGTAACGAAACTCAGATACAGATTTATGCCGTATATTTATTCGCTTGCGGGTATGGTATATTTTAAAGACTACACTATTATGCGTGCGCTGGTAATGGACTTCGAAAAAGACAAAAACGTAACGAACATTTCAAACGAATATATGTTCGGACCCGCGCTGCTCGTCGCCCCGGTTACTGCATACAAAGAAAGAACAAAAGAAGTTTACCTGCCGTCGGGAAACGGCTGGTTCAATCTTTACTCGGGTAAGTATTATAAGGGGGGACAAAAGATAAATGTAGCAATAAGTG